>JANQNV010000039.1 GCA_028279425.1 Longimicrobiales bacterium | reverse complement strand
ACGCGGCGTAGCGATAGCTACGGCAAGGAGTTCCAACGACGCACCCCGTGGATGCCCCCGCGCACGAACGGCATCAGGACTTTGGCGACACTACACTAGAATGACGGGTCGCGAGGCCGCACCCGGAGGTCGACCACCAGCACCAGGTGATCCGACACGACCTCCGACAGATCGCGTTCGAGTCCCCACGACTCGAGTCGGTCGTCGGGGAGGTCGTCGGTGGCGAACACGAAGCCGCCGACCTGTTCGAGGGCGTGCTCGGCGAAGAGCGCCATGTCGAGGAGTCCCGGCGCGAAGGGGCCGCCCCTGCCGCGCCAGGTCGTACGCGTCGCCTCGCCGAGTCGGTCGAGCGTCGCCCGCGAGAGGGCGCCGCCGTCGGTGTCGAGTGCGTCGGAGAGGACCCGCAGCGGGTCCACACTCCCCACCAGATTGAAGTCGCCGGCGATGACCACCGGCGCACGCCGCTCTCCCGTCCCGATGGCCGCCTGGACGTGCTCGGCGAGGGTTCGGGCCTGCACGACGCGCAGCTGGTCCTGCGGCGAGCCTGCGTATCCGGCGCTCTGGAGGTCGAGGGGCACGAAGAGTACCTCCACGCCGTCGACCTCGATCCATCCGCCCGTCGCCGACATGTGGCGCTCCGCTTCGGCGTCGAGGAGGCGCTGGGCGGCCTCCGGTACGCGTGCCCTCATCGGCTCCAGCGCCTCGGCGGCGTAGCGTACCTCGACCATCGTGGGCTCCTGCCGCACCGCCCGATCGCGAGCCGCCACGACCGTCTTCTGGCGTCCGCCGCCCTCCGACAGGACGAACTCCCAGGCGCCGAGGGTGTCGAGGTCGGGTCGACCGAAGAAGGCGGCGAGATCGTCCAGATCGGTGTCGCCGGGCACCTCGTCCAGCAGGATCACGTCGGGCCGAAGGACTCCCAGAATGCGCGCATGCCCGTCGGGGTCGCGGAACGAACCCTCAGAGACGTTCCATGTGGCGAGGCGGAACGAGTTCGGCGGCGCTTCGATGCGGGCGTCGACGTCGTCGGCTACGGGCGACGTCGTGCGCGACGGTCCGGGGGGGGAGGCGAAGGTATGGTCCCAGGCGTCGCTCGCGTCGACGAGTTCACCCTCGTGCGACGCAGCCAGCAGGGCGCGCACCCGCCCACCGAAGGGCGGCACCCCGACCATTTCCCGGTGACGCGCGACACGAAGCTCGAAGCGGTTCGACACGTGGGTCGGGAGCGCAGCGACATCGAGGTCGTAGCTGCTCCGCAGCGGGCCCACAGAGTCGTCCGTAACGGCGCGAAGACCGAATCCCGCGCCGAAGCCTCCGGGCTGGGGCCGATCCTGGCGCGACATCACGAGCTCCAGATCGGCACCGTCGAGCCCCCAACGGCGGCCCCCCGTCGAAGGGTCACCGTCGGTGTCGATCACCAGATGCATCTCCCCCTGCATGGCCTGGACGTTGACGTCTCGATCGACTTCGAACGACACGTACATCCAGGCCGGGTCGTCGGTCGCCCAGATTCTGCCGATGTCGACGGGGGCTCCGGCGGGTGCGTCGTCGCGATCGGACACCTTCGGGGCGAGATCGGACCAGTCGTCGAACTCGCCGTCGAGATGGATCGCCGGTCGGAGGGTCGATGCCAAGTCTTCGACCGCGGGGCCGTCGATCGAGCAGGCCATTGCGCTGCTCCCGAGCGCGAGGCACGTGCAGGCGACGCCGGCTGGGGTGGCGTTGCGCCGGAGGGTCTTCATCGGTCGAGTTCATCGTGGGGTTGGAGAGACCGACCACTGCGGCGCAAGATACACTCCGTCTTCGCTCCGTCCATGTGGCGCTCCTGGCCCCGCGCAGGGGCCCCTCGGGTCCGGTCGAAGGTCTCGAGTAGGTAGTCTTCCGCACGACCCGCGCAGCACGGGGCGCTATCTTTCCGGCGTGACTCCAACGCGGAGACGGACGATGCGCATCAGGTGGATCCTGGGGTTGGCCACGTTCCTGGTCCTCGGTTGTGGGGAGCTGCCGAGCCGCGCCGCCGGCGGCGAGGGCGAGCCTTCGTCGGAAGCCTCGAGCGAGGTCTCGGCCGGAGAGCCTACGGCCACCGTGTTGGCCTTCAACCAGGCTGTTTCCGATCAGGATCGCGGTGCCGCGCTGGGACTCCTCGCCGAGGGCAGCGTGCAGTTCAACCTCAGGCCATCGCATGCGGGCATGGGAACCGACGAGGACACCGGGCTGACGCAGGACCTCACGGCGATGTGGTCCGTGGTCACCGGGGTGTTGTTCGCCCGACTCGAGTCGTACGTCCGCTCGGTCGAGCCGACAGGAGAGCAGGTCAGCGGTGACGTTGCAACCGTGTGGACGCGAACTCGCACAGAGAGCCGCGAACCCGGGGCCGACGCGCCGTCCGTCATCGAGTTCACCGAAGCCTATCTGCTGTTGCGCCTCGACGGCGCCTGGCGAATCGCGGGCGTGGCCAACAATCGTCCCACCACCGGTCCGTGAGGGCTCGCGCTTGACCCTACCGGATCGGCATTCTCGGCGGCGACCGGGGTTGTGGCCCGGCCCGTGATTTGCTCGTCTTGCTCGGCCTGGGAATGCCGCTCCGGGGCGCCCTCGCGCGCGGAGACGCCTTTGGCGATCGGCCGGGTCGCGGTGATGGCCCTCACCACGCTGTAAGCCCTCGTGGCTTTCGTGGGTGCCTTCCGTCGAGCTCGGCGGAATCGCGCCACCGCGTAGACCGGGTCCCGTTGGGCGTCCCGCGCCTATCCCTCGGGCGGGGCGGGCCCGATGTAGGTCGCGAATCGGTCGGGTCCCAGCTGGCACACGTGGCAGGGAAATCCGGCGCGGGTCGCCTGGGCGATGAGTGGCGTCGGCCGGAAGGTCGCATCGACGCGTAGAGCCTCACCGGGCTTCAGCCGTCGCGCTCCGGCCATGACTGGCCCGAGAGGCACCGTGCCGGCGTCCAGGAGCGCGTCGGCATCGATGCACTCCGCGATGTCGGCGCCCTCGACCCACGGTGGGAGCGCGTCGGGTGCTGCGTCTGCGGCCGGAGCCGGCGCGTCGGCGCGGTCGTGCTCCTGGGCGTCGTCCGTGGTCGGTTGACCCACGGCCTCGCGGAGGATGCCGACCAGGTGACGCACGTCGAGTGAGGCGACGCCGGCCGCTCGCTCCACGGTGGTCACCCGCGCGACCGTCCGACGAAGAACCGGGTTGCGGAGTCGTGCGAACATCGGCGCCTGGGCGATCAACACCTCCTCCAACGTCGGATACGCGTCGAGGAGGTCGCCGATCTTCGTAGCGGGGGTGATCACCAGCGACGTCTGCAACGGCTCAGTCATAGGCGGGCAGTCTCCGTTCGCCCCGCAATGCGCGCTGGTGCGTGAGATCCTGTGTGACCTCCAGCGTTCCCACGTAGACCCCCTGTTCGCTTCGCACCGCGAAGTATCGGATGTGGACGAAGTGGTCGTGGTGCTCGATCCAGAATTCGGCCACGCTCTTTTCGCCCGTGCGGAACGTGGAGAGGATCTCCTTCACGACGTGCACACTCGACGGCGGATGGCAGTGCTCGACCTTTCGTCCGATGATCGCCTTCGGGCGGACGAACACCCGGCTCGCCCCCTCGCTGAAGAACCGGACGCGGTCGTCGGCGTCGACGAAGGTCAGGTCGACCGGTAGGACGGTGAAGATCGCCTTGAGTTGCTCGAGGTCGAGAGAGCCGGTCGGGAAGACGATCGGCCCCGCGGCGTGGCCGGCGCCGTAGTCGGCGCCTGGCGTCGACGTCGGACTCCGTGGCGCCGCTCCGCCCGAGTGGATCGCGATGCCGTCACGCTCTGCCCGCACCTGCACATCGTCGGGGATGTCCGGTCCCTGCGGAGACGGCGGGCGGTACTCGCCATCCGGATCGATCAGGCACCAGCCGATCTCTGGAGACTGGTGCCAGATCTCACCCCACTCGTTTTCGTTCAAGGTCTGAAGGGCGAGCGGCAGCAGGATGCGCTCCTCCTTGCGAATCATCTCTTCGAGGGCCGCGAGTGCGGGCTCGGCCACGGTCTCGACCACCAGACGCCACTCCCCAGCCGTGGCACCCGAGGCCGTCAGGCACTCGCCGAGTCCCCCCATGCGCTCACGCACCTCGTCGTCCTTGCCCCACATCACCGTCGACGGACCCGTGATGCCGTACCGTTCGAGAATCGGGAAGAGGAGATTCTCCTTGCGCTGGTAGTGCTTTGCGACGTCCATCAACTCGTTGAAGTCGCTGCGAACGGCGAGCCGGAGGGTGTCGTCGACGACCCCGGTCTCGCCGGCCGAGTCGACCAGTGCCCGCAGCCCTTCGCGAATCCGTCGTGCTCGTTCGGCGAGGGCCTCGTTCTCTCTGCGGAACACATCGACCGGGTGGCCCCGAACGATTTCCGAGTGGGGGCGCTCCACGAGCAGGCCGTCGACCACCTCGGAGTGCAGGTCGCACATGTGCATGAGTTCGTGGACCGGCACGCCGTCGGCCAGCAGCTCCTGCTCCATGGCCGCGACTTCACCCGCGTCGCACTGGCGCACGACCTCTTCGAGCCGCCGTCTCACGTCGTCGACGGCGCTTCCTTCGTGAAGGTCGCGGACGAGCCGCTCCATTTCACGGATCCGCGCCGCCCGGTTGTCGATCCACTCGCTCATTCGGTTTCTCCGGTCGTCGAGGGCCCGTCCCGTCGCGGGCCGAGCTGGGCGATCAGGGCCGCCACCCACCACACCAGCGTACCCGTGCCCGCGAGCGCTGCGGCACTCCAGGTCCACGGCGCGAGCGTGAACGCCTGGGCCACGAGAGCGCCCGACATGGATCCCCACAGGCCGTGCCCGAGCCACCACGCCCAGTCGGGGAGCTCCCGTGGCAGCCAGTGTGGCGCAAGCGTGGCCAACACGGGGCCGAGAATCAAGAAGTGGATCGCTCCCAGCGCGACGGATCTGGAGTTCGGAAGGAGTCCGAGGGCGAGTCCCACGAGGCCGGCGGCGACGGGTAGCCAGACGATTCGAGCGTGGGGCCGCAGACGCCGGGACAGCGTCGGCGCGGAGATGAGGCCGGCGTATGCGAGTAGCCCCAGGCGGGTTGGAACGCCCGGTAGCACGCCGAGTGCGAGCGCGCCCAGTCCGCCCGAGATCAGGAGCAGGGGCCAGGGGCCGGGCGAGATGCGAGCGGCGGCCAGGGTCGAAGGGAGAACGACGAGAAACAGAAGCCCCGAGAGAAAGGTCGATACCAGACCCTGAGCCATCTCCGGATGGGTGCGCAGCGTGAGGGCGATCGGGGGCACGCACGCGAGGGATAGGACCACCCCGAGGGGCACGACGGCGAGCGGATCTCGGGATCGACGCATCCGAGGCAGGAGGGGGCCGATGCTCCAGACCCACACGCCGGCGACCACGGTGCTGCCGACGATGGCCACTGCGCCGTATCCGGCGCGTACGAAACCAAGAAACGAAACGAGGTTGAACACCGTGTAGAGCCAGAGGACGTTCGCCCGCGGCGTCGAGGCGCCGGCAGCCTTCCATGCCAGCCACGAAAGCGGGAACAACAGCCCGAAGTATCCCAGGTGCGAGTGGGCGTGGCGAAGGTTGTCGAACGGGAGAGGGAGCGCGACCCACCCGACCGTCGACCACCGCAGCCACACCCCGACGGCCATCGCCCCGACGAGAGACGACGCAGCGAGCCCGAACCATGCCCCGGGCGGCCAGCCGGGTTTCGAAGACGGGGTGTGTGTCGAGGGGGGGCGTGCCATTCCGAAGGCTTGGCGGCGCCACCTGCGCGGGCAAGTGCGGTGGAGCGCAGACCGCGTAGTTTTCCCGACTGGCGCGGGACCGTCCGCGTGAACATGCTCAAGGGTCATCGCCGCCGGTCGTCGGCTGCGGTTTCTGGTCGGACTCGATACGACATGCCCGCCACTGCCGTTCTTCTCGTGAACCTGGGCTCTCCGGACTCCCCTTCGGAGCCGGACGTGCGCCGGTACCTCGAGGAGTTCCTCTCCGACGATCGAGTACTGGATCTGCCGAAGCCGCTGCAGCAGCTGATCCTCCGGGGCATGATCCTGCCGTTCCGACCCCGTCGGTCGGCGCATGCCTATCGACAGATCTGGACCGACGAGGGGTCTCCGCTGCTGCGGATCAGCGAGTCCGTTCGAGCCCGTCTCGCCGGCGAACTCGACGTACCTGTGCTGCTCGCGATGCGATACGGGAATCCCTCCATTCGCGGCGCCCTCCGCCAGGCCCGCACGCTGGGCGTGGAGCGGCTCTTCGTGATTCCCCTGTATCCTCACTACGCGATGTCCAGCTACGAGACGGTGGTTCATCGCGTCGAGGAGCTGGCGGTGAACCAGACGCCGGAGATCGGTCTCGACTTCCTGGCGCCGTTCTTCGGGCATCCGGAGTACATCGATGCCCTCGTCGAGAGCGCCGCCGACGCGCTGTCGGCCGGCTTCGATCACCTGCTTTTCTCGTATCACGGCATCCCCGTGCGACACCTGCGCAAGGCCGATGCCTCGGGAGTCCACTGCTGTGTTGCGGCGGACTGTTGTAGCACTCCGGCCCCTGCCCGGACCACCTGCTACCGTGCGCAGTGCCTCCGCACGACGGAGGCCTTCGTCGGACGGGCCCGTGTGGATCCCGACCGGGTTTCGATCGCCTACCAGTCGAGGCTGGCCGGTGAGCCCTGGCTGAAGCCGTACACCGACAAGGAACTCGTGCGGCTCGCCGAGGCGGGTGTGCGCCGCCTGGTCGTCATGACGCCCGCGTTCGTGTCGGACTGTCTCGAAACGCTGGAAGAAGTGGCCATGGCGGGTCGGGACGCCTTCCTGGCTGCAGGGGGGGAGAGCTTCGCACACGTGCCCTGCCTCAACGACCGACCCTCATGGATTGCCTTCCTGGCCGGGCGCGTGAACGAATGGGCGGAGGCGCAGCGGCGTCGCGGCGACGGCGACGGGGGTTCTGCCGTGTCGCCGAGCCACGTGGCTTGAGGCATACCTCGGGTCGGGACGGCTCGGAGGCCCCTCCGTAGATTCCCGTATTGTTGGGTTTGCCGACCCCGCGATATAGTGAGTTTGAAACTCACTCTCAATCGCGCGGGGCTCGGGATATGCCGTCTCAGTGTGCAGCACACGGTTCATCCGATGGCGTGCTCGCCATCTCGGCTGCGGGAATCATTCAACGGTGCAGCTGTTGTGAGCGTCTCGAAATCCGGTTCGGCAACGCCGTCTTCGAGATTCCGGAGCACGATCTGCCCGCGCTCGCCGAGGCCCTGGCCCGCATGGCGGCCGACCCCGCCTACCCGAACGAAGATCGGCCGCACCTTCTGAAGGTGACCGAACACGCCCCCGTTGCCTTCGCCTTTTCCGAGATCGAACGCTCGGACCTCGAACAGCTCGTCGCGCACGTGCTCTACGGCACGCCCCTCGGCTTCCCTCCTCGCCCCTCGGCCTTCGCCTGATCCCGATTCGAATCCCATGCAGACTCCCCGCCTGAAGAAGATCCGTTCGCTCGGCACTCCTCTCCCCGGGCTTACCCGCAAGCGCCCGCGCACCGACGCCAATCCACCCGGGCAGCACGGGGGGGCACGTCGCCGACGCCCGTCGGAGTACGCGCGGCAACTCCGAGAGAAGCAGAAGGCCCGGCTCAACTATGGAATCTCGGAGCGACAGATGCGGCGATACTTCGCGCAGGCATCGCGCGCGCAGGGGGTGACGGCCCACGAACTGTTCGCGCTGCTCGAACGACGTCTCGCCAATGTGGTGTTTCGGCTCGGCTTCGCCCCGACCGGGCCAGCGGCACGTCAGCTCGTGTCGCACGGTCACGTGCGGGTCAACGACCGCAAGGTCGACCGGCCTTCCCAGCTCGTGAAGATCAACGACATCATCACCCTTTCGCCGAAGGCGTACGACAACGTCCATGTGATTCAGGCGATCGAGCGGGGGCCTGAGGTGAAGCTGCCGTCGTACCTCCGCCTCACCAGTGACGGTACGCTCGGCCGCGTCGTCTCCATGCCTCTCCGCGACGACGTGCCCTTCATCGTCGACGACGCGGCGATCGTCGAGTTTTATGCCCGCTGATCGATCGGTTGCCCGGTGCCTCCTGGGGGCGCTGGCCCTCGGCGTCGCGTACGGCTCCTCGGTCGTCGCCGTGGAGGAGGTCGGCGCGCAGGAGGTCGCCGCCGACGCGCGCATCGTTTCGCTGGGCGGATCGGTGACGGAAACGGTCTTCGCCCTCGGTGCGGGACATCGCATCGTCGCGGTCGACCAGTCGTCGCTGCACCCGGCCGAGGTTCGCGATCTCCCTCAGGTCGGGTACTTTCGCACCCTGTCGGCCGAGGGTGTGCTCTCGCTCGAGCCCGACGTGGTCCTCGCCTCGGAGGGGAGTGGGCCGCCCGTCGTTCTCGAGCAGCTCGAAGCCGCGGGCATCGAGATCGTGTGGGTACCCGATGGCAGCACCCCCGAGGCCGCGCTCGACAAGATCGATGTCGTGTCGGGCGCGCTGGGGCTGACGGAACGCGCGAGCGCGCTGCGTGACGCCGTCGCCGGGCAGATCGCGCAAGCCGACGCCCTGGTGGCGAGTCTCGAGCACCGGCCGCGTGCGCTCTTCGTGTGGGGCCACGGTGGGGGCGGCGTCCGCGTGGCGGGGTCCGGAACCGGCGGAGGGGAGATGCTCGAGCGTTCCGGTACGGTGAATGCCGCCGCCGACATCGACGGCTACCAGCCGATCACGGCCGAGGCTCTTCTGCTCGCAGCCCCCGACGTTCTGGTCGTCCCGAGCTCGACCCTCGAAGGCGTGGGTGGTATCGATGGGCTCCTCGGGTTCCCGGGTATGTCGGCCACACCCGCGGGGCAGACCCGAAGCGTGGTGGTCGTCGATCTACTCGCCTTCGTCGGCTTCGGGCCCCGTGTGGGGGCGGCGTTGATGGGTGCGATTCACGACCTTCATCCGGGCGTAGGGTCGCACGACCCGTGAGTGGGGCGGTTCACGCCGTTTCGGGAGCGCCCGAGCGGCCCGTGAGCCTCAACGTCGGCCGGACTCCGCTCGTCGTTCTGGCCGCGGCCATGCTGGGTACGGCCGTGTTGTCTCTTTGCATCGGGGCGGTCGAGGTTGCGCCCGGACAGGTCGCGGCCGTGTTCGCGAGCACCCTCGGGGTCGAACTCCCCTGGTCGTTCACCGACCGCGAAGCGCTGGTGGTGCTCCAGATCCGGGCCCCGCGAGTCCTTCTCGGCATCCTCGTTGGCGGGGGACTCGCAGTCAGCGGCGCGCTGATGCAGGGGCTCTTTCGGAATCCGCTCGCCGACCCGGGCCTGGTGGGAGCCTCCAGCGGAGCGGCGCTCGCCGCCCTGACCGTGCTGGTCTACGGAGGTGGGCTCGTCGCGGTGCTCCCACACGCGTTCGGCGGGATCCTCCTGTCGGTCGCCGCGTTTGCCGGGGCGACGATCGCCGTGCTGGTCGTCTACCGCTTCGCGACCCGCAGCGGGGTCACTTCAGTGATCACGATGCTCCTGGCGGGCATCGCGGTGAACGCGCTATCTGCCGCGGGGGTCGGGCTCCTCGTCTTCGCTTCGACCGACCAGCAGCTCCGGGACTTCACGTTCTGGAGCCTGGGGAGTCTGGGCGGAGTCACCTGGGGCCGTCTCGGGGCGGGCGCCGTCCTTCTGGGCGCCGGGGTATTCGCGGCGCCGCTGCTCGCGCGGCCTCTCAACGCCTTGCTCCTGGGTGAGCAGCAGGCACGCCACCTCGGCGTGCCGGTCCAACGCACGAAAAGAGCCGTCGTACTGTTTGCGACGTTGACGGCGGGCTCGGCCGTGGCGCTGACCGGCATCATCGGATTCGTGGGCCTCGTGGCTCCGCACCTGATTCGACTCTCCATCGGGCCGGACCACCGGATCCTCCTCCCTGCTTCCGTGCTACTGGGCGCGACGCTACTGCTCGCGGCCGACCTGGTCGCGAGGACCGCGGCGAGCCCTGCGGAGCTACCGATCGGGATCGTCACCGCCTTCGTCGGCGCCCCGTTCTTCTTGTGGCTACTGTCGCGCGATCCGGCCGTGCGGAGGGAGTCGTGAGCTCGATCTCCGAAGGCGGGCTCTGTGCCCAGGCCGTCTCGTACCACATCGGTTCGAAGGCCCTGCTCCGCGAGGTGTCCGTCGCGATCCGACCTGGCCTGGTGACCGCGGTGTTGGGTCCGAATGGGGCGGGGAAGTCGACCCTCCTTCGCCTGCTTTCAGGCGATATGCCCCCGTCGGCGGGGGCCGTTACGCTCGACGACCGCGCGCTGACGGAGTGGGGTGACCCTGAGCTGGCGCTGCGTCGCGCCATCATGCCGCAATCCGCGATGTTGACCTTTCCCTTCACGGCCTTCCAGGTCGCGGCGCTTGGGCGGACGCCCCACATCACGCGGATCGGTACCGACCGCGACCACACGATCACCGAGGCGGCGCTGTCGCGCGCCGGCGCCGATCACCTCTCGGACCGGATCTACCCCACCCTCTCGGGTGGAGAGCGTCAGCGTGTCGACTTCGCCCGCGCTCTCACCCAGATCTGGACGCCGCAGGCTTCGGGGAGCCGCTACCTGCTGCTCGACGAACCCACGTCGAGCCTCGATCTGGCGCGGCAACACGAACTGCTCGGGCGGGTGCGGGACCTGGCCCGGGAGGGCGTCGGCGTGCTCGTCGTTCTTCACGACCTGAATCTAGCGGGCGAATACGCCGACGAGGTGTTGGTGCTACGGGAGGGAGAGGTGGTGGGGTCGGGCCCGCCCGCCCACGCCTTCACACCCGAACGCATCGAACAGGCGTATTCACTGCGCACGATCGTGACCACCCACCCCAGAACGGGTCGCCCTCTGGTCATCGCGGATCCAAGCGGTGCTCCGGCCGGCCCTGCGTCCATCTTGCCTTCTTCAGGAGTCCATCATGCAGCCGTCGATCTCTGACCCGTCCCAGCTCCGCGACTTCTCTTCCGCCCTCAAGGCGCGTTGGGATCGCTTGCGCTCGACCAACCCCCGCACGCGCATCCGGGCTGCGGCGGACGAGCTGGGGGTGAGCGAGCTCGCGTTGCTGGAGACCGGGCTAGCCACTGGGGTGACCCGGCTCGACGTGGACTTCGATCCGTTTCTGGAGGCCACCGTGGCGCTCGGGCGGGTCATGGCGCTGACGCGCAACGACACCTGTGTGATCGAGACGAACGGTGAGTACGGCGGGATCGCGAACTTCGGCCACGCAGCCCAGGTGGTGTCGCCAGGGGTCGACCTGCGCATCTTCCCGTCGCACTGGGTGCATGCCTACCTCGTCGAGAAGGAGGGAGGCGGTCGGGGCGGTCGGAGCATCCAGGTCTTCGATGCACATGGTGCTGCGACGCATAAGATCTTCGCTCTCGACGAGCAGGCCTTCGGCGCTTTCGAAGACTTCGGACGACGCTTCCGGGCGGCCGATCAGGAAGGGGTCACGGCCCCCGAGCCTTCTGCCGAGCGCGAACCGGAGCGTCTCGACGAGGAGGTCGATCGCGAGGGCCTGCTCGACGCCTGGGCCTCCCTGACCGATACGCACGACTTCCACCGCATCCTCCACTCCTTCCAGGTGTCGCGTACGCAGGCGCTCCGGCTCGCAGAAGGCCGGTTCACGCGACGCGTTGCGACCACCGCGGCGCGGGATGCACTCGAAGCCGTGGCGGCTTCCGAGACACCCATCATGGCCTTCGTCGGCAACAAGGGAACCATTCAGATCTTCTCGGGCGTGGTCGGGCGCACCGTGATGTACGAGTCGTGGTTCAACGTCATGGATCCCGACTTCAACCTCCACCTCGATCAGCCGGGGATCTCGTCGGCCTGGGTCGTACAGAAGAATGGCGAGCGCGGACTCGCTACGTCGCTGGAGCTCTACGATGCGCAGGGCACGTCCGTATTGATGCTCTTCGGTGTCCGGAAGCCCGGTGCGGATCATGGACCGGCGTGGGAGGCCGTCACCGACGAGCTGTCGTGAGGGGTCCGTTGCGGCGCTACGTCCTCTGCTCCATCGATGGACCGGCATCGCCACGGGTCTGGTGTTGAACGTGGTGTGTTTGTCTGGCACTGCGCTGGCGTTCTCCGATGAGTATCGGGCGTGGCGTATGCCCCAGCGCTACACGGGATCAGGGGGGTGGCCGGCAAGTCTGGCGCACGTCCTCGATGTGGCGCGCAGTCGGGCCGCGGACGGCTCGCGGGTCACGTCGGCGATCTTCGCGCCCGGTGGAACCGCGCCGGTGCGCGTGTTTCTCTCGAGTCCCGACGGGGTGCGGACGCGGGTGTACCTCCACCCCGACGGGACGCCGATCGAATCGTCGACGGGATCGTCCCGGGACGCGATGAGCGTGATGCTGGACATCCACCGCCAGCTTCTCGGGGGCGGTGTGGGGCGTGTGGTGGTCGATGTGTCCACGGTGGTGTTCGTAGTCGTGCTACTGACCGGCATTCCGCTCTGGTGGCCGCGTGCGCTGAAGCATCTGCGCCGAAGTCTGTCGGTGAGGTGGCGCGGTGCGAAGGCGGCGGGGCGGATCCGGGATCTACACGTGTCGCTCGGCGCATGGTCGGCGATCCTCCTCCTGGGGATCGGTGTTACCGGGGTCCTTTTCGCCTACGATGACACGCAGGGCGTCATCTATCGACTGACGGGATCGGAGCGCCCCCTTCCCGCGCCCACCTCCGGCCCCGCGCTCGACCGTGAGGCCGACGTCGACGCGGTGGTCGCTCACGTCCGAGAGCACTCACCCGAACCGGAGAGCGTCTTCTTCGTTTTCGCCTCGTCCGATTCGGCGGCGGTACGGGCGCTGGTGTTCGAAAAGGACGCGCCCCACCCGTCTGCGTTCGACACGTACTACTTCGATCAGTATTCGGGGGCTCCGCTCGGCGTCCTCACCCACGCCTCCCTCTCGTCGGGAGAACGGATCCGGCGCGCGCTCTTTCCATGGCACACCGGCGAATGGACGCTGGCCACGAAGCTCCTCTGGGGCTTCGTGAGTCTTCTCGGAGCCACCTTCCCCGTCACCGGCTTCCTGATCTGGCTTCGCCGTCGCCGCCGCGCTTCGGATCGCCGCGAGAGGAGCGCACCGGCTGCACGACCGGCCGTCGGCTTTGCCGAGGGTGTGAAGGGCCTCGAGGGGACCCACCTGTCGTCGGGCTCGTAGAGGTTGCCGGATCCCGGTCCCTCCACCACACTGCCGCTCCCCTTCGAGACGACGTACGCGCCACCCAGTCGCATGCCTGCCTCCGTCACCGATATCCTCATCCGCTCTCGCACCGGTGGGAAGGAGCTGGCGGATGCGCTATTCGCCCGGCTCTACGAGGAGCTGGAGCGGGTGGCGCGGCACCACCTCCGAGCCAGCGGTGGCGCGACCCTCGACACCTCGGGGCTCGTCAACGAAACCTACCTGCGTATCGTGGAGCAGGAGAGGGTGGGGTGGGAGGATCGTGCTCACTTCTTCGCCTACGCGGCCCGCGCGATGCGCCACGTGCTCGTCGACCGCGCGCGCCGGCGCAATGCCTCCAAGCGTGGTGGAGGAAGCGCCCCCCTCACCCTCACCGAGCGCATGATCCCGGTCGACGGTGCGGCGGAGCTGCTCGTCGATCTCGGTGCCGCCCTCCAGCATCTGGAGCGCGAGGAGCCCCGCCTGGCCCGGGTCGTGGATCTGCGCTTCTTCGCGGGTCTCGGCGAAGACGAGGCGGCCGACGTCATAGGGGTCTCGAGCCGGACCGTCCGGCGCGACTGGGTCAAGGCGCGGGCCCTCCTCTCCACTCGCCTGAGCGGCTAGCCGCCCGCCATGGCTCCCGACTCGACCGCCGATTCCGGCGCGGGCTTCGACGCCGAGTTCGACGAGGCGCTCGACGAGGCGCTGGCGCTTCCGGCCGACGAGCGCCTCACCTTCATCGAGAGTCGCTTCGCCGACCGTCGCGAGTTGGCGCGTCGCCTTCGGGAGCTTCTCGAGGCGGCTCAGGCGGGATCCGACCTGCTGGCACGCGCCGACCGGGCCGCGCGCGACGTTCTCGCCGAAGCTGCGCAGCCGGCGGACGCCGACCGGGACGGGGGCTCGGCGGACGGCGACCGCGACGAGCCGGTACCGGAGCGGATCGGCGACTACCGGATCGTCGACCGGTTGGGCAGCGGCGGTATGGGTACGGTCTACCTGGCCGAGCGGCTCGACGGTGAAGTCGATCGCAAGGTGGCCCTCAAGGTGGTCACGGCCGGCGCGTACAGCCGCAGCCACCTCGACCGTTTCCTCGCCGAACGGCGGATGCTCGCCCGACTCGAACACCCCAACATCGCCCGCCTCTACGACGTGGGCGTCGACGCCTCGGGGGTGCCGTTCCTCGTGATGGAATACGTCGACGGGCAGCCGATCGACGCGTGGGCCGATGAACGTCGTCTCGGGGTCGAGGAGCGCCTCGGTTTGGTGCTCCAGGTGGCCGAGGCGCTGTCGTGTGCGCACCGAAACCTGATCGTTCATCGCGACGTGAAGCCCAACAACCTGCTCGTGACCGACGACGGGGTGGTGAAGCTCCTCGACTTCGGGGTCGCGAAGTTGCTCGAAGATCCCGACCTGGACGCACCTCCCCTCACCCGACCCGGTCTCCCTCTGCTCACTCCCGAGTACGCCAGTCCGGAGCAGATCCGCGGCGAACTCGTCACCACCGCCTCCGACGTCTACGCCACCGGCATCCTCCTCCACGAGATGCTGACGGGGTCGCGGCCGTACGCCTTCGAGAGCCGCTCGCCCGTCCATATCGAGCAGGTGGTCACCGATCAGGAGCCGAGGGTGCCGTCACGGGCCGCGGCGTCGATCTCGCCTGAGGCGGCCGCCCTGCGGAGCACGTCACCCGACGGGCTCGCTCGGGCGTTGCGCGGCGACCTCGACGCGATCGTCCTGCAAGCGCTCCAGAAGGAACCGGGGGGCCGCTACGGTTCGATCCAGGAGTTCGCGGCCGACATCACGCGCCACCGTACCCACGAACCGGTCGCGGCGCGCCCCCCGACGTGGCGATACCGGGCGGGCCGCTTCGTGCGCCGGAACCGGCTGCAGTTCGGGGCCGCGGCTCTTGTCGTCTTGGCTCTGGTCGGGGGGTTGGGCGCCACGTGGTGGCAGGGCCGTCTCGCGGCCCGCGAAGCGGAGCGCGCCGAGCGGGTGGTCGAGCTGCTCACGGGGCTCTTTCAAGGGTCGGACCCCGATGCAGCCCCAGGCCGCGAACTGACGGCGCGCGAGCTGCTCGCGCGGGGCGAGGGCCCCCTGCTCGCCGGTTTGGGAGACGAGCCCGAGGTCGCCCTCCGGCTCCAGCGGGTGCTCGGGCGCATCTACACATCGATCGGGGAGTACGACCGCGCGCTCCCTCTGCTCGATTCTGCGCGCGTGTTGGCGGACCGTACCGGGAGCCCGGAAGACCGGAGCGCGGCGAGGTCGGCGCTCGCCGATCTGCTGCACGCCCGGGGCGAGTACGCGGCCGGCGAGGCGGTCGCGCGGGAGCACCTCGAGCTGCGTCGCATGATCGATCGCGGTGAAACCGTCGAGCTCGCCACGGCGCTCACGAATCTGGCCTCGTTCATTCACCGGCAGGGGCGGTATGAAGAGGCCGAGGCCGTCTTGCGCGAGGGGCTGGCGATGGACCGCCGCGTCGGTGGGCCCGCAGCCGTCGCCACCGATCTGAACAACCTCGGTACGCTGCTCCTGAATCAAAGCCGGTACGACGAGGCGATCGAGATCCTCGCGGAGTCGGCGTCGATCCGTCGCGGCTTGTATGTCGGCTACCACACCGACGTAGCCACCTCGATCGCCAACCTGGCCAACGCCTTCGACCGGAAGGGCGACCAGGAGGGCGCGGACTCGCTGTACGCCGAGGCGTTGGAGATGCGCCGCCAGCTTCTCGGCGAGGAACATCCCCACGTCGCCGTGGTGCTGAACAATCTCGCACAGCTCCGTCAGGCACAGGGTCGGTTCGACGAGTCGCGTGCCCTCCACCAGGACGCGTTGCGGATTCGCCGCGCCGTCTTCGGCGACGACCACGCCCAGGTCGCCGCCAGCTTGAACAACCTGGCGATCGTGTCGTACCGCGAAGGGGACTACGACGGAGCGGAGGCGTCGATGCGCGAAGCCGTGTCGGTGTTCCGGGCCAATCTGGCCGAGGACCATCCGAATGTCCTCACCGGCGTCGCCAATCTCGGGGCGATCCTGCGCGCCAAAGGGGAGCTCGCCCAGGCGGAGACGCTGATCCGCGAGACGCTCGAGACCCGCCTGAGAGTCCTGGGACCCGATCACCACAACACGGGCGGCTCGTGGTCCAATCTGGCCGACCTTCTTCTGCGCCAGGGTCGAGTCGCCGAGGCGGAGGAGCCCAGTGCGCGTGCCCTGGCCATCTACGAGGCGGTCCTCGATCCCTCGCACTCGGATCTGGAGAGTGCGCGGCGGACGCGGGGGCGGGTGTTGATCGAGCTCGATCGGGCCGACGAGGCCGTGGAGCTGTTGCGCCTGTCGTGCGCCAATGCCGAGGAGCGGCTCGAGACCGACCACCCCACGCTGAACGGGTGCCGCGCTTCTCTCGGTCTCGCCCTCCTCGCCACGGGCGACGCGGCCAGCGCAAACGAGCTGTTGAGCGGTGCGTTGCCCATCCTCGAGGAGGCGCGCCCCGACGACGTCTGGACGCAGAAGGCTCGGGAGGCGCTGGACCGCCTGTCCGGTTCCTGAGGGGGAATGCGTGTGTACCGGTGAGGAGCAGCCACGGCGGCGCGCTCCGACACTCCACCGGAGATCATCATGCGAACCGTTCGCTTCTCTTCTGCCCTCGCCGTTGCGTTCACCTTGGCGGCGGCTTCGGTCGCTCCGCTCTCGGCCCAGTCGGTCGAGGAGTACGGATTCACGGCCGGGTTGAGCCGGGCCACCCTGGCTGGCGGGTTCACCGATTTCGTGTCCGACCGGGGAGGCAACCCGGGCGCCCGCATCGGGTTTGCGCTGGGGGGATACGCGCACGTGGCCCTCAATGAGGCCTTCACGCTTCGGCCCGAGCTCATGTTCGTGCAGCGGGGGAACCGGATCCCCGCCGAAAACGGGGTGCGGCGCCGCGATCTCGACCTCGACTACATCGACGTGTCTGCGCTGGTGCGACGCCACTTCCCCGTGGGTGACCTGCAAGGGTGGGTCGGAGGCGGCGCGACCGTCTCGCTGCTCGCGGGCTCCGGCGGTCGGGTGGGCGAAGTCACCATCGACGACGTCAGCGACGAGATCGAAGGCACGGACTTCGGCGTCGCGCTGGAGGCCGGGGCCGACCGTGGACGGTTCGGGTTCGGGCTGCGCTACTCGTTGGGGCTCGCGAACATCTCCACGTCGCCCGACTCCGACGAGTCGGCCAACAACCGGAGCCTGATGCTACTCGTCTCGTACGCCGTCCGATGAGGCCGGATGTGATGAGGCCGCTGCTCGCGCTCGCCACCGCCGCCGTCCTGGCGGCGTGTGGCGACGGGGGCTCCCTCGATGTGACCGGGCCCGACGACGGGGAGCCCGAGGACTCCCTTCCGATCGGCCCGGCGATCGTCGGAGACACCATCTATGCCCTCGATGCCAGCAACCGCCTGCTCCTCTTCGGCTCGGAGAGCGCCGACTCGGTCAGCGCCGTCCTCACGATCCGTGGGGTCCCGCTCTTCAGTCGCATCATCGGGATCGACGTCCGCCCCGACGACGGGCGACTCTACGGGGTCGGAAACGACAGCCGCGTCTACGTCATCGATCCCTCGAACGGCGAAGCCGAGCCGGTCTCGGAGCAGCGGTTCGTGCCCTCCATCGCCTCGTTCTTCGATTCGCACTTCGCCATGGCCTTCGAGCCCTCGGGGGATCGCATCCGGCTGGTGTCGGCCGACACCCGAGCGAACTGGTCGATCGATCCCGATGACGGGACGGCCCGCGCCGGGAACTCGGCCCACTACGCCGACGGCGACCCGAACGAAAACCGCCCTCCGGCGATTTCGGGGATCGCCTTCGTTCCTTCTGCTTCGGCCGGCGTGCCGGGTCCGTATGGGGCGAGTCAGGAGTGCGACGATCTCATGCTGGTGTTCGATGCCGACCTCTCGAATATCGCCAGCGTTTGCGACGGCGACCTCATGGAGATCGAGTCCCTCTTCGAGATCCCCCTCGCCGTTACCCGGTGCAGCGAGATCACGTACGACTCGAACGGCAACCTCTTCGCGATCATGCTCGACGTGATTGCCGACGTGAATCGGCTGGGTCGCATCAATCCCGACGACGGGAGTATCGAGTGGGCCAGCGAAGTACCGCACGACTCCCCCATCCAGGACATCACCTTTTGAGCGAGCGCGGGGGCCGGGGCCGACGGGCCCTCGTCTAGCTCGCCGACTCGCCCTGGAGGGCCAACATCCACCAGATCCCGTAGCGGTCTTCCACCATTCCGAACCCGTGTTCGAGTGGGAACATCACTTGCCCTCCCTCCACGAGTTGCCCGAAGACCGCGGCTTGGCGATCGGCGTCGGAAAAGGTCAGGAACAGCGCCACGTTCCGGCCTGGCGTGGGGTCGTTGCCGGGCTCCCCATCGGAGGCCATCAAGCGCACGTCTCCCGCCACGAAGACCGAATTGAAGATCCGGTGGCCGTGCTCCGGCCCGAAGTCCATCGGTGATTCCTCCACGGTCTGGATGTGCTCGATCGAACCCTCGAGCACCCCGGCGTAGAAGTCGAGGGCCTCGCGGCAGGTACCGGGGAACATGAGGTAGGGCTGGAGGTGCATGTCGAAGACTCCTGTCGTGGATGTGGGGCGGGGTCCAGATTCTCGCCTGATGGTAGTCACCCTGCGCATGCGTGCGCTTCGCAATTCTTGCTCGATTCGACCGCCCGCTGCGATGCCCTCCGAGCTTTGGACGCGCCATGTGAACCGCGTGATGGATCACGTGCGCGACGACCCCGCGGTTCCCCACACGGTCGAAAGCCTGGCCTCGGTGGCGTTGGCGTCGCCCTTCCACTTCCATCGGCTGTTCCGTGCCGTGACGGGAGAGACGGTGGGCAGCTTCGTGCGACGGGCTCGACTCGAGCGAGCCGCGTACCTGATGAAGGCGAGTCCGTCGCGCACCCTCACCTCGATCGCGCTCGAGACCGGTTTCGCGTCGTCGCAGGAGTTCTCACGCACCTTTCGACGCGTCTATGGGATGGCGCCCAGTCGCTGGGATCGGCGCAGCAGGCTCGCATCGCCCGCAGGACGAGGCGCCCACCGCGCATCGCCCCCGTCGTCAGCGGTGGCGCGTCTCGTCGATCGAGGCCCGATTCGTCTCGCCTTCGTGCGCGTACACCCCGCCTTCCACATTCCCGCGCTCGAGGCGGGATTCGCAGGGCTCGTCGAGTCGCTCGAGCGCAGAGGCGTCGCCTGGCGAGCAGGGCAGGTGGTCGGGATGAGTTGGGACAACTACGAGACGACGCCGATGGATCGCCTGCACTACGACCTGGGGGTGGAGGTGCCCGCCGAGGTGGGTGATGACGGACCCTACGGGATCCGGACGCTGGACGCCTTCACGGCGGTCGAGGTCGAGTGCGATGGTCCGCTCCAGACCATCGCCGAGGCGTGGGACTACCTGTACGAAACGTGGTTCCCTGCGTCGAAGTACGAACCCGCCGACCTGCCCGCCATGAAGTGGTTCGCCCGCCCGGCGGGAGAGATCGACTTCGCCGACTGGAAGGTGGCGTGTTCGATCGCGCTGCGGCGGGGCCGGGCAGGGTAGGCGGTGGTCATCCCATGTCGGGCCAGCCCTCGGTGCGGGCCAGCGCCGCAACGATCTCTTCGATCAGATCGGTTCCACGCGTGCCGTTGGTGAAGGCGATGACGCCGTCGCCGCTCTCGAGAAACACGACGAAGAACGCCTTGTACGACTCGTTGGCTCCTCCGTGCATGTATCGCCGGCTCGGGCCATCGCCGGCGAGCTGCGGTCCCAGACCGTAGTTCCCGGGGGCCACCTCCGTCATGAGGTCCTGCGCCAGGTCGTGGGTCAAGAAGCCCTCGGGCTCGCCCAACCACGACGACCGGAAGGCGAGCAGCAGCCGGGCGTAGTCGCTGGGCGACGTCCACAGGCCGCTGGCCGCTGCCTCGGGCATCGCCTCCCACCCGCGTGGCAGGGCCGCCGGTCGACCCCTGCCGTCGTGGGCTCGCGCGATGTTTCCATGCGACTCCGGGAGCGGATTCACGTACGTGCTCCGCGCCATGCCGAGCGGTTCGAACACCCAGGATTGCGCCGCCTCGGCGAACGGCATTTCGGTCGCGTCTTCGATCACGAGCTGCTCGATCGTGGTCCCGCCGCCCGAATACCGCCATAGGCTTCCGGGCGCCTCGTCGACGACGACCGGGGGATTCTTGGCGGGTCCGCTTCCTTCGAGGATCTGAACCGTGGTGGGGAGTTCCTCTCCAGGCTGGAAATCGGCGAAGCCGTGCACGGTGGCGCCGGCCGTGTGCGACATCAGTCGTCGCAGCGTCACCGGGGCTTCGTCGGTGAAGGGGTTGTCGGGAATCGACCACGACGTGAGGTAGTCCCCGACGTCTCGATCGAGATCGAGTTGTCCGGCGTCGACCAGGCGAAGCGTGGTGGCCGCGGCCCCCACCTTGCTGACCGACCCGACCGAAAACACCGTCTCGGCATCGACCGCGTCGTCGGTACCGACCTGCTTGACCCCGAACCCTCTCGCCCACGCCACGGCCCCATCGCGCAGCAGGGCGACGCTGAGTCCGGGCACCCCGTAGTGACCCATCCGCTCGGCGAGGGTCGTCGTTTCGCCCCCTTCCTGCGGCACCAGATCCACGATCAGTGTGTCGACTCCGGCACCGACGCCCGCGATGATCTCGTCCTCGTTGACGGGTGCGCAGCCGAGGATCAGCGCGGCCACGACGGCGGGCCAGAGGAGGGGGGTGGAGCGCAAGGCGTGCGGCGGCGGTGGGGCGTGGCGCATCGTCATCTTCCCGAGGGAGTGTGGTCGAGCCCGGAGTCCGGCGAGATCTCCTCGCACGTCAAGCCACCATGATCAGGAGCGAGCACGCGGGCCACAAGCGTCGCCCCTGGCCCCGTGGCGCTCCGGGCGAGACCCGCCCTACTTGTTCCACACCCTTCTAGTGTAGTGTCGCCAAAGTCTGGATGCCCCCGCGCACGAACGGCATCAGGACTTTGGCGACACTACACTAGATTCAAGTTCGACATTGCAACCTCCCCGACTGCGACGAGGCACCATCATGACCGACCAGCTCTCCCGGATCACGGCAGAACAGTGCGAGCAGCCACCCGCCCGCTACGACGACCTGAGCGTCCTCTTCCTCAACTGCACGCTCAACCGGACCCCGGTCTTGTCGCATACCGAGGGGCTCATCGGCGTCGCGCAGACGATCTTCGAAGCCAACGGCGTCGCCACCGAGGTGCTGCGCCCCGTCGACTATGAGATCGCGGCTGGGCTCGGGCACGACATGTCGGCGACGCCGGAGTGGGAGCGCGACGACTGGCCGATGATTCAGGCGAAGGTGGATGCCTGCGACATCCTGATCGTCTGCACCTCCGTCTGGCTCGGCGAGAAGAGCTCGGTGTGCAATCGGGTGCTGGAGCGGATGTACGGGTACACCCACGACTTCAACGAGAAGGGGCAGTACCGGGACTACGGGAAGGTCGGCGCGACCCTGATCACGGGGAATGAAGACGGAGTGAAGCACTGCGCCATGAACATCCTGTTCTCGTTGTCGCACATCGGCTACACGGTGCCCCCCCAGGCCGACGCGGGGTGGATGGGTGAGGCCGGTCCGGGGCCGTCGTATCGCGACCCCGGCTCGGGTGGCCCGGAAAACGACTTCACCAACCGAAACACCACGTTTCTCGTCTGGAACTGCCTCCACCTCGCCCGCATGCTCAAGGATGCAGGGGGGATCCCCGCCCACGGCAACCAGCCGGACGTCTGGAAGGCGGGATGCCGGAGCGACTTCCAGAGCCCCGAACACAAGCGGTAGAGCGCGGGGCGGCGGCCGCGCTGTCACATGGTTGCGGCTGAGGCGTAGGTGGATCGCGGACCGTGACGGCGAGAGCCGGTGTAGGCGGTCGCTCTCGTTCGACGCGCGACCCCGGACATCATGCCCCGATTCAGCCTCCTTCATCTCGCCCTACCGCTCGCGGCGCTCGTCGCGATCGCGGGCGGGGCGTCGGCGCAGACGGCACCCGAGCGCCTGCCCGTCGATGTGTTCGACGTCGCGGCCCCCTCGCAGCGGGTGGACGGAGCGCTCAGTCGGATGCGGGTCACCACCCGGTCGTGCCAGGTCGCCGCCCCGGTCGACCTTCGGAGACGGATCGTCGACATCGCGCTGCAGGAGTGGGCGTTTTTCGGCTTTCCGGTGCTCGACCGGCTGAACGGCGCGCGCCTTCTTCCCGGGGCAGGGATGCGGGCCGGGCGCGTCGTGTTCGAAAACACCACCCGTCGAGCTCCGACGCCTTCGGCGCGCGAGGGGAGTCGCGTAGCGGCCACCATCGCCGGCTATTGGGCGGTGACGCCGGAGGGGCCGGGGATCGTCGAGGCGCAGACGCGGCGGTGGGCGCGTCGGGGGCCAGGCACCCGCTGGACGGCGCCGTGGTCGGCCGCCTTCATCTCGTGGGTGATGTGCGAGGGAGGCTTGAGCGAGCGCGACCAGTTTCGCCGCGCGATCGCACACTGGACGTACATCGATCAGGCGATTCAGGCCCGCGACCGGCGGGCTGCGGCGACGGGGTTCACCGCCTTCGAGATCGGCGAGCAACCGGTGGAGCCCGGTGACCTGTTGTGCAGCGGGAGTCGACCTCGCTACGCGAACCTCGCGGAGCGCCGTGCTCAGATGGGCGAGGGGGCGCGGAGCCACTGCGACATCGTGGTGCAGGTGGAGGCCGACCAGGAAAGGATCCTGGCCGTCGGCGGAAACGTGCTCCGTGCCGTGAGCCTGAAAGTGCTTCCCGCTCGACGGATGGGCCACGGTGCCGTCTGGACACGGGGCCCCTCCGTTTATGTTGACACTGTCATCATAAGGGGCATCGAGCCTGCGCGCAAGCATCCCGCAGTCCAGCAGTCGGAGGTTCTGAGAATGAGACTCAAGTTCGATGGCGGTCTCCTAACTCGTTGTCCCTTGATTGTTTACGGGGATCGGTCGATGTTTGACGCCGAACTTGAAATCCCCTCCCCGCTCGACAACGGAGAGTCGATATGTCTCAGACCGAACAACAGTCCGCGCCTGCGGCCGTCGTGTCGTCGTGCGCGGCCACCACGTGCGCCCACAACTCCGACCAGAGCTGCACGGCCGCTCAGGTGACCATCGCGTTTCAGGGCGGCAACGCCGTGTGCGGCAGCTACACGCCCGAGGCGCCCAAGCCGCGTCCGTAGGTCGCAGCGCTGCCGCGTCCGTTCGTACGGACTGCGCGGATCGCAGGTGCGGCCGCGATAGAAGGATGGAAGGCCGTCTCCGGCAACGACGCCGGGGCGGCCTTCCGTCTTCCCACTCCCCGGGGGCGAGCGGAGGCCTCGCTCGGTCGTGGGGATGTTCCGATTGACGGTGTCGACTGAGCCCCGTACTCTACCGAGGTTGAGAACGATTCCCATTCGCGGCCGATGACGCTTCTTTCGCTCCAGACTTCGACTACTCCCGGCGGGGATCCGTCGCGACAGGGCTTGTCGGACGTCATCGAACGACGGGTTCTGGAGTGTGTGCGTCGCGGCTCCGACACGACCGCCTTCAGCGTGCGCCGCACCCGCCAACTCGTGCTCGCCCTCGACCAGGTGCAGCAGCGAGTAGCGCTTCTCCGCGCACTCGAGGCCCGGGAGTCGCCCGGCCGCTGCGCTGCCGCTCTGCTGGCGCTGACCGCTCCCCTCGAGGCGGGCGCCCACTACGAGCGCGCGGCGGCGGTGGCCGATGTGGCCGCTTCGTTGTGTCCGCACGATCCGGCCATCGATCTGCACCGCGCTCGCCTCGCGCGGAAGGCGGGGCATTCCGAGAAGGCGCTTGCGCTCTACGAACGAGCGCTGCACAGCCTCGGTGACGACAGCTTGCCGCTGGCCCGGATGGCCCGCCTGGGGTGCGTTCTCGTGGCCGACGGTGGCGTCGCCGAGGTGGGCCCGCTCATCCGTGAGGCGGTCCGGTCGGGCGACGACGAGTCGGCTGCCGTGGCACAGGAGGCACGGGCTCGCCGTCGGATCGCCGCGGGCGATGTCGCGGGGGCCGTGCGCGATCTCGTCTTTGCGGCGGCTCGGTATCCCGACGCGGTCGACCGCGGCAGGGTCGGGCACGCCGTCGCCGACCTGCTCCTGGCGCGGGGCCAGGTCTCCGCTGCCCGCTTCGTGCTGGAGCAGGTGGTCGACGTCGGGCTGGCCGGGCAGGCGGATTGGGCCCGCACTCGCCTGCGTCAGCTGGCGCTCGCCACCCACGATCAGGTGGGGGCGCGCCGCTGGGCGGGGCCGGCCTTGTCCGGCCTGGTCGCGCTGGTCCCCCGGCTCCAACCGGGCCCCGACGATGCCCCATGCCGCAGGAGGCTGGTGAACACGCTGCGTCGACTTCACCGTCTCAGCAGCGGCGTCGCCGGGGGCTGACCGCCGCCGGATCGAAACTCCGGGAGACGGGTAGCCCGTCGTCCTTTCGCCCCACCTTTCGGAGCTTCAATGGCAAACGTACGCGTGACTCGTCGCGTGCACTGGAATTCGGGACACCGGCTGTACCGTCCGGACTGGACCGACGAGAAGAATCAAGAGGTGTTCGGAGCCTGCGCCAACCCGTACGGCCACGGGCACAACTACGAGATGGACGTCACGGTGGCGGGCGCGATCGACCCCGAGACCGGCTACGTGCTCGACCTCAAGGTGCTCAAGGACCTGGTCGAAGACCGGATCCTGTCGCATCTCGACCACCGCAACCTCAACGTCGAGGTGCCCTGGCTCGAGGGGCTGAACCCGACCACCGAAAACCTGGTGGTCGCGATCTGGCGCCGTCTCGAGGATCATCTTCCCGCCGGTGTCGTTCTCGAGCGGCTCGTGCTCTGGGAGACTCCTCGCAACTACGTCGAATACACCGGGGGCTGAGCGCGGTGAGCGAGACCAACCTTCGCGGTGCGTCGGTCCTCGTCACCGGAGGCAGCAAGGGAATCGGGCGCGCCGTCTGTGAGGCGGTGGCCGAGGCCGGTGGGGCCGTCCACGTCGTGTGTCGCGATCCCTCGGGGGACGAGCGCCTCGCCGTGGACAGCGGAGGCGCCGTCTGGCCCGCCGACATCACCGACGACGTCGCGGTGTGGACGGCGGTCGACGCCCTCGCCGAGACGCTCGA
>JANQNV010000038.1 GCA_028279425.1 Longimicrobiales bacterium | reverse complement strand
ACGCGGCGTAGCGATAGCTACGGCAAGGAGTTCCAACGACGCATCCCGTGGATGCCCCCGCGCACGAACGGCATCAGGACTTTGGCGACACTACGCTAGAACGCTGTTGAACAAGTAGGGCGGGCATGACGACGGGGTCTTCCGGCTCCAGGTGAGGCGGGGCCCCGCCGATATAGCCGTAGCTGCTTTCAGGGGAGCCCCAACGCCCCGCAGGCCCGGCCGCTCGCCACGGCCGCGGTGGAGCCGGCGCTCGCGGCTCTCGCTCGGGTCACCGTCGACGGCCTCGATAGCCCCATGGCGCTCCCCCTCGGCCGTACCCCTCGCGTCCGGCGCCCGGGCGGCGTAGTCTCGAGAAGCACCTGGGGGAACCATGGCCGACGTACGAACAGCCGAAGAGCGGGACGCGCCGGGAATCCGCGACGTGCTGCGCTCGGTGTACGGGCTCGACTACGCCTACCCCGAGTACTACGACCTCACGTTTCTCAAGAAGCTCATCTTCTCCGACAACGCCCTCGTGCTGGTGGCGACCGAGGGCGGCACCGTCGTCGGCACGGCGTCGGTGGTCCAGGAGAGCGGGGCCTACACCGACCTCGTGGGCGAGTTCGGCCGACTG
Organism: Longimicrobiales bacterium; assembly: GCA_028279425.1. Lineage (GTDB taxonomy): Bacteria > Gemmatimonadota > Gemmatimonadetes > Longimicrobiales > Gaopeijiaceae > Gaopeijia. The sequence continues at coordinate 4,890 of JANQNV010000038.1, read as the reverse complement.
GCCGTGTTGCCCGACTTCCAGGGTCGAGGAATCGGCAACCAGCTGATGGAGGCGCGGCTGGAGCGTGTGGGCGACCAGCTCCACGTCGGCTTCATGGTGGCTCGCACGGTTCATCCACGAGCCCAGACGATCGCCGTCAAGCATGGTTTCGCGCCCGTCGGCTTCCTCCCCCGCAACCTTCAGTTCGGCCTGGCTCGAGAAAGCACGGCCTATCTCGTGACCTACTTCGGTCCCGGCCTCGGCCTCCGACGAAACCACCCTCGCGTCGTGCCGGAGGTCATGCCCCTCGCCGGTCTCGCCATGGAAGCGGTCGGGCTCGAGTCGGACTTCATCGTCGATGAGACGGAGCCGCCGCTTCCGTACGCCGACGGCTTTTCGTACGAGGACATGACGGCCGAGGGGTACGCCCCCCTGCTGCGGATCGAGCGGGGCCGGTTGCTCCAGCGCGACGTCTTTGGACCGCTCCGGCTGCAGTACGGCTTCTTTCGGCTCCAGGCCCGCAACTCGCGTTACATCATCGCGCGACGAGAGGGCGAGATCGTCGGTGCGCTCGGCTTCATCTACGATCCCACGGAACGCACCGCGCGGGTCTTCGAGATGATCCACGTCGAAGACGGCGTCATGCGGGGCCTGCTCGAGGAACTCGAGGAGCAGTGCCGCGCCAACCTCGAGGTCGTGTACATCGAAATCGACGTGAACGCGCACACCCCGGGGGTCCAGAGGACGTTGATCGAGCTGGGCTACATCCCTGCCGCCTACGTCCCGGCGCTGGCCTTCCACCGTGTGGAACGCATCGACGTGGTGAAGATGTGTCGATTGCTCGAACCTCCGAGCGGGCCCGAAGACCGCGACTTGATCCCCGGCGTCGAACGTCTCGCGGGGTTGGTGTTGCGGGAGTTCAGGCGGCGCACGCTCGTGCCTCGGGTCGGTCGGCTCGTCTCGGGCTCCGACCTCGTCGACGGCCTGGCCCCCGAACAGATGAATCGGCTCCTCGGCATCTGCGAATCGGTCGAGTTCGACGATGGAGTCGAGATCTTTCGACAAGACGATCCCGGCACCGAGGCCTATCTCATCCTCGAGGGGCGTGTCGTGGTCGAACTGGAGGGACGGGGTCCCGTGGGACACGTCGGTCCAGGCGAAGCTCTCGGAGAGGTCGCCCTCCTCACGGGGTCACCGCACTCCGCTTCGGCGCGAGCCGACGGATCGGTCGTGGCGGCTATCCTGCGGCGCACGGAGCTGCAGGATCTCGTGCGACGTCGCCCCGATGTGGGCGTGGTGCTCTATCGCAACCTCGCGGAGGGCCTCGGGCGGAAGCTGCGTCGGGCCGACCGGGAGCTGATGGAATGAGGTCGCGCGGCGACGGCCAGGAGCGGGTCTGAGCGGACAGGCTGCTACGAGCGATCGGCCCTCGAGAAGAGAGTGTGGGCGCTCTGAACGGCCGGCGGCGGCCCCACGAACACGACGTGGTCGCGGTCCATGATTTCGGTGTGTCCGCGTGGCACGACGAAGGCCCCGTCGCGAATCACCGCGGCCACGACACACTCGTCGGGAATCGCGATGTCCTGGATTCGTTTCCCGACCACCGCGCCGCCCTCGGGTACGGCCACATCGATCAGACTCGCGATCCCCCCCTCGAGCTCGATGAGTTCGGCGACACCCGGGCGGTCGAGGTAGTTCTCGATCATCGCGGCCGTGGCGTAGGGCGCGCTCATGCACACGATCCCACTCTGCTCGAGCAGCGCAACGTGATCGGCATCGCGCGCGACGGCGATGACGCGCGGCACACCGAGGCGCTTCGCCTGGAGAGCGATGATCGTGTTGCGGTCGTCGTGGTGGGTCGCGGCGATCGCCACGTCGAGGCTTCCGAGCTCGGCCTGCTCGAGCACCTCCTGCTTCGTGCCATCCCCATGGAGAATGGGCACGTTGAACCGTCGACCGAGCTCTTCGGCACGGTCCTCGTTTTCCTCGATGAAGGTGATCTGGTACTCCGACGAGCGGAACACCATCCGGAACTCGTCTCGCTTCAGCAGTCGATCGGCGATGTTGCGACCCTGTGTTCCGCCACCGACGATGAGTACACGCATGTGGGGCCTCCAATGAGCTCGAATCCGGACGTACAAGCGACGCACCAGGGCGGGGAGACCCCGGAGTTCGTCCCGATTCGCGGGCTGGAAAAGATAGAGTACGACGCCGGCAGCCGTCAGCCCCGCTCCGAGCAGCAGACTGCGGGTCTCGAGGGTGGGAATGAAGAACCAGCAGGCGACCACGCCGAGGATCGGTGTGACCGGGTAGAGCGCGACCCGGAACGGCCGTCGCAGGTTCGGCATTCGCCGGTGGAGCGCGATCACGGAGTAGTTCACGATCCCGATCGCGATGAGGTAGCCGAAGCTGCTGACGGAGGCGAGGAAGCGCACGACGCCCAGACCACTCAGCAGCACCACCAGGCTCGCGCACAAGAATAGCGCGACGTGCGGGGTGTTGTATTTGGGGTGGAGTCGCGCGAAAGCCTCAGGAAAGTGGCGATCGCGTCCGAGGGCGAAGAGCACGCGGGAGCTGGCCCCCAGGGTCACGCTGAAAGCAGACAGGCTGGCCATGATCGTGGCGACGATCCCGGCCCACCGCCCCCAGGCTCCGAATAGACGGTCGGCCACGAAGATGAAGGGTGTGCTCGTGTCGGCGAGTTCCTCGTAGTTCACCACACCCATCATGACCCACAGCACGAGCACGTAGATCACCACCCCAACACCGAGGGTGATGAGAATGGCCCGTGGGATCGTGCGCGCGGGATCGATGATCTCTTCGGCGGCTACCGTGATGAGATCGAAACCCACGTACGAGATGTAGATCAGCCCCATGGTGGGGATCAGGGGCCCAAGCCCCATGGGTGCGAACGGCTCGAGATTGGCCGGCTCGATGTACGGCGCTCCGAACACACCCACACCCACGAGGACGAGGAGCTCGACGATGTTCATCGCCGTGATCACACGAAGCGCTTCGACCTGCCCTCGCAGATTGGTGATCGTAAAGAAGGCTGTGGTCACGAGGGTGATGACGAACACGCTCGCCGACGGCCAGAAATACTGCTGGATGGTGAGCGCGAAGATGACGACGTAGAGCGCACACGCCAGTGTGTTTCCGATCCAGAAGAACCACCCCGTAAGGAAAGCGACCGGCCGGGGCAGCGTTCGACTGACGAACGAATAGCCGCCTCCGGCCACCGGGATGGCCGCACCCAGCTCGCCGTAGTTCAGGGCGGTGAACAGGGTGAGTAGCCCCATCGCCAGATAGGCGAGGATGCCCAGAGGACCAATCGCGCCGGCGACGACGCTGGGCAGGGCGAAGATGCCCGGCCCCATCATGGCGCCGATGCCGATCATCACGGCCATGAACAGGCCGATGTTCCTTCGGAATCCTACGTTTCCCGCCATAATGTCGGGTTCGGGGTCTCCGGAGTCTCAGGGACCCCTCAATCCTACATCGCGCGGGCCAGGATGCGAGGGGCCGGCCCGGTCGGAAACGCTAGCCCAGATCTCGACGCACCACCGCGAAGCGCACGAATCCAGGTCGGCGAAGCGTCTTCGCGAGGGCGCGTTCGAAGGGGAAGTCGTCGCGACGGTAGCCCGCCTTCTGCGCCACCCGCGCCGAAGCCGGGTGATCGTCTCGAATCCATGCATACAACACGTCGACCGCCCGTGTACGGAAGCACCGCTCGGTGAAGCGAGGGAGGATGCGACTCATGAGCCCCTGACCCCAGTGCGCCTCGCCCAGCCAGTAGGCCACCTCACCGGCGCGGACGCCCCCGATCTCGTCGTCCGGCCGAAAGAGGCACTGCCCGATCGGACGCCCGTCGCGCTCGATCGCCACGGCGTCGTGCAGGAAGCCGAGGGAGCCGATCTCCATCAGTCCGCGCGCGGTCTCGTCGGTGAACGGCTCGGGATAGCGTTCCGGCAAGAAGCGCCACACGCGCCGATTGCCAAGGAGTTCGCGGTAGACCGGCAGATCCGCGAGCGTCCAGGGTCGGAAGCCCAGTTCGTCGTCGTGGAGTGGCGCTCCGTCGAGTCCCTCCGACGCACGCGGCCCCGCCTCGATGCGCCCCGTCCGGGTCCTTGCCCTCGCCAGCGTCAGCGCCCAATGGAGAGCGTCGGCCGCCACGAGGCCATGTGTCTCGGCGAAGCGCGCGACGTCGAGCCGTTGCCGACCAACCAAGCGGGCGTCCACTTCCCGCCCGGACGCTTCCGCACGCCCATCCGGCGCGCTGGCGCGCGCCTCGCGCTCGAATCGCTCCCGTACGAGAGCGAGCGCCTGGTCTACGGGAAGCCGCGCCGGAGATCCCACCGCCGACGAGGCGCCCGCACTCTCCCCCATCACCTCGGGTGTCGCCAACACCCAACCGATCTGGGCGCAGTCGTAGGCGAGTGCGAGCCCCCGGCTGCGACAGTACGCGATCTCGGCGGGCGTCAGAGGGCCTTCCCACCGCGATCGGTGCGGGTCGACTGCGGGGGCGTCTCGCAGTCCCCCGTCGGCGCTGTCCATCGACGCATGATCCACGACCGTGCTCCAGACCCGGATTCTTGATGAAGGAATCTTAATGTTTGGGTTCGCCGGGCGTTCGTCCAGTCCGAATTTCCCTCGGGTGTGTATCGGGGGCGTCTATGACGCGCGACGGCGTCGTCACCACGTACCACACGAGGCTGCCGACCCGACCCGGAGGCCGGCGCCCATGCGTCGTGCCCGGGTCTGGAAGAGCGCGCGAGGGGCAGGTGCAGACCTCGCCCTCGTTCAACGAACACATCGCTAGTGTAGTGTCGCCAAAGTCTGGTGACCGCCGAGGGTGCGGAGGCGCCGCGGGGGCGAGGCGGAACGACGCGGCGTAGCGATAGCTACGGCAAG
>JANQNV010000017.1 GCA_028279425.1 Longimicrobiales bacterium | reverse complement strand
GCGATGGCCGGACTCGGTGTCGTGTCGAGCCAGCTCTTCGGCGTCGAGGGGGGAGGAGCGCTCGAATACGGGGTCGCGGCCGCCTTGCTCTCCGTCGTGGCCATGGTCGCGACCTGGATCCCGGCGCGTCGAGCCACGCGCATCGATCCCGCGGCCGCGATGCGCGCGGAGTAGGGCCGGCCGCCAGATTTCGCGGAAGGGTAGGAGCTGCGCATCGCCGAGATGCGTTCGCACCTTCGGGTCGAGGAGCGGGAAACGGCGGTCCCCGAGCTCGCTCCAGTGAAAGGGGCGGAGCAGGAGCCGGAGCCGGCCCACGCCCGGTCTCATGGGTCCGCCCTGTCGGTTGAAGTGGCGGCGAGCTCTCGGGCGGGCGCACCGGTCTCGATCGGGGCGCCGACGAGATTGCCCCACTCCGTCCACGAGCCGTCGTAGTTGCGGACCGCATTGAAGCCGAGGAGGTAGCGGAGCACGAACCAGGAGTGGCTGCTCCGTTCGCCGATGCGGCAGTAGGTGATGACCGGCTTGTTCCCTGTGATCCCGGCATCGGCATAGATCCGAACGAGCTCGGCCCGCGTCTTGAACGTCCCGTCTCCCCGCACGGCCTTCGACCAGGGTATGCTGCTGGCTCCCGGGATGTGCCCGCCGCGCTGGCACGTCTCTGGGAGACCCTCCGGGGCCAGGATCTCTCCAGAGAACTCTTCGGGGCTCCGCACGTCGACCAGATCCGCCGCACCGAGTCCTGTGGAAACCCATACCTCGCCGAGCCTGGCTCGAAGCGAGACGTCGGCGTCGGGTACAGGATACTCGGCCAACGGGACCGTCGTCGGCGACACACTGGTTTCGCGCTCCTCCGCGAGCCACTTGGCCCGGCCGCCGTCCATGATGCGCACGTCCGGGTGCCGATAGACCTTCATCTGCCAGAACGCCCACGCGGCGAACCAGTTGTTGAAGTCGCCGTAGAGGATCACGGTGGTGGACGGGCTGATCCCACTCGTCTCCATGAGGGAGGCGAATGCATGCGGCGATAGAATGTCACGGCGACGGGCGTCCGCGAGCTGTGTCTTCCAGCTCCAGCTGATCGCCTCCGGGACGTGCCCGGAGGCGTAGAGATCATGATCTACGTTCACCTCGACGAGTCGTATGTCGCTGTCCTTCCGATGGGCATCAACCCACGCCGTTGTGACGAGGGCATCCGGGTTCGCATATTCCGTCATTGGTCTTCAGAAAAGAGGGGTGTACCGGGTTCCCCGAGGCTCATCTCGGGACGTTCCTCACCCTATAGCTCCAAAACGCCCAGTATTGGGTCATTGGTCTCCGCCTATGGCCGTGCGTCGTATGTTTGCAGTGATTGGGGGGTCGGATCGTGCGCCGGGGAACGGGGCATGACGTCGCCGACGGAGGGCCTGACACAGCTCCTCAAGGCGTCCGCAGCGGGAGACACCCGAGCCTTCGACCGGGCGTTTCCGGTGGTGTACGACGCTCTGCGAGCCGTCGCGCACCGACGACTCGCTCAGGAGCGGCGCGATCACACGCTGTCGACCACCGAACTCGTCCACGAGACGTACCTCAAACTCGTCGACCTGAAGCGCATCGAGTACGCGGGTCGGGCGCACTTCTTTGCGGTGGCGGCTCAGGCGATGCGCAACATTCTGGTGACGCATGCGCGACGCAGGGCGGCCGCCAAGAGGGGTGGGGGGCAGGTCGACGCGTCGCTCGACGACGTCGTGATCGTCAGCGAAGAACGCTCCGATGACCTGATCAGTCTCGATGACGCGCTACAACGGTTGGAGCGGCTCAACGAGCGACAGCATCGCGTCGTCGAGGGCCGCTTCTTCGCCGGGATGACGAATGAGGAGATGGCCGAGGTGCTCGGGGTGTCGCCCGCAACGGTGAAACGCGACTGGAGCTTCGCCCGAGCGTGGCTGAACCGCGAGTTGGAAAAGGATGGAGACGGCGCGTGAACGAAGGGGACGGGAGCCCGCCGGAGCAGGCGGGGGAGGACGACACCGCGGCCGCTGCTGAGCGTCGACGGGTCGTCGAGGCTCTGTTTGCAGATGCGCTGCAGGTCGCGGAGGGTGATCGCACGGCGTGGCTCGCACGGAGCATCGCCGACGAGTCCGTGCGGCACGAGGTCGAGTCGCTTCTCTCCGCGGCGGGCCGCCGGGGCCTCTTCGATGAGTTGGAAGAAGAGATCGGAGCCGTACTCCTCGGCGGCGTCCCTCCGCAGACCCCCGCAGGCGATCGTGTGGGCCCCTACCGGCTCGTACGTCTGCTCGGGTCGGGGGGCATGGGCTCGGTCTACCTCGCGGAGCGCGAAGATGCAGACTTCGAGCAGCGCGTCGCGATCAAGGTGGCGCGGGCGGAACCTGGATCGACGTTGCTCGAAGAGAAGTTCATCGACGAGCGGAAGATCCTCGCCAGTCTCGAGCACCCCGGGATCGCTCGATTCATTGATGGTGGATGGATGGAGCCCGCGGTGGGCCGGCCCGAACGGCAACCCTACATCGTCATGGAGTACGTCGAGGGGGAGCCGATCACGCGGCATGCCGACCGTGTGCGGCTGCCCGTGCGCGAGCGCCTCGAGTTGTTCCGGCAGGTCTGCACGGCGGTCCACCACGCACACACGCATCTCGTCGTGCATCGCGACTTGAAGCCATCCAACGTCCTCGTGACCCCCGAGGGGGACCCCAAGCTCCTCGACTTCGGGGTGGCCCGCCTTCTGGGAGAAGGCGGCGGGAGCGCTCCACTCACGCGCACCGGCGCGCGCAGGCTGACTCCGGAATATGCCGCACCGGAGCTCGTTCTCGGTGAGCCCGCGACCACCGCTGCGGACGTCTACTCGCTGGGCGTACTCCTCTACGAACTGCTCAGCGGGCGTCGACCCTTCGACCTCACCTCGCTGACGGCCGCCGACATGGAGAGGGTGATTTCTACCGAGGAGCCCCGGCCGCCGTCGACCGCGGTAGGGGCCGGCCTCGGTACCGCCGAGGGCCAGCCCGCTCCGGCAGAGGTCGCCCGGCTTCGCGGTGAACCGCTGTCACGGCTGGAACGACTGCTGGCTGGGGACCTCGATGTGATCGTGCTTCGTGCGATGGCGAAGGATCCCGCGCGTCGGTACAGCTCGGCGGCCGCGCTGTCGCAGGATGTCGCGCGATTTCTGGAAGGACTCCCGATCGAGGCGCGCCGCGACTCTCGGACCTACCGGTTTCGACGATTCGTCGGCAGGAATCGGACGGCGGTCGCGGGTACCGGGCTTCTGATCGTATCTCTCGTCGCGGGGATCATCGGGACCACGTCGCAGGCTCGGCGGGCGGCGCGGGCGGCCGCTCTCGCGCGCGCCGAAGCCAGCAAGGCCCTGCAGACATCGGCCCTCATCGCCGGCCTGTTCGAGGAGGCCGATCCCTCCATCGCGCTCGGCGATACTCTAACGGTGTTCGAACTTCTCGCCGAGGGAACGCGGCGGGTCGAACGCGACCTGGTGGGTGTCCCCGACGTGCAGGCCGAACTGCTCGGGGTCCTCGGGCGCTCGTACCTGGCGATCGGCGACTACGAGACCGCGCGGAGGCTTCTCGAGCGTGTCGCGGGCCTCCGTGAAGGTGCGACGGCTGTGGATCGGGTCACGGCGCTCAGGGATCTCGGCCAACTCCACTACGAGCTCAGCGAGCATGCGGCAGCCGACTCCCTCCTCGACACGGCGCTCGCAACGGCTGAGCGATTACCGCCCGAGGACCATCGCCTGGTGGCCGAGGTCCTGGAGTTGATCGGGAAGACGCACGGCGACCGCGGCGACTGGGAGGGAGCCGAGGGGTTCTTTGCCTCGGCTCTGGAGACGAGGAAGACCCTCGTCGGCGAGTCGCAGATGGAGGTTGCGGCCGCGCTCGTCGGTCTAGGAGATGTCGCGGCCGCCCGGGGCGAGCGCGAGCGCGCCGACGGCTTCTATCGAGAGGCGCTCGACGCGGAGCGCACGTTGAAGGGTGAGGGACACCCGGATGTGGCAGCGATCCTCTATAGCGTGGGCCGTAGTCGCATGATGCGCTCCGATTGGAGCGGTGGCGCGGAGTACATCGAGCAGGCGTTGGGCCTGTACCGTACGGTGTATGGCCCGGATCATCGGCGGACTTCGACCGCCCTGGTCGCGCTCGCGGCGGCGTACCGCGAGATCGGCGATCTGGCCCGGGCTGATTCGCTCTACGCCATCGTGATTCCGCTTCAGCGCCGACTCTACGGCGGCGACCACGTCGTGTTGGCGCACACCCTGCACAATCGTGGACTCCTCGCCGGCGACCTGTCGGCTCCGGCCGATATCGAGCGCTTCCTCGATGAGGCGCTCGCGATGCGCGTCCGGCTCTTCGGCGCCGACCACCCCTTCATCTTCGCCACGCATCGTGCGCGCGCCTTCGCGTATCAGACGATGGGCGACGAGCGGGCGGCCGAGGCCGCCTTCCGGCTGGCCCTGTCGGAGGGAGAGCGCATCTTCGGCCCGGACGATGGGGCGATCGGGTCTCTCTTCTACGATCGCGGCCGCTTCCTCCTCGAACATGAGAGGCCTGTCGAGGCGGAGGCCGTGCTCAACCGCGCCCTTTCCCTGTTGGAGGACCGCTTCGGCGTAGGGCATCCTCAGGCGGCACTTGCGCAAATCGATGTGGGTCGGGCCCTGTTGAGGCAGGGCAGGTTCGAGCAAGCGGAGGCTGCACTCCTGACGGCATATCCGGTCGTCATCGACGGATTCAGTCGAGATCCGCCGACGGTCACCGACGCGACGGAGGCCATGATCGAGCTCTACGATGCCTGGGGGCGGCCCGATCGGGCCGACGCCTACCGGCAGGCGGCCGGGGCCGGGGGGTGACGGCATCGCAGTGCGGGCCCGGGGCGGGGCCCCGAACCCGCACAGGATGCGTACCGAGGGTGCTTTGATCCGCAGGGGTACGGTCGCGCTACCGCTGCATGCCCTCGGCGGCGTTCATCTCGGATTCGGCCGGGAGCGGCGCGAACAGATGAAGATGCGTTGCCGAGCCGAAGGGGCCGGGATTCGAGCCCCAGCTGCGGTTGTCGCTATGCCAGGCCACGGCCAGCATCGCGGTAAGCTGCCGTCCGCTGAGCTGTAGACATGGGCTGAACTCCCGCACCACTCGAGCCATGCCTGCCTCGTCGGATGTGAAGACCGACTGAGAGCCGTCGCGAGCCCCGAGGGGGAGGTCGTACGTGGTGAAGGGGCGTGTGGCGGGGTTGGGCATGAAAGCGTACCAGGCCGTGTAGAGACCCTGGGGAACGAGGCCCTCGAAATCCGCCTCTACCCTCCCCGTGCCCCCGGAGCAGGTGTACGTCAACCTCCCTTCGGCTCCCATCCACTGCTCCAAGGTGATCCCGAGGGGCGCGCCCTGCGGAAACGGGCCCAGAGCGAGCGGATTCATCGGATCGTGATGCACCTCTGCGGCGGTCGCGAACAGGGGCTGTCGCAGGAAGTGCCGATACGTTTCGGGCGTGACCCGCTGCACCCCGGCACCGTCCGGGAGTGCAACGTAGACGTCCTGCTCGATCATTCCCGCGCCAAGGTGGTCCACGAATTCGACCTCGAGACGGACCTCCTGGGCGGAGAGCCCGGTTGTGGCCAGAGCTGCGGCCATGATCGTGGTGAGCATCGATCTATTCATCTATGGCTTCCTTGTTCGGTATTCGGTTCGCCTCCGTCGTGCGCCGGTCCTTCCCGAGGCGAAGGAGGAAGGGGCGCGAGTCATGGGTCGGGTCGGGACACTAGTGGTGGACCGGGAGCCCGCTCGGGACGGTGAGCGGTACCAGGCGCCCGGTATCGAGGGATGCGGGATCCGTGAGTGCGTGCAGGAAGAGCACGAGGTCGCCGATTTGCTCCTCCGTGAGCGCCACACCTCGAATCGCCCGTGGGCCGGCCAGCGCACGGAGGCGAGCCCTTCGACGCGCCGCATCACGATCAGCCGAGGGTCGAGGGCTGCCAGCGAACGCATCCGCATCGAAGGCCAGGGCCGATGCTACGGGATCGGCGTGATGCCGGACGACGCCCTCGAGGGTGTCGTAGGCGCCGTCGTGCATCCATGGGCCGGTTGCAGCCACATTTCGTAGGGGTGGCGTGCGGAAAGCGTAGGCGTCGTCCGCCCGGCCGGTGACCTCGGCTCGACCGAGGTCTTCACCGGGGAACCGCTTCCCCGGCCCCACCTGCGGAACGGCGAGCACATGGAACCGCTGATCCGTGAGGAGTGGGCCCGAGTGGCACGACGCGCAGCCGGCTGCTCCGAAGAAGAGGGCGGCGCCCCGCCGCTCTCGCTCGGAGAGCGCGGCATCGTCACCTCGAAGGAAGTGGTCGAACCGACTCTCCGTCGCGACGAACGCGTCCGCCTCGAAGGCCGCGAGCGCCTCGGCCGCATGGCCGAAGGTCAACTCCGCCGGCTCCGTCGTCGGGAATGCCTGCGCGAAGAGCGTACGATAGGCGTCGATCCCGGATTCGCCGGTAGCAGGACCCCGGCCGTCTCCGATGAGGCGTGCCATCAGCAGCTGCCACACCTGCACATTCGTGCCCGCGTCGGCGATCTCGTTTTCGCCGGGCTGACCGCGCATCTCGTCGGACGAGGTGGGCGGGAACATGGCCTGAGCGGCGAGGGCGGCGGTGAGCGGATCGACGTACGCGGGGAGCGCGGGGCTCCTCCCGTTCAGCATCGGTTCGGGGGTGTGGAAGACTCCCTGGCGAGGATCGTACTGCAGCCGACCATCCCAGAAGATCGTGGTCATGCTCGGGTTGCCGAGGTTGTACAGGCCGGGGGAATTCCGGGCGACGAGGGCGGCCTCACCCAGGTCGCGTGACCGTCCACGGCCGGCTCCCCCCTCGCCGATGGGAAGCGCGAGCCCGTCGCCCGATGCGGCCGTCGGAAGGTGACATGTGGCGCAGCTGATGTTGCGATTCCCCGAGAGAATCGGGTCGAAGAAAAGCGCCTGGCCGAGGCGCACCTTGGCGGGATCTCCCCGTTCAGGTTGCGCGAGGGGGGTGACACCGTATCGCCGCATCACTGCACGAAGACGTTCACCCGGGGCGAGGGAATCGGCCGGGGCCATCTGCGCCTGCGCGACTGGCCACGCGCGCGCCGATGGTGCGGCGACGGCTCCGGTCTGGGCCTCGAGCGTACGACCCCCGAAGAGGCCGCACGAAAGTGCGGCGAACACCACGGTGCCGGCATCCGGTGGCGTGCGCACCCTCGCGGTCGGGGGCATCCCGAGCCTTCGACGCGCCAGGGCGTTGATCGCTTTCAGAATCCACATCGGAGTTCCCTCTCTTCGTCTCCCTCGCCTCACCGAGAGCGGCGCGCGCGGCGCCGATTCAGCGAGGTGAGTTGGGCGTTCCCCACGCCGTGTATCGGGTCGCTTCAAACCGTATAGCTCCAAAGCACCCGAGATCGGGTCATCGGGCTGACCCGAGGACTCTAGTTCGTTATGCCGCATGGATATGCGGCGTGGAGCGATGGTCGGAGGCGGGCGAGTCGAGCCCTCCGGTGGAGCCAAGGGTGCGGGCGAGGCGCCGGTCGAGGGATAGGCGCCCGCCGCCTCCGATGACGAGCGCGGCGGAGAGGGCGATGGCGAGTAGGAAGAACTCGATTCCTTCTCCGGCTTGGGTACCGAACCAGTTCATGAAGAACCCGTGCTGCAGGTGCACGGTGAGCATCGCGACCAGCATGGTGACGCCGATCATCAGCGCCGAGAGGCGGGTCGCCAGTCCCAATAGCAACAGGAGCGCTCCGAGCGACTCGGTCGCGATCGCCGCGAGGCCGAGCAGGTAGGGGATCCCCATGGTTTCGGTGAAGAAGGCCATGGTGCCTTCGAATCCGAATCCGCCGAACCACCCCAACGCCTTCTGGAGGCCGTGGGGCAGGATCACGAGGGCCAGCCCGATACGAGCGACCGGCAAGGCCGCTGAGTTGGGCGTGTCCAGAGTCTTCACTAAGGGGGTCATTTTGACTCCTCCTGAACAAGAGGTCATATTGTTGCGTGAACAACAATACTTTGTTGCACGCTCAACAACAAGGCCCCATGGCACGACTCACAGATATCCATCTCGCGGCTTGGCGCGGACTCCTGAACGCCCACGCCGCAGCCGTCCGGGAAATCAATCGCCGGTTGCAGGAAGAGGGCGGGCTTCCACTGGAGTCCTACGATGTGCTTCTCGAACTGTACGAGGCGCCGGAGCGGCGATTGAGGCTCCGCGAGCTTGGGGAGCGGGTCGTTCTCACGAGGAGTGGTATCTCCAGGCTGGTCACGCGCCTCGAGCAGGACGGCCTGGTCCGACGTGGGTCCGTGCCCACGGACGCCCGGGGGGTCTACGCCGAGTTGACCGGCGAGGGGGAGACCGCGTTTCGACGCACGTGGCCCCTGTACGCGCGCGGAATCGACGCGGTATTCGCGGGCCGGATGTCGGAGGAGGAGGCTGGGGTCCTGGCCGATCTTCTCGGCCGAGTGCGCGGGGACTCGCGCTGAGGTGCCGACGTGCGCCCGCCGCCTCCGATGAGCCGATTCACCCTCTGCCTGCGCTACGGACTTTGGATGAACGGGCCCCCAGGGTGGGGGTGAATCCAGAATGGGCAACACAGACCAGACATGAGGGCACGACACATGACGGATATTCGATTCGCGCATGCCGTTCGATTGAGGGGCATGCACTTCGTACTTATGGCAGTCGCCGCCTTGGGGGCGTGTGACTCCGACCCGGCGTCCCCCGATCCGCAGGCCGTCGAGTTTCGCGTGACCGGTGCAGCAGCGAGCTACACGGGGGGTACGGCTCAGCTTGCGGGGGAGTCGATCCAGCTCGAGGGAGACGGCCTGGAAACCCGAGGGCGCTTCGATGGAGGGGCGCGCCGGACCGGCACCCTCGTACTCGATCTGTGGAGGGGAAATCCCGTCTCGCCTGGGGCACAAACCACGGTGAGCTTCGACCGGTTCGAGCTCGCGGTCGATTTCGGCCCCGGCGTGCACGAGGTGGATCTCTCGTCGTTGCCGGGCGCGGCCATGCTCCGGCTGTCGGTAACCAACTTCGAAGTCGAGCTCTTCGACGATCCCTGTGTGCTCGACACCCGGGTGCTGACCGAGGTGCCCCGGGTGGATACGGACCGGGTGCTGTACCAGGGGGGGCCTGCGAACATCGTGGCGATCACCTTCGCCGGCGACGACGACTATCGTGGCGGCAACCTCTTCGACGACGGTGATCCCCGCACCGATTTCGCTGGCGCGTGTCAGACCGACATATGGGACCAGGCGGACACGGTGGTGTGCGGGGGAGACGACCAGGGAACCGCCTGCGTGTATCACATTTGGGGAGACTCCCTGTGGGGCACATCGCGGTCGCTCCAGGATCTGCCCCGGCGCGCGATGATCGAGACGGCCTGGTGACGCCACAGCGCCCCGGGCTTCGCCACCCCGGGGCGCTACTCGGCGACCGAACGAAGTGCGAGCGCGCTGAGCGTCCCCTTACTCCGTGATCGTGAACACCGCGTCGCCCAGCAACTTCCCATCCACGGTGCAGGCCACGCGGTACCGGCCGGTGGCCCAGTTCCCGGGCTCTGCCCAACCGAGTCCATGGCTCGCGATGCCGCCCTTCCATCCGGCTTCGAGATTGAAGCCGATACCGGTGCTCCCCAGAACGGTGCCGTTGTCGCGGATGAACACGCAGGTGCTCACGAAGCTCGCGGCCTCTTCGAGCTCGGGGGCAACGATCTCCAGCTCGACCCGGATGAAGCGGGTGTCGGGGCGTGGAAAGCTGGTCGTGTACTCCCGCTCGTCGCCGGCGAGGGCACCCGACGGCGTCTCGTAGAATCGGATCTCCCTGAGCTTGCCACCGATCGCCTCGATCGTCGCGGGTCCCTCTTCAACGGTGAACGATCCGGTAGCGACGGAGCGACCGGCGCTCGAACACTCCACGGTGTAGTCCCCAACCGGCCAACGACCGGGCTCGGACCACCCCAGCGACTGGGCGTGGCGAACGCTCTCCCACTCCGGTTGCACCGTGAACTGGATCGCGATCGGGGGGAACGGGTCGGCTCCGGCCCGCGCGTACGTACAGTCGACGGTGAACGAACGCGTCTCACCCGGAGCGTCGAATGAGAACGTCAACTCGGTTCCTATGCGGTAGGTTCGCGTGGCGTCGAACGTCGTGCGGTAGCGGCGCTCGTTGGTCAGGGGGGTGACCCGTCGCCCTTCGTAGAACTGGATGCGTTGAAGCTGGGCGCCCATCTCCTCGAGGACGTCCGTCTCCGTCTCCGGCTCCGACACCTGCGCCATCGCCGTCGCATCCGAGCTCTGCCCGACGACCGGGGGCGCCGCGAGGAGCGCGCTCAGGCCGAAGACGGCCACCGCGATCGTGCTCGTAGCGAGGGTCCTGCTGAAAGGCATGTCCATGCTTGACCTCCCGGATCGTGCGAGACTCGTGTCCATCTTCACTGACTCGCGCGTGGTGAGCGGCTGGCAGGGATCAGGGGGCGGCAGCCCGGGGCTCTCTTGACGCTCGACCCTCGAGTCATTAGTTCAATAACTGAATCATTCAGTTTCTGACATAAGGGCGCCATGACCAGCCGTGATCGAGCACGCGCACCGTTCCGCATGACTCCCGTCGTCTTTCACGTCCTCTTGAGCGTGGCCGACGGCGATGCGCACGCCTATGGCATCATGAAGGAGGTCGAGGTCAGGACGGGCGGTTCGGTGAGCGTCGGTCCGGGCTCGATGCACTTCACGCTGAACAAGTTGCTCGACGCCGACATGATCGCGGATGCGCCGCGGAGGTCGGGAGCGGACCACGATTCGAGGCGGAAGTACTACCGGATCACGCCCTACGGACGCGACGTCCTGGCCGCGGAGTTGCGCAGCCTCGCACAGATCGTCGAGGTAGCCCGGGAGAAGAAGCTGATTCCCGGAGGGTCGTGAGGTGCTCCCGCTCGAGGGGCCCGTCGCGGTGCGGGCGGTCGAGGCGCTGATCCGTCTCTACCCCCGCGATTTCCGGGAGCGCGCGGGGGCCGACATACGCCGCACCTACGACGAGGCGTTACGCGCGGCCGCCGAGCGCCGCGCCTCGAGGACGAGAGTGTGGGCCTGGCTCGTGCGGGACGCGCTGTCGACCTCGGCACGCATCCGGATGGAGTCGCGCGCCGAGCGCCGGTCGAAGGGGAAGCGGACGACGCAGGGGACGTACGTGACGAAAGGGAAGGGGGGAGGTGAGGTGATGACGATGTGGTGGGGAGAGTTGAAGCTGGCCGTGCGCTCGTTGCTGCGGGCGCCTGCTGTGGCGCTCGTCTCGGTGCTCACGCTGGGACTCGGGGTAGGCGCGAACACCGCGGTGTTCGGGGTCGTGCACGAGGCGTTGCTCGCGCCGCTCCCCGTTCCGAATGGGGAACGGTTGGTCTGGCTCTTGAACCGGTATACCGAGAGCGGTACCACCGGTGCGATCTCGGCGCCCGAACTATGGGAGTACCGCCGGGGCTCTTCGGCGCTGGACGGGATGGCTGCGATCGGCGGTACGGGTGGGAACCTTACCGGCCTCGATCAACCGGCGGTGGTGGAAGGGGTGCTCGTCTCGCCCGGATACTTCGATCTGATCGGTGCGGCACCTGCACTAGGGCGGGGATTCGCGCCCGAAGACGAGGACCCGGGTACGCCCCCCGTCGTCATCTTGAGCCACCGCCTGTGGCAGGGCGCGTTCGGCGCAACGCCCGACATCCTGGGGAGCACGATTCAGCTCGACGAGCGATCCCTCACCGTCGTGGGGGTCATGCCGCAGGGGCATACTCCCCTCTGGGAGCTCCTGAGCCCGGGTGCCCAGGTGGACTACTGGATTCCGCATCGCATGGACCCCGCCTCCTTCAGCGCCGTCACCGTCGAGCGACACAACCTCTTCGTCGTCGGCCGGCTCGCTGCGAACGCCTCGATCGACGACGCGGAAGCCGATCTCCGGGTCGCCGTCGACCGCGTCGAAGCACTGTATCCCGGGATCTCAAATGAGAACGCCCGCGACGTCGTGGCCATGCCGCTCCGCGAGCGCATCGCGGGAGACGTGCGTACCCCGCTCCTCCTTCTCTCCGGGGCGGTGGGACTCGTGCTCCTCCTCGCGTGCGTCAACGTGACGACCCTCCTCATCGCCCGAGCCGATCATCGGCGGTCCGAGGTGGCCGTTCGCGCCGCGCTCGGCGCGGGACGGACTCGGCTCACCGTGCATGCCCTGGCGGAGAGCGTGGTCCTCGGACTGGTGGGGGGCGGGGTCGGTTGGGTGCTGGCGCTCGTGGCCTGGCGAACGTTGTCGCTGCTGGCTCCGGACATCGCGACGCTCGGAGGAACCCCCACCTTCGGTGCACCCGTCCTGCTGTTCAGCATCGGGATGTCGCTGATGGCGGGCCTGACGGCCGGTGCTCTGCCGGGCGTGCGGGTGAACCGCGGAGACCTGGTGTCCGGGCTGAAGTCGGGAACCCATCGCAACTCGCCCGATCGGCGCTCCCAGCTGCTCAACCGCTTCCTGGCAACGGCCCAGGTCGCAGGTGCCGTCGTCATGGCTGCGGGAGCGGGACTGTTGCTCCGGACTGTGGACGAGTTGGAGTCGGTCGATGCCGGATTCGACCGGGCCGAACTTCACGTCGTGCCGATCAGCGCGTCTCGGTTCGCCTACGATTCCCTCGAGGCCGTTCGACAGCTCTACGAGGCGTTGGAGGAGAGGGTTGCCGCGGTACCCGGGGTAGAGTCGGTCACGGCGTCGTGGCAGACCCCTCTGCAGCCGAGCATGAGCGACTGGCCGGTCATGCCCGACCACGGCGAGGACTCGGAGTGGTTCGGCGCCGACCCGAACCACGTCACACCCAGCTACTTCGACACCTACGGAATCGCTCTGCTCGAAGGCCGCTTCTTCGACCGCTCCGACCTCGACCGCGCGGACGGCCCCGTGATTCTGAACGAGACGGCGGCGCGGCGGCTGTGGCCGGAAGGCGGAGCCGTTGGTCGCCGAGTCAATCTCGACTTCCGCACGCCGGTGTGGCGCGAGGTGGTAGGGGTCGTAGCCGACGTCAAAGGCCGTGGGCTCGACCGCGACGCCCGACTCCAGAGCTACACCACCCTCGCGCCCGGCCCCTTCGACGGCGTGGCTGCGATGGATCTCACCATCCGCTCCTCGCTCGACACCGACGAGGTGCGGGAGGCGGTTACGGCGGCCCTCGCCGCCATCGACCCCGGGATCCCCGTGGGCCGTGTGCGGTCGATGGACGAACAGGTCGCGGCCACGATGGTGAGCGAGCGGACCCTGTCTCTGCTTCTGAGCACCTTCGGAAGTCTGGCCCTCGTGCTCGGGGCGATCGGCGTGTATGGCGTCGTCGCCCAGAACGTCGAGAACCGGCGCCGCGAGATCGGACTCCGGATGGCCATGGGAGCGCCCCCTGCGCGGGTGCTCGGCCGTGTTCTCCGCCAAGGGGCCGTGCTGGGAATGTTCGGTGTTGCCGCAGGCCTCGTGGGCACCCTCTGGCTGAGCGGACTGCTCGAGAGCTATCTGTTCGGCGTAGACAGAACCGACGTTCGGACCCTGGGGCTGGTGTCTGCCATCGTGCTCGCCGCGACCCTCTTGGCGAGTGTGCGACCGGCCGTCCAAGCGGCCTCCGTCGATCCCCTGGCCAGCCTGCAAGGCGAGTAGGCGGAGCCTGAGCCCTACCCCTCGCTGAGAATGTCGACCACGTCGACCCGGGCGGCTCGCCGCGCCGGGCCCGACGCCGCCGCGAGCGCGGTCATGGTGAAGAGGGCCACCACGCCGCCGATCACCCAGGGATCGAGCAGCCCGACTTCGTAGAGCAGGCTCTCGACGAAGCGGCGGGCCACCCACGCTCCGGCCAGACCCAGTGCAAGGCCGGGAACGAGCAGCTCCAGGGCTCCGCGCAGAATGCCCCGCGCGACCCGGCGTCGGCTGGCGCCCAACGCCAGCCTCACCCCGATTTCTCGCTGGCGGCCCTGCACGGCGTGGCTCATGACGCCGTAGATCCCCACCACGCCGAGCACGAGGGCCAGTGCACCGAGCAGGGTCATCAGCAGGGTGGTCGCCCGATGGTCGGACATGTACCCGGCCACGACGTCGTCGAGTGGCTTCACCTCGTCCAAGGGGATCAGCGGATCGACCTCCGCCAGCGCGGCGCGCACCGCCGGCACCACCTGGGGCGCAGGAAGACTCGCGCGCACGACCAGGTAGCCTCCCGACAACGGGACCTGCCGTGCCGAGAAGTAGAGCACCGGTGGCGCCTCTCGGGTGGGGGCCCACTCGCGCACCGGGCCGACCACCCCGTGAATGCGTAGGGGGCCTTCGTCGTCGTTGCGCTGCACCTCCCGCCCGACGGCGCCGTCGACGGTTCCGAAGAGCTCCCGGGTCATGACCGAGCTGACCAGCACGCCCCTCGGCTCGCCGGGACCCAGCGACTCCATGGGGTCGCCCGCGAGGAGGGGGATTCCGAGCACATGGAAGTAACTCGGGGTCACCCACCGCACCTCCGCCCCCGATTCGGCGTCCGCATCTTCGATGGAGCGGAAGAGCTGGTTCGAGCAGCACCCGCCCAGCGGCAGGTAGCTGGCGAGTGCGACACCCTCGACCCCGGGTACGGCCCCGATGCGGTCCTGCAGCTGGGTGGCCAGCAGTCGCCGGGCGTCGCCGTCGGGGTAGCGACTGCCGGAGAGACGACCGATGCTCGCCACGAGCACCGACTCCGTGGTCACGCCGAGGTCGATGGCTTGCATGTTCTGGAAGCTGCGCACCAGGAGTCCCAGCCCCACCACCATCATCAGCGCCATGGCCACCTGGGCGACGACCATACTGCGTCGCAGCAGCCCCGTGCGCCCGGCTACCGTACGCCCGAGACGTCGGAGCGCATCGGCCGGCTCGCCCGCGCCCCACGCGACCACCGTGATCGTGCCGACGAGGGCGGCCGCACCCAGAGCCGAGGCGAGTGAGAACACGAGCACGCCGCCGTCGAGTACGACCTGGTCCGGGCGGGACAAGCCGGCTCCGAACCATGCCACACCCCACTCCACACCCAGTGTGGCGAGCGCGATGCCGACGGTGCCGCCCAGGAGCGCCAGCCCGAGAATCTCCGTCCACGCCTGTCGGAGCAGCCGCCCGTGCCCGGCGCCGATCGAAGACCGCACCGCGAACTCCCGACGCCGCTCATCGAGTCGTCCCAGGAAGAGACTCGCGACGTTTGCGCAGGCGATGAGCAGGAAGAGGCCGGCTGCCCCCGCGAGAAGGCGGAGGGGGGTGGCGTCGCCTGCGGTCACGTGCGACTTCAGCGGTTGCACACCCACGTCCCACCCTTCGTTCGCCTCCGGGTACTCGGCCTCCAGATGCGCCCATTCGGTCTCGATCTCGGCCCGGGCCGCTTCGAGCGACCAGCCCTCGGCCAGGCGTCCGTACGGTTCGACCGCGCGCCAGCCACGGATCTCGCGCGGTCCCTCGCCGGGGCCGTACGGCACCGACGTCCACACATCGACCAGGAAGGGGGCGTCCGTCTCGGGGGAGGCGACGCCCACCACCTCGTACGGGGTTTCGTCGAGCAGTACGGTGTGACCGGCGATATCGGGATCGCCTCCGAATCGGCGTTGCCAGAGTCCGTGATCGAGGACGGCACGTTGGGTACCCAGGTCGGCCGGGGTCAGCCAGCGCCCAACCGCGGGCGGAAGGCCCACCACCCCGAAGAAGTCCCCCGACACCCAGCTCCGCTGTAGCTGCTCCGCCTCGCCCTCGCCGGTGAGGTTCACCGTGTTGGGAACGAACATGCCCTCGAGCGATTCGAGCGATTCGAGGCGCGCGCCGAGGTCGCGCAGATTCAGAAGCGATGCGGCACCGCCTCCGTCGACGTAGACCAGTCGGTCGGGGTCGGGGTAGGCCAGCGGCCGTAGGAGGACGCCGCGGACCACGCTGTAGACGCCGGCGGTGGCACCGATACCGAGTCCGAGAGTCAGCGTCACGAGTGCGGTGAACCCAGGCCGTCGGCGGCTCTGCCGGGCGAGGAGGGTCAGGTTCTGGCGCAGCTCTTCGGTCCACATCGCATCTCCCCCCGTTCGTCGTCGTCCACCCGCGCTCGCGGTCCCGCCGCGTGCCTCGTGCCATCGCTCGCGAAGGCCTTCTCCGACCGTGGCGAGCACCGTCCCCATGGCCCACCGGTCGGCCCTGAAGCGACCGCCTCGCGACCGACGCTCGAGCTCCCGCCGGAAGGCCTCGAGCATGTCGGGGCCCAGGGCGTCGCGGAACGAAGAGGGATACGCTCGGAGCGCCGAGCGCATGCGGCGTACCCAGAACCCCTCCTCTCCACCCGCTCCTGTGCCCATGCTCCGATCTCGGCGCCTACGATCTCTCGCCACCCAGCGCCAGCCGGGTGATCGACTCGATTTCGAGCGCCCGCCCGCGGACGGCGTCGGCGCCTGCCGGGGTCAGCCGGAAGAGTCTTGCCGGGCGCCCGCCGCGCTCTGCGGCCGGGTCTTCCGTGCCATCGACTGCGATCCAGCCGAGTTCGGTCGCCCGTCGTACGTGCCGGTAGAAGGCCGGCAGCGAGGGCACCTCGCGTGCGGGAAGAAGTTCGTCCAGGCGCTCCAGGACCGACGCGGCATCGGTCGGTCCCGCCTCGCTGAACACGGCGAGGATCTGGAAGAGGGTCATCTGCACGGCACGACACCCGGTCGGGGGAGGAGCGAGATTTTTGTCGTTTGTGAGAATAACCCGAGCGAGGGGAGGGCGACAGGGGGCCGTTGGATTGGGACCTATTCGCCTCGCAGACTCTCCACGGGATCCGTACGACCCGCACTCCACGCGGGGACTCCACTTGCCATGAGTGCGGTCACCAGAACGCCGACCACAGCCCACGACCACGCGAGAGGGTCGTCGGTGTGTACGCCGAACAGGAGTGACGTCGTCAGCCGAGTGCCCAGGAGCGAAAGGAGGCCCCCGGCGACGACGCCCACGCCGGCAACTGCCAGGCCACGAAGAATCACTCGACGCGTGAGGCGGGCCCGATCGGCTCCGAGCGCCATCCTGATTCCGAGTTCGGCTCGTCGCGCGCGCACGGCCTGTGAGAGCGTGGAGTGCAAGCCGACCGCCGCGAACACGAGCGCAATGCTGGCGAAGCCCCCGAACAGAGCAGCGAAGAAGGTGGGCTCCACGTAGCGCTCGGCGAGAGACGCAGAGACGGAGCGGACCCCGCGGACGTGGACGCCGGGGACGGTGGCGACGGCCGACGCGACCAGCTGGTCGGGGCTGACCTCGCCGGAGACCCGCACGCGAAGATCGAGAGGGGCGGCGGGCATTTGACGCCACGGGATCCAAACGTGCTGTTCGGGTTCGGTTGCCGGACCACGGTAGCGAGGGTCCGCGGCGATCCCAACCACTCGGCGCGGTGTCGCGAGCCCGTCACCTCCCAGCGTGACGAGGCGACCGAGTGGATCCTCGCCCTTCCACCACGCTTCAGCGACGGCCCGCGACACGACCACGACCGGCTCCGAATCGGCACGATCCGTTTCGGCTATATCGCGACCCCGCATGAGCTGTATTCCGAGCAAGCCGAGCGCACCACCCCCCACCCGGTGGAATTCGACCCGTGCACGCGCCCGCTCCTCGGGTGAAACGTCGACTCCGTCGGGAACGAGGTACCCGACGAAGCCGCCGGGGACGTAAGGGGATCCGGAGCCGACGCCGGCGTCGACTACGCCGGGCTGGTTGCGGACGGCGGTCACCAGGTCGTCCACGTGCGCCGGTTCGAAGTCGGGTCCGCCCACGCCGTCCATGCGCAGCGTGGCTACGTGGAGCCCGCCGGCCTCCAGGCCAAGGGGCGTGGCGCGGAAGGCTGCCAGGCTGCGGCCAACGAGCGCGGCGCTGCCAGCCAGAGCGAGGCCGAGCGCGACCTGGGCCACCACAACGCCATCCCGAAGCAGGTGAGCGCGCAGGGGCGCGGTCGTGCGCACCCGGCCCACCCGGGGTGAGTCCATTCCGCCCACGGCGGCCATTGCCGGCACCATTCCCGCCAGGAGCCCGGATGCGATGGCCACCGCCAGCGCGACCCCCGTGATGCGGGCATCGACCGTGACCTCCGCGAGACGTGGGAGGTCGACCGGCTGAACTCGAGCGACAGCCTGGAGCGCGAGGCCTGCCAGGGCCGTGCCCAGTGCACCGCCAAGCACACCTACGAGGGCGCCCTCGACCGCCGACTCTGCCACGACTCTCGCCTTCGACGCGCCAAGCGCCATCCGTAGTCGGAGGCTGTCGGTTCGGTCGAGGGCCCGGAGAAGGGTGAGATTGGCGGCGTTGAGCACGGCGATGCCGAGCACCAGGACGACTGCGGTTAGAAGAAGCGTCAGGAGGGGGCCCGTCTCTCCGACGGTTTCGTCTCGAAGTGGCCGAAGACCCAGCCGAGCGAACGCACGCGGGGGCAGGGCGTGAGACTCGATGAGAGCGCCGCCGATTGCTGCGAGTTCCACGGCGGCGGACTCGGCCGCTACACCGGGTCGAAGGCGGCCCAGCAAGTCGAGAAATGCGAGGCCCCGCTCGTGAACCGGGAGAGGTGCGTGGGCGAGCGGGACCCACAGGGCGGTCCTTCCGAGATTCACCCCTTCCGGAGGATGGAAGTCCCGAGGCATGACGCCGACCACGGTGGCCCGCAGATCGTCGATCGTCAGAGATCGGCCAACCGGCGCTTCCTCACCGAAGAGCCGGCGAGCCAGCGCATGGCTCAGGACGATGGCAGGGGGTGCGGCGGCCCGATCATCGGATGCCACGAGGGTGCGTCCTTCGGTCGGAACCGTCTCCAGGACTGCGAAGAAGTCACCAGAGACCCAGGCGCCGCTTACCAGCTCCGACGGCCCGCCGGTGGCGGACACACCCATCGTGCTGGGCGTAACGGCGGCCAGTGACTGGAGCGTGGAGACCTGCGCGGCGATGTCCCGGAAGTTGGGCCCCGATACGGTGGATAGTCCCGGGCGTCCCTCCCGCTCCACCCCCACCCGAACCAGCCCTTCGGGCTGCGAGTAGGGAAGAGGACGAAGCGCCACGGCATCGACTACCGCGAAGACTCCTGTCGACGCGGCGAGCCCCACGCCGAGGATTCCCACGGTCAGCAAGCTCCATCCGGGGCTTCTCGCAAGACTCTTCACGGCTGCCGATCCCACCCCCGAGGTCGCGGCCCACGCCGCTTCAGGCTTCGATCGGCTCGCTATGCTGCGCTCGCTCCACCGTACCCGGAGCCCAGACCAGGCGACGTCCGCGGCCTCGAGCGCCAGGTCCACCAATCCCCCGCCCCGTGCGCGCCGGGCTTCGAATGCCGGGCGGATCTGGCGCTCGGCCTCTGATCGCGCAGCCCTTGGCCAAGCGCGTAGCGCCACGCGCAGCACCGTTTCGTCGAATCGGCCCCCATCGAGGCGGCCCACCCTCAGGTACCACGGCGGCGCACGAGTGCCCGATCCTCGGCCGCTTCGAGCGTACGTCGCATTTCGCGGAGTCGTTTTCGAGCTACGTCACGGCCGGCCTTCGTGATTTCGACGAACTTGCGCCGCCGATCTCCCCCGACCTCCTCGGCGGGCGTCGCACAGGACCGCACCCAACCCGCCCGTTCCAGCCGGCGCAGCGCGAGGTAGAGCGTACCGGAACGCAAGTCGCCGAACCCTCGCACGCGAGCTTCGATATCCTGAATGATGCCGTACCCGTGTCGAGGCCGATCGCCGAGCGCAATCAGGATTTCGAGCTCGAGCGGAGTGAGGGAAGGTACGGCGGAGCGGCCAGGTGTCCGAGGTGTCATGTGTCCCGTCCGGGGGTTGTCGCTGTCGTGAGGCGGGTCGTCGTCATCGTAGCTGTAGATGACGTACCTATAGTTACGACACCCTGATTCCTCGGAGGGTTGCGACAGGGCCGTCGGCGCTCCTACCAGCCCGGATCGGTCGTGTAGACGAACAGCGGACCGAAGTCGAGGGTCATGACCTCGGCGACCCCGCGGTTCGAATTGCGCGACAGGGCGATCTGGTTGAAGTACAGGCCCTGCTTCCGGTCGGTGTTGCCCCGGCCCCATGTGAAGTGCCGTCCATCCACCCAGCACTCCCAGGCGCCGCGGATCTGGTGCATGCGCGCGTGGCAGCGATACAACCGCCACTCGCCGTCCCACGGCGTGTGTACGGGAGCGTTGGCTCCGCTCCCCCGACCACCCGCGATCTGCATGTAGGTCTGGCTACCGAAGGTGCCTGCCATGACCTCCCAGCGTCCGGCCGACGTCTCCTCCTGATCGAAGAGGAAGAGGTGCTTGTGGCCGGCCGAGCCCGGTCCGGGTCCTTCGGTCGTCCAGTTGTCGGAGTGGCGCGCGTAGTACTCGAACCAGATCTCCTTCGGCCGGTCCTGACCTGCGCGGGGAAAGTAGACGTTGATGCCGGCCGTATTGCTGCCCCCGCTCGGCGGGAAGGTGACGCGCAGAGCTCGATCGAACCCGGGCCCGTCGGCGTCGTCGATCAGCGAGACGTACGACGGTTCGTATTCGATGCGGTCGATCCCCGGCTGCGCGAGGAGCGCGCCGAGGTCCGGCGCGTCCCATCGTTGCTCATACCAGGCGCCCGAGGGCGAAACGTCGGGACTCTCGGCCCCGCGGTCGTCGCGGTCGTCGGGGTCGTCGGGGACCTCGCCCGAACCGGACTCGTCGGGGACCTCGGACACCTCGGCCGCGCCGGACTCGGCGTCGACCACCGGCTCGTACCGGGCACCCTCGCCCCGAACGACCAGATTGTCGAAGGTGACCTCGATGTCGTTCGGCGCGCCGCCGTTGTAGTAGGCCTCGAAGAAGATGACATTCCACCCGTAGCCCGAATACCGGCCGCGCCAATCCAGGTCATCGCGGCGCACGAGCTCGCCGTCGACCTCGATCTCGAAGAGTCCGTCGCGGCGCCCGAGGGTGTTGAGCGCCTGGCGAATCCGCACCCGATGCCACGCGCCGTCGGCCACCACGCCGCCCGGCATCTGTCCCAGCCAGCGGAACGCCTCGAAGTCGTTGTAGCCTGACGCGGCCACGCTGCTTCCCTCGACACCGGTGGCGGGGTCGCCTCGTATCTGGCGGAGGTTCGGCGAGCCCCAGGCGTGTGCGACGGCGGCCTCCGACCAGTCGGCTCTCGCCAGGACGGCGGATCGCACGAGCTTGTAGGGCATACCTCGCGACCCCTGGACCCGTACGTCGAACTCGTACTCGAGGTCGTCGTATGCCGTCGCGGGGTCTCCGACGCCCGCGAGGTATGCGTCGGGAACCGCGCCGATGCCCAACTTCGCCGACCCTGCGTTCTGTTCACCCCGTTCGATCGTCGCGCTGAGTCCCCGCGAACCGTCGACGCCCGAGCCCGGTTCGCGTTCGAATCCCTCGACTTCGAAGAACGACGAGCCGTCGCCCTCGAAGTCGTCGGTGAAGAGCACGGGCAGATCCGACGCCCCTTCGTTCGGCGGCAACGCGGAGCGCTCCCACCCCGCTCGAGGCGACGCGTCGTCGAGCCTACCTGGCGGCGCCCATCCGTCGAAGCCGGCCTGCGGGCACGTACCGATCACGAGAGTGACCGCCAGTGCGTTCCACCGCGTCGGGTTCGCTCGCATCTACCCTCCTTCGTTGTCGGCGCCCTCGGCCACGGGTGGCACCGGGACCCGGATCACGGGTCGCTCCGGAAGACGCTGCCATGATGCTACAACCCCCGACGCGGTAAGGAGGTCGCCGCGCGCGACCCCGTCGATCAGCTCTCGGCGGTCGGTCGGTACGAGGATCTCGACGGCGGGCCCCTCGTCGCCCAGCCTGCCGCGCACCACCGCGCCTCCTTCGTACCCCGGCGTCCGCGTGCGTCCGAACGGGCGATCGATGCGTTCGACCACGACGTCGACCGTGACCGACGAATCGATCATGCCTTCGATCAGGGCGTCGCGCCCGGAGCCGTATCGGCGCAGGGCCAGGATTTCTTCGACGGTCCCGACGAACGGATCGGTGGAGGCTCCGCTGGCGCGGAACGGCGCGGGGGCCGGAGCTACCCGCGGGTCGGCCGATGCGCTCCGCGCGCCGCCTCGACGAGCCGGGCGTTCGGTGGCGAGGCGACCGGCCTCGCGGCGTGGTCTGGTCGAAGGTGGCGTGACGGGCGCCGGGGCCGCCTGGTCGGTCGTGGCGCTCCCGGCCGCGGCGCCCCGCGCGGGGATGCCCACCGGCGCCTCGGGCTCGGCCGCGGCGCCGTGAGCGTGGATGCCATCGGCAGCGTCCGGCGCGGTCGCGGCGCTCGGGGGCGGGGCGGCCTCGGGCGGCGCGCCCTGGTCGCGGGCCTCCGCCGCCGCGGGCGGTCGCGCAGCTTCCTCCGGCAATGCCTTCCCCGACGGGGGCGCCGCCACCTGCGTCCGAGGCCATACCACGAGGGGGGTCTCGCCCGACCAATCGGGCCACCTCGGGAGGCGCACCCGGGCCCCGGCTTCCCACCGGACCTCGTTGTCCATCGTCTGAAACGTCCAGGCGTCGAGTCGCGGGATCATGAAGGACGCGCTCAACTCGTTGTTGAGTTCTCCGGCCAGCGTCGTCTCGCCCAGCGCCTCCTTTTCGTCGAGATGCAGAACGTAGCGATGGTTCTTTCGATTGTCGGACCCGCCCGACATGCAGAGCTCACGGGCCTGGAGATAGACCGTCACCCCCTGGACCGGCAGCGGCCTCGGGGGATTGATCCGGACGTGCACGTCGACGGTATCGCCCGGTGCCGCGACGGGAGGCTCGATGCGAACGAACACCTCGCCCGTTTTCGACGCCGCGATCTCGCGGCGCAGCCCGACCCCGATGAGCGTCGCACCGACCACGACGAAGGGGAGTCCGGGAAGAGGGAGGCTGATCACCCCGACCCCGACGAAGATCGTCCCGAACAGGAGCACGCCCCGAGTCCTGCGGGATCGGATGCTCGCGTCACCCGGCGTCAGAGCCGCTTCGGGCGCCACCGCGACGGCCTCGCCCGGAAGCAACTCGAACACCCCGCGCGCCTCCTCGTCGTCGTCGGGCAGCTCCACCACGGCCTGCACGATGTGCTCCACCGCGAGCAGGTGACCGCGATAGGTGAAGGGCCCCTCGGGAGTGTCGAACCGGAAGCGGTATTCCGAGGCGCTCCCCTTGTTGCGGGGCGCCCCCTCGTGGAGAACGGCCATCCGCTTGCCGCCCTTGACGGCGGTGCCTCGTCCCGAGGTTTCCCACCAGGTGCGCAGAACGATGCGTCGAGCCCGCCGCGCGACCGACTCGTCGACGATGATGGCTCCGGAGATGTCTTCGCCGCTTCGGTAGATACGGCTGGAACGGTCGAGCTCGATGCGAACGACGTCGGACATCGCGTGGCTTTCGCGGGCGGTCGGGTGCGGGAGGTGGGGCGCGTGGCTCCTCCCCAAGCTACTCCCAAGACAGGTTGTCGTGCCGACGCGCGACCCCACGCGCCCGTCCGCTCTGCGTCTACTCTGGACGCAGAGCGCGCGCGGGGTCGGCGCGGGCCGCGCGCAACGCGGGCCCTACCGCAGCGAGAAGGCCGCCCACGAGCAGCGTGAGGGGGACCGCGGTCCACACGAGGGGGTCACGCGCATCGGTGCCGAAGAGACCGTCACCCAACATCGGCGACATCAGCCAGGAGAGTGCGATACCGGCTACGAGGCCGATGAGCACCGGGCGCATCCCGCGCCCCGTGGTCTGTCGTATGACTCGGGCTCGCGGCGCGCCCAGGGCCCGCATCACCCCGATCTCGTGTCGCCGTTGGTGCGCCGTGAACGACACCACGCCGTGAAGTCCCACGATCGCCAGAACGAGAGCAGCGAGTCCAAAGCCCCCGAAGAGAAGTCCGAACACGCGACCGCCATCGTTTTCGCGCTGGATCACCCTCTCCAGCGTCATGACACGCTCCAGGGGTAGATCGGGGTCGAGGGCGGCCAGATGCGACCGCAAGCGGGCCACCGCGTCGTCTCCACTCGCAGCTCGGACGGCGATCGCGAGGCCCTCCACCTCGTCCTGGCGGAGTGGAAGGAAGACGGCCGCGACGCGCCGGCCGTCGTCCACACTGACTCCCGGGTCGGTCACCACTCCCACGACCTCGTGTGCAACCGGCGTCCCGTCGGCGTCGGGAATCAACACGCTTCGGCCCACGACATCGGTGTCGAGCGCTCGTTCGACGAGGAACGCCTCATTGACGACCGCGACGCGAGGCGCTCTCTCGCGGTCGGCCGCCGTGAACCCCCGACCGCTTCGAACCGACATCGAGAACATGTTGAAGAATCGAAGCCCCACTGATCGCGACTGGGTGAAGGGCCACGTCTGAACCGGCTCGTCGGCGCGGTGGGCGAGCTGCATGCGGACGGCCGCGCTTCCGTCGCCCGGTAGCGCCGAAGTGAACGAAAACGATGCGATGGATCCATCCTCGTCGAGCCGCCGTCCAAGTTCGCCGATGAAGCGGTCGCGGGCCGCGCGCCCGGGGTAGGCGAAGTCCTCGAGCACGATCCGGCCTGTCAGCACGCCGGCCAGATCGAAGTCGGCCGGCCTCTGGATCTGAGCCAGTGCCCCCTTGACCACCAGACCCGAGAGGATCAACAGCACGCACGACAGCGCCATTTCGAGCCCGACCAACGTCGGGAGCAATCGCCCGGTGGATCGGCCGCCTCGTGGATTGCCCGCCTTCATGGCCGCCGAAAGGTCGACCTCCGACGTTCGCAGCGCCGGGACGACACCGGAGGCCAGGGTTGCCAGCAGCATGAGGGCGCCGGTGAAGCCCAGGACGCCGGGGGTGAGGCCGAAGTCGGCCCAGTAGGGGAGGGAGCCGCGGTTCTCCATGACGCGCGCGAAGGCGCCCAGGGTCGGGACGGCGATCGCTAGGCCCAGCACCATGCCGACGCCGGCGAGTGCGCTCGCCTCGACCATCAACTGGCGAATCACCCGCCTTCGGCCGGCACCCATCGCGATCCTCACCGCCACCTCCGACGTGCGCGTTGCGCCTCGGGCGAGAAGAAGCGCCGCCACGTTGGCGGCGGCGATGACGACGAGCGACGTCACAACGGTCAGGAGAAACCAGAGCTGACGCCGCGTCTCGACGCCGAGGGTCGCCACCACGTACTCCTCGACCTGCACCGCCGCCCCGACGGGGATCAGCGTGTCGGCCCGGGCGAGCGCGGGCATGGTGGCGGCCATGGCCTGCGCCACGGCGCTTGCCTCGGAGTCCGGGGCGAGCCGACCGACGAGCCGCAGACCCCGGGTGCGGTCCCACGACGGGTCGAAGGCGGTCCACAGTCGTTGCTGCTCCGGGAAGCCGAAGTCCTGGGGAAGCACGCCGACGACGGTGTGGGGCTGGCCGTCGACTCGAAGGGTGCGCCCGAGGATGCCCGGGTCGGCGCCGAACGTCGAGCGCCAGACGTCTTCTCGGATGAGTGCGACCGGCTCCGCTCCGCCCCGCAGGTCGGCGTCGACGAAGGTGCGGCCGCGAACGGGGCGCACCTCCAGAAGGGTGAGGACGTCCGGAGTGATCTGCGCCGACGCGACCCGGGTGGGGACGACCCCCTCGGACGCGATCGCGACCCGATCCGGGGCGTACGCACCCACATGCGAGAGCCCGCGGACCCCGGCCTGCCACGCTGCGTACGCCTCGGCCGTAGGCGAGACGGCGCTGCCGGAGGCGGGGTCGAGCATGCGAATGCTGACCACTCGTTCGGGATGGGGCACCGGGAGGCGTGCGAACATACCGTCGACGATGCCGAAGAGAGCGGTGGGCCCGCCGATCCCGATACCGAGGGTGAGGGCCCCGGCGGTCGTCAGGCCGGGTGCACGGCGAACACCACGCAGAGCCGTGCGGATGTCGTGCGCCAATTCGCCGGGGTGCATCCAGAGCCCGAGAGCCCTGGGGCCGAGGGCCACGAGGAGCCGTCCGGCCTGTCGCCAGTACCACAGGTGTGCGCTGGTGCGGCCCCGGCGCGTGCACCGGTCCTCGAACTCCTCCTGTAGATCGCCCAGCAGGTGCGGCGACCTGGTGAGTCGATCGACCAGGCGCTCCGCCCATGCCGGCGGGCGGCTCTTCACGAGAGCGCCTCGCCGGCATCGGCCCACAGGCCGAGCAGCATCTCACGGCTCTTCCGAAGCCGCTCGATGCCGTCCGGGGTGAGCGAGTAGCAGCGCTTCACTCGACCTCCGCGTCGGCCGGTCGCCTCGCCTGCTCGGCCCACCGCCCACCCCTTCTCTTCGATCCGCCGGAGCGTGAGGTAGGTGGCGGCCTGTGCGACGGGCTTGCCGGTGCGCCGCTCCAGGTCGCGGGTGATCGACACGCCGTAGGCATCGTCGCCCAGGCCGAGGATGCTGAGCATCACGAGGTGTTCGAACTCGCCGAGAAGGTACTTGCCCATCTTCATGGCTCCCCGCTTTGGACTGGCTCCAGGCCCTTCCGTCCGGCCCGGGGCCGGACCGTGGGGGCGCATGTGGGTATACGAAACTGAGTATACGATACTGACTATACGATACTATGTATGCGGCCGTCCAGGGTGCCCGATGGGGTTCCGCTGCTTCAGCGCCCGGCTTCCAGCCGCATCACGTCGCGGTGGAACGGGCCCGACATGTCCTGGAAGACCCAGGGATCGTCGGCGCGGAAGTGGCAGTACGTGCAGACCCCCTGCGACGGGCGCCGGCCGAGGTCCGGGGTGGCGGGGGGTGAGCGGTCGGCGGCGGTGTAGGCCTCCGACACCCGTTCGAGGGCCCCTTCGAGCAGGCGGTGGGCGAAGGCGAGGTTGTGGACCGCGCCGGCCTCCCGCACGAGAGTCACCGACTGGTCCGCCTGCGCGAGGGCGAGGGCGGGGGCCTCGCCGGTGTCACGCAACCGAGCGCGCGCTGCATCGAGTGCCGCCTCCACGCGTCGCAGACGGGTGGCCGAACCCTCGCGCCACCACCGCTCCACCGTGGCGTACTCGCGGCGGTGACAGGTGACGCAGCTTTCGGGGTTGCCCACCACCGCCACGGTAGGATCGGCGCCGGCCGGAGCCTGATGGCACGACCGGCAGGTGAGGCCCGTCACGAACTTTTCGCTCGGGAACGCGCCCTCCACCCCGGCGGCCAGACCCAGAACGAGCCGCTGCTGCGCGGC
The DNA here is from genome assembly GCA_028279425.1 of Longimicrobiales bacterium. Taxonomy (GTDB): domain Bacteria; phylum Gemmatimonadota; class Gemmatimonadetes; order Longimicrobiales; family Gaopeijiaceae; genus Gaopeijia. The sequence continues at coordinate 20,128 of JANQNV010000017.1, read as the reverse complement.
GTGGCTGTCGGCGTGGCAGTGGTTGCACGTCTCGGGCGTGGGGAACCCCGCGCTCACCCCGACGTCGTGCACCTCGGCGTGGCAGTCCACACACGCCAGCTGCACCACCGACGACATGGCGCGGATCTCGTGGGCACCATTTTCGTGGCAGGAGACACACGATGCCGAGGTGTGGCTCTCGTGCAGCTCCGGTCCGGGCCCGGTGCCGGCCGGCACGACCGCATCGACGTCGGTGTGGCAGGCGGCGCAGCGAAGCGTCGACACGGTGGGGAGGGGTTCGGTCACGTCGTAGTGGCAGCGAACACAACCTCCGTCGAGCCACGACAGTTGGTCGTGCGGGATGGCGACCCGCTGGCTGGTGAGCGGGGCATGCTCCGGGTCGGTATGGCAGAGCCGGCACTCGCCCGTGCGTCCTGCCGCCTGACGCCCGATGTGGCAGAACGAACAGGCATCGACCGCCGCCACCAGGGGCGCTGACGGATCGGAGTGGGTGTGGCACCCTGCGCAGCCCATGGGCGCGACCGAGTCGGCGCCGTGGTCGCGGTGCTCGAAGGCGACCGAGGCCAGCTCGACGACCCGTGGCCCGCCGTCGCTGTGGCAGCCCGAGGTGGTGCACGTACCGGAGGTCACCTGAGGCATGCGTCGGTCCGACAGTGGACCGTCGTGGCACTCTGCACAGGCCACGTCGCGATGCGGGTCGTCGACGGAGCGGGCCACCGAGGCCGACTCGGGGGCGAAGCAGCCCAGCGCCCCCGCGGCCAGCGCCCCTGCGGTCAACGCGGCGAGGAGCAGGTACGGCCGCCCCCTCCCGCACGGGCTCAGCAAAACAGCACCGCCCAGAAGATCAGCCCGATGCAGAGCACCCCGATGCCGAGGGCGATGAAGCCGAGCACAGCGCCGAGTACCGTCTGGACGGCCGTCGGCGGCGGGGCCGGGTGGTCGAGCTTCGGCTGCCGCGAGACGGGACCGTCGAGGCGTCCCTCGATCTCGTCGACCAGCGCCGGGTGCTCTTCTTCCATGTACTCCAGGGTGCCCCGGCCGTGAAACATGACGGCGTCGAGCGGAAACTTGTCGGGGCGCAGATGCACGTTGAAGAAGTGCACGATGAAGATGAAGCCGGCGGCGATCAGCGCCTCGTAGCCGTGAAACACCGTCGCCACGTTGAAGGCCCACCCCGGGAGCCAGCGCGAGAAGAACTCCGGAAACCAGAGCACCATCCCGGATCCGCCGATGATCACCAGCCCCCACACTTCTCCGAAGAAGTCGAGCTTCTCGAGGTAGCCGTAGCGACCGAAACGAGGGCGATCGCGACCGGTGAAGTACCACTTCCACTGCTTGATGAAGTCGCGGGCGTCCTGGAGGTCGGGCACCATGCTGTCGTATCCGCGCAGCCAGGCCAGCTTGTCTTTCGCCACCACGAACCGCGCCGCCAACCAGCCGAGGAAGGCGAAGGAGTAGACGACCATGACCCCGGCCGAGATGCGGTGGATCAAGCCTGCCCGTTCGACGCCGCCCCACAGATTCATCAGCGCGGCCGAGAAGGGCGCACAGCTGAAGCGGAGCGGAATCCCGGTGAGCACCAGGATGTAGAACGTCGACATCGCCAGTGCGTGGACGAGCCGGTGCAACAGGGTGAAGCGCCAGATGAACGGGCCGTCGCCCCGCTGGGATGTGTCGAGTGGCGTGAGCGCCGGGGCGTCGAAGGCGCCCGACCGATCAGCCATGGTGGCCTCCGTCGGCCTTCGGCCGCCGCTGGTCGATCAGGATCCGCACCCACCACAGGAAGGTGTGCAGCCCGAAGACGATGAGGACACCGAACAGCAGCGTGTTCATCCCGATGAAGGCCATGAAGAGGGGCCCGTTGCGGTCCGGATCCATGGGATCGGGGTGCGAATCGTAGCTCACGAAGGCCGGCCGGGCCTGCTCGTGGCAGGTGGCGCAGGTCTCGATCACCCGTTCTTCGTGGAGCCACGATTCGGGCGATGTGGAGGCGTAGATGCCGTGGGCGCCGTGGCAGTCGTCACACGACGCCACCACATGCGACCCGAGGGCCGTGGCTTTCCCGTGGTATGTGCCGAAGTAGCGCTCGGCCTCGACCATGTGGCAGTTGGCGCAGCCGTCCACATGGAGCACGATCGCGTCGGGGGCCTCGACGGCCAGCATGTCGTGGCCGCCGTGACAGGTGGTGCACGTCGGAGCGGCGTCGTAACCGACGGAGTCGAGAGCGGGGATCGTCCGCAGACCGGAGGTCGAGAGCGCGGCGCCGTGCGCGTCGAGGGGGAAGGCTTCGGCTGCCTCTTCGTGACAGACCCCGCAGGTCGCGGCCTGGCTCATGGGGGCGATGGCCGAGGTGGCTTGCCCCACACCGCGAGTGTCGTGGGGGCTGTGGCAGCCGGCGCACGACACCGAGTCGGCGTGGGGGTCGTGCAGCGCCAGACTCTGGGTCTCGTGACACGACACGCAGTTGGCATTCATCGCGTGAATGCCCGCGGTGTCGCGCAACTGTTCGAGGGTGCGCACCGCGTGCGTGCCGTGACAGTCGACACAGGCGGCCGGCTCCATCGAGGTCGACAGCGGGTGGGCGTGGATGCCCAGATCGAAGAGCTCCGCCTGCTCTTCGTGGCACGAGACGCACGACTCCGTTTGCCCGTCGTCGGGGTGCGGCCAGCGCGTGTAGCCCGAGTGGCAGGACGAACACGATTCGTCTACATGGGCCGATGCGGCGATCACCTCTTCGGTGACGGTGAAGCGTTCGGCGTCCGCCAGGGTGGGCACGTGTTGCCGCAGCAGCTCCACCTCACCGTGGCAAAGCGAGCACCCGTCGGGGTCGTGGTCGGCGGGTGCCTGCGCTGCGAGTGCGCTCGGAGCCGCAAGCGCGGTCGCCCCTGCGAGCACGACGGTTGCCGCCAGCGTGAGCCCACGCGAGGCCGCCAACAACGGTGTATTCGTCGGTATCAGGACCCGAAGCCCGAACAGTCGCGGCATCCACCAGCGCGAGTTCCTCGGAAACGATTCGGTCGCGCGGGGAGGGCGCGAGACCCTGAACGCCTCAACTTCCGAGGCGGCGCGACCCGGGGCAAGTGCCTGCGTCGCCGAGGAGTAGCCGTCGCGCACGCCGTTTCACCGTTCTAGCTTCCCGGGCATGCGCCGGCCGACCTCACACCCCGATTCGTCTTGACCTCGCTCGATCTCTGGGTCGTCGCCGGATACCTCGTCGCCACCCTGGCGGTCGGGGTCGCGTTGGCGCAGAGGGCGTCCGGGAGTCTCGAGGACTTCTTCGTCGGCGGACGGTCGCTTCCGTGGTGGCTCGCGGGTACGTCGATGGCGGCGACCACCTTCAGCATCGACACGCCGCTCTATGTGGCCGGAGTGGTCGGCACACGCGGGATCGCCGGCAACTGGGAGTGGTGGAGCTTCGGTGTGGCCCACGTGGTGCTCCTGTACGTCTTCGCCCGCCTCTGGCGGCGCGCCGAGGTCGTGACCGACAACGAGCTCAGCGAGCTCCGCTACGGCGGTCGCCCCGCCGCACTCCTGCGCGGGGTGAAGGGGTTCCTCTTCGCCGGTGTCCTCGGGCCCATCACCTTGGGCCTCTCGATGCTTGCGATGGTCAAGGTGATCGACGCCCTCGAGGTGCTGCCGGCCCTCGGCCTGTCCGGTGATCAGGATCGGCTCTGGGTGGTCACCGGGGTCTCGGCGCTCGTGCTCGTCTACTCGGGCATCTCCGGGCTGTGGGGCGTGGTCGTCACCGACTTCGTGCAGTTCGTGCTGGGGATGGCCGGCGCGCTCCTCGTCGCCTTCGCGGCGGTCTCGCATCTCGGGGGGCTCGGCGACCTCGTGGCGGGGGCCGCGGCGGTGGAAGGGCGTGACCTCCTGGCCTTCACCCCGCTCAGCATCGGCGATGGGGGGCGGATCGTCTGGTCGTCGCTGGCGGGGATCAGTGCGTCCACGTTTCTGGCGTACGTGGGACTCCAGTGGTGGGCCTTCCGGCGCTCCGACGGAGGCGGGGAATTCGTGCAACGGCTCGCCGCAGCGCGAACCGAGGCCGACGCTCAGAAGGCGGCCTGGCTCTTCAATCTCCTCCACTACGTCGTGCGCACCTGGCCCTGGATCATCGTGGCTCTGGCGGCTGTGGTGTTGTATCCCGACCTGGCCGATCCGGAGCTCGGCTACCCCCGGCTGATGCTCGACTTCCTTCCGGCCGGGGTGCTGGGGCTGGTGGTCGCCTCCCTGGTCGCGGCGTTCATGAGCACGGTGTCGACCACGATCAACTGGTCGGCGTCGTATCTGACGCACGACCTCTACCTCCGCTTCGCGCGACCGAACGCCGGGGCTGGAGAACGACTCGCCGCCGCACGCATCGCGTCGGTCCTGGTCACCGCGCTGGGCGCCGCCGCGGCCTTCTACAGCGAAAACGTCACCACGCTGTTCCGACTGATCATCGCGGTCGGGACCGGCCCGGGACTCGTGCTGATCCTGCGCTGGTTCTGGTGGCGCGTGAACGCCTGGTCGGAGCTCGCCGCGATGGTGGCGGGCTTCCTCGTCGGGCTCCTCACCTCGGTCGTGCCCGTCCTGACCATCTCCGATTTCGGGCTGCGGCTGCTGGTGACCGCTGGCGTGACCACGGCCGTGTGGGTGCCCGTGATGCTGGCGACGGCCCCCGAGACCCCGGAACGACTCGACGCGTTCTATCGCAAGGTGCGCCCGGGCGGTCCGGGGTGGTCGGTGCAGCGTGCGCGTACGGGTGTCGAGCCCGATGGGTCGCTCGCGGCCGATCTCGAACGCGTCGCGGCGGGACTCCTGATTCTGTTCGGGGCGATGTTCGCGGTGGGAGGTGTGTTGCTGCTCAAGCCGGGTACGGCCATCGGGTCGGGGATCGCGCTCGCGATCGGTACCGTCCTGCTTCGTCGCGCCAACCGCAGACGTGCGCTCGGGCTCGTGGCCGTCGTGTTCCTCTGCCTCGCGGGTGCGCAGCCGGCGGCCGCCCAGGTGGTCCGCCTCTCGCCTGGCGAGGGGGCGGGCGAGACCCTGACGAGCTGGCTGGCCGGTCGTTTTCCCGGTCTGCAGGTCATGGCGTCGTCGGGGCTGCCCGGCGCGGCCCCGCGTCTGCGGGTGCGTGGTCCCACGTCGTTGTCGCTGTCGAACGAGCCGATCGTGGTTCTCGACGGCGTCCGCATCGAGTCCGGCAGCCGCTCCACCTCGATCGCCGTCGGAGGCCAGGCGCCCCACCGTCTCGACGACATCGCGGTCTCGTCGCTCGCCGAGGTGGAGCTGATCCGGGGTCCCTCGGCTGCCGCCCTCTGGGGCGCGGGGGTCCACACCGCCGTGATTCGTCTCACCTCGCGGGCGGCTGCGGTCGGTGGGGTGGGGGCCTCGGCTCCGTCGGGAGGCACGCGGTTGGCGAGTTGGGTGAGCCTGGGCCAGGTGGAAGACGTCGCGGACCGTCCGGACAACTGGTTCGGCCGAGAGGGCACGGGCGCCTGCTTCGCGTACGAAGCGGCGCTCGAGCGGTGCACGCAGACGGAGCTCCAGCGCTACGGTCCGCTCTCCGCGGCCGAGAGCACGCCCTTTCGGGTGGGTCGCACCTTCGCGACCGGGGCGCGAGTGCACACGCGCGTGGGAGGGGCGGACATCGCCCTCGGCGTGACGCACGACACGGATGAGGGCGTGCTCGGCTCCACCCCTTTCGCCGATCCGACCGATGCGGCGGCTCCCGACGGTGTTCGCTGGACGCGTGCCGACGTGGGGGGGCGCCTCGCCCTGGGCGCGAGATCCAATGCGCGCGTGTGGTTGGGGATCGCCGATGGACAGGTGCGGCGGGTCCACGACGGCAACGACTTCGCGGGCCTGCACCCCGCCGGTCTGCTCGGATTCGCCGAGGGGGGCCCCGACGCGAACTACGGCTACCGGCTGTTCGATCCGGGCCAGGTCTACGCGCGTCGCCTCGAACAGGACGTACGTCGTTGGAACGCCGGCGTTCGACTCTCGTCTCGTCTCTCGTCGAGAGTCGAGGCGGAGATCGGTGCGGGGCTGGACCACGTCGTGCGGGACGACGAGCAGCGCGTGCCTCCCGAGGTGGTCGATCTCGGCCCCGACCTTCCCCGCGGCATCGCCGACGAGGACCGGACGACCATACGCACCGGATCGCTTTCGGCGGCGGTGTGGGCCGACTGGTCGGGGCGCGCCGATCGCCGGGCGAGGACGCGCCTGGCAGCCGACGTGTGGGAGTCGGACTTCGATCGGCTCGACCAACGGGGCGTGGGGCTCCCAGCGGGTGGGGGGGCGTTCAGCGACGCGACAGACCAGAGCCGCGTCGTGCTCGACGGGCGGCGTCGCACCGTGGCGCTATCGGCCACGCAGCAGCTCGCCCGCCCCGGTGTCGCGCTCGCGGTCGGGGTGCGAGTCGAGCAGAGCCGGGCGCTCGGGGCGCGCTACGACGCCGTGGCCCTGCCGTGGGGGATGGTGTCGCTCGATCCCGCGCGCGGGGGACCGGTTCGCGAGTGGTGGCCGGCCGGGTTGTCGATCGAGGCGTCGTGGGGTCGGGGTGCGGCCGTGCCGCTCGACGACGGGCGCGACCTCGACCGCGTCTCTCTGAGGCCCGACCAGGACCCACCTCTCGAGCGGGTGACGGCGTGGGAAACGTCGGTGCGATGGGCCCCCGCTTCGAGTGGCGCGGCGGTGACGTTGACCCGGTACTCGCGCACCGTCGACGACCTGCTTCTGCGCACTCCGCTCCTCTTCGCGCAGGCGCAGGACGAGGCCCGCTACGACCCCATCGGCGCACTCCGCGACCGTGGATGGGAGGCCTGGGCAGAGCTGCCCCTGGTGGTCGAGGGGGCCTGGCGTTGGGTGGCGTCGGTGGCGGCCGTGTGGCCCCGCAACGAGGTCCTCCGTCTCGAGCCCCTGCCGGGAGAGTCGCAGGCGCCCGAGATCCGACAGGGAGTACAGTGGACGGTGCCGGGATACCCGCTTGCGGGGTACTGGGATCGGGCGCTGTCGTGGGCCGATCGCGACGGTGACGGCGTGTTGATCCCGTCGGAGATCAACGTCGAGCCCGACGCCCGCTTCCTCGGGTCTCCCCATCCGTCGCGTGACATCGCCGTAGCCTCGCGTCTGAGCGTCGGTCGCTGGTCGCTCGCGGCCCGCCTGCAGCACCGGGGCGGTCACCACCTGCGCAACCTCACGGAGGGCTACCGTTGCCAGGTCACCCTCTGTCGCGGCTTCAACGATGCGTCGGCACCGCTGGCGGAGCAGGCTCGGGCCCAGGCCGCGGCGATCTTCCCGCCCGATTTCGAGACGGAGGCGGGCTTCATCGAAGACGCGTCGTTCTGGCGCCTCGCGCAGGCTTCGATCGGTTGGGCGTCTCGCTCGGCGTCGATGGGAGACGCCGGGCTGCGGGTCACCCTCGTGGGGCAGAACCTGGCTCTGTGGACCGACTACTCCGGGATGGACCCCGAGGTCAACCAATTCGGGGCCGTGGGCGTCTTGCAGCGCGACTTCATGACGCAGCCACCCGTGCGGCGGTGGAGCGTGCGCGTGGACGTGCTCGGCGCGGGGTGGTAGGGCGGAGCGCACCCGGTGGGCCGACCGTGCGGACCCGGGGGACCGAGCCCGGAGTACTCTGTGGTGCATGCGAGTGAAGGGTCGCTGCCGGGTCCGTAGGTCCCGGTAGAGGAAAGTCCGAGCTCCGCAGGACAGGACGCCGGGTAACGCCCGGGCGCCGCGAGGCGATGGAAAGTGCAACAGAGAGCAGACCGCCGATGGCCTTCGGGCACAGGCAAGGGTGAAAGGGTGCGGTAAGAGCGCACCGGGTCCCTGGTAACAGTGGATCGCATGGCAAACCCCGTCCGGAGCAAGGCCGAATAGGGGACGAGGGGTGGTCCGCCCCGCCGGAGTCCCGGGTAGGCTGCACGAGGCGTCCCGAGAGGGCCGTCCCAGAGAAATGACCCTCGCCCACCTCGGTGGGAACAGAACTCGGCTTATTCGCATGCCTTGCGGCGTCCCCCGGCTCGACTGGTGGACGCCGTTCGCTTTGCCCCCCCGGGCCTTGACCCTACCTGGCGGCGCGTGGAGATTGAGCGGCTCCAGCACGCGCCCGTAGCTCAGCTGGATAGAGCGTCGGCCTCCGGAGCCGAAGGTCAGAGGTTCGAATCCTCTCGGGCGCATTGGCGGCCCTCCCGTCGCACGCCGGCCCTCCCGTCCCGCGACGGGGGGCCGTTGGTGTATGCGGGAACGTGGAAACCCGACGCCGAGTTCTGCGTAGTAGATGGCAGGACGACGTGAACGACCCGATGCGGGCGCAGCCAGGAGGGAGGGGTGGATTTCAACGACCGGATTCAGCACTTGCTCCGGGCCGCACAGCGGGCCGAGATGGAAGGTCATGAGCGCGTCGCCCGATCGCTTCGGCGCATGGCTGCGGAGTTCTCGTCTCCCGCTGGGCGCGGGGCCGCTGAGTAGGATCTCGCCCTCTTGAAAGCACACTCGGTGGCTCGGCTCCCCCTGGGCTTTCGCTGCGCCGCCACCTCGTGCGGGTTGAAGGAAGATGGCGACGACCTCGCCCTCTTCGCCTCCGACGTCCCGGCTTCGGCGGCTGCGGTGTTCACGCGCAACCACTTTCCGGGTGCCCCGATCGTGGTGGGGCGGGAGAGGATCGCCGCCGGATCGCTCCAGGCCATCGTCGCGAACTCCAAGGTCAGCAACGTGGGGACGGGCCCCGACGGCATCGAGGCGGCGAGGCGCATGGCGTCGGCCGCCGCCGCGGAGTTGGGGATCGCTCCCGAACGGGTGCTGATGAGTTCCACGGGTGTGATCGGCGTGCCCCTTCCGATCGACCGCATCGAGGCCGGGATCGAGGGGCTCGGCCGGCGGTTGCAGGAAGATCCGCTGGTGGGCGCGCGCGGAATCATGACCACCGACACGCACCCCAAGGCGTGGTCGTGCGAGGTGCGGGGCCGCGACGACACGCCCGTGACCATCACCGTGGTGGCGAAAGGCTCGGGGATGGTGGCGCCCGATATGGCCACGGTGCTCGTCTTCATCTTCACCGACGCCGAGGTCGACGCCCGTCCCCTGGACGCCATGCTTCGTCGCGTGGTCGATCGCACCTTCAACATGCTTTCGGTCGACTCCGACACGAGCACGTCCGATACCTGCGCCATTCTGGCGAACGGGCGCAGCGGGGCCGTGGATGCCGATGTGTTCGAGGAGGCGCTCCTCCACGGGTGCACCGCGATGGCCGAGATGCTCGCGCGCGACGGCGAGGGGGCCACGCGGCTGCTTCGTGTGCGCGTGGCGGGGGCCTCCACCCCCGGCGATGCGCGGGCCGTCGCGCGCAGTCTCGTCGAATCCCCTCTGATCAAGACCATGGTGCACGGAGGCGACCCCAACGTGGGCCGCATCCTGATGGCGGTGGGGAAGTGCGTGGACGCCCGCGTGGAGCCGGAGCGGGTGTCGGCGACCATCGCGGGCGCGCGGGTCGTGGATGCCGGGCGGCGCGCCGAGTTCGACGAGGCGGAGGTGCGGTCGGCGTTGCTCGACGAAACGGTCGATCTCCAGGTCGACCTGGGCGTCGGGGCCGATCACGCGCGGGCGTGGGGATGCGACCTGTCGCACGGCTATGTCGACGAAAACGCGGCGTACTATTCCTCTTGACCTACGCCCCCGTTCCCTTCACCATCCAGTGCTTGTGCATTACTTTCACAAGCGCAAGACAGGCCCCGCCGGGAAGGTGATCTCGACGACGGTGGGGCGGAATGGCACACCGGGGCGGCCCCCGGGTAACGTGCCCCGGATCGGCTCTGGCGTGCCGCTCCGGAATTCGACCCACCGCCATCGCACCGAGGACTATTCGACATGAAGCGTACAGTCTTTTCCACTGCTCTTCTCTTCGGCCTGGCCGCCTGTGGCGGATCCGACACTGCCGAGACCGAGGCCCCGGCCGAGGCCGCCGCTCCTGCGGAGGCTCCCGCCGAGGCTCCGGCTCCCGCGGCCTCGGGCGAGATGACGATGCCTTCCTGGTACACCATGGACGGCGACAACGTCACGCTCGACATCGTGGCCGGTCAGACCGACCGCGGGAACTACTGGAACTACAACGGCTCGCAGTTCGGCGAGATGACGATCACGGTGCCCGTGGGCGCCAACGTCACGATCAACTTCTCGAATGAAGACCCGAACATGGCGCACTCGATCGGCATCTCGGAGGGCTTCGAGACGGCTCCGGCCATGGTCGAGGCAGTCGCGGTGTTCGACGGCGCGATCTCGGAGAACCCGACGTCGATGACCGAGGCGACGCTCCCGGGCCAGTCCACGACCGTTTCGTTCGTGGCGTCCGAGGCCGGTGAGTACTCCATGGTCTGCTACATCGCGGGCCACGCGGTCAGCGGCATGTGGCTCAACTTCGTCGTGTCGGCCGATGGTGAGGCGGGCGTGACCGGAGCCTGATCACAGGCGTTTTCCGGTAGTACATCGATGGGCGTCGCTCCGGTTGGGGGCGGCGCCCATCGTTCGTTTGCGGGTGCCTCGACGCCCTGGATGCAACTTCCTGGCGGCTCGTCTCGTCAGACTACGGGGAGGAGCGCGCCGGCGCCTCCTCGTTGCGCCTTTCAGAGAAGAGAGCCATGAGCGACAAGCCCCTGATCCATCTGCGCGACCTGTCGAAGGTGTTTCACACCGAAGAGGTCGAGACCCACGCCCTGTCGGCGATCAACCTCGACGTCCAGAGCGGTGAGTTCGTGTCGATCGCGGGACCCTCGGGGTGCGGCAAGACGACCCTGCTCTCCATCCTGGGTTTGCTCGACTCCCCCTCGGGGGGCAAGTATCTGCTCGACTCCGAGCCTGTCGAAAACCTCAGCGCTGGCCAGCGCGCGAAGATCCGAAATCAGGCCATCGGTTTCATCTTCCAGGCCTTCAATCTGATCGGCGACCTGACCGTCTACGAAAACGTCGAGCTCCCGCTCACCTACCGCGGCATGCCGGGGTCGGAGCGGAAGGAGCGGGTCCAGGCGTCGCTCGAGCGAGTCGGGATGGCCCATCGCATGGGGCACTACCCCAGCCAGCTGTCCGGTGGTCAACAGCAGCGCGTCGCCGTGGCCCGCGCCATCGTCGGCAAGCCTCTGATCCTTCTGGCCGACGAGCCGACGGGTAACCTCGACTCGAAGAACGGCAACGCGGTCATGGACCTGATGAAGGAGCTTCACGACGAGGGCGCCACCATCTGCATGGTCACCCACGATCCGCGCTACGCCGACGTGGCCGATCGCACGGTGCACCTCTTCGACGGTCAGGTGGTGAGCGAAGACGATGTGCGTCGGGCCCACGAGCTCGAAGAGGCGGGCTTCGACGTCGCCGGGCACGACTGACGACCACGGCGCGGTCGGCGATGGCCGGCCGCGCGCCCCACGACCGCGCGCCCGGTGATCGCGGACGACGCGTCCGGGCAGGTGTGCAAGATTCGGCGGGCTGGACGTCATACGGTTCGAATGACGATTCTCGAACCCGAGGTGATGTATGTCGCGCCGAATCGTGGAGTCCCTTCTGGTCGCCGGAGTGTTGGCCCTCTTCGCGCAGCCGCGGACGCTGGCCGCCCAGGGATGGATCGATCCGGTGCGCCCGGGCATGGGTGCCATCGAGCGGGTCGAGAGTCGGGTTACCGTGGGCGTGGAGGGCAACGTGGCCACCGTCGAGGTCGACGAGTGGTTCGAGAACGCCGGTGACGAGGTGGCCGAGGGCCACTACCTCTATCCCCTCCCCGCGGGCGCGGCGCTGAGCGGCGCCTCCCTGTTCCAGGGCGAAACGGAGTTGCGGGGCGAGGTCATCGACGCCGACGAGGCCCGCCGCATCTACGAAGACATCGTTCGTCGACGGGCGGATCCGGCGCTGGTGGAGTACGTCGGCGAGGGGCTGTTCCGGGCCCGTGTGTTTCCGATCGAGCCGGGGCAACGGCGTCGGATGACGCTGCGGTATTCCCAGATCCTCGAGCCGGCAGGCGCGAGCCTCCACTTTCGAACGTCGGGTGCGCTCCGGCCCACCCTCCCCACCCGCGACGGCCGACCGTCGGCGCGCACCCTCTCGACGGCGCCGGTCTACCTGCACATGGCGGTCACACCGGCGTCGGAGTTCCTCGACCCGTTTTCGCCCTCCCACGCCCTCGAGGCCGAGCGGCAGAGCGACACACTCTGGGTCGACGTGCCCGAGGCGAGGGGTCGGGTCTCGGTGTTCCTGCCGCGGAGTGACGACGTAGCGGGACTCTCGGTGCTCGCGCACCGCCCTGTGGGTGAAGACGGCTACGTGCTGCTCAGCGTGACACCCCCCGATGTCGCCCGTGACCCCGAGCCGCGCGACGTCGTCGTGGTGGTCGACGTGTCCGGCTCGATGGCGGGCGCCAAGATCGAGCAGGCGAAGGCGGCCGTAGGTGGCCTCCTCGAGACGCTCCGACCCGACGATCGCTTCCGGCTGATCTCGTTCAGCAACGCCGTCGACCGGCTGGACTGCGGGTGGCGATACCGCGACGAGGCGGCGCTGGCCGACGCTCGGAGCTGGATCGACGGACTGAGGGCCGATGGGGGCACCAACATCGACGGGGCCCTCGAGGCGGCTTTCGAGGAGGCTCCTGGGCGGGAGAGACTGCCGGTCGTGGTGTTCCTGACCGATGGTCTGCCCACCGTCGGGGAGCGGGACCCGGCCCGCATCAGTGGCGCGGCCGAGCGTCGTCGCGGTCGCTTCCGGGTCTTCGCCTTCGGTGTCGGGCACGATGTGAATACCGGCCTGCTGGATCGGCTGTCGGCCTCGACCCGGGGCACGACCCAGTACGTCGAACCCGGCGAAGATGTGGAGCGGCCGCTGTCGCTGCTCGCATCGCGGATCTCGCATCCGGTCCTGACCGATCTGCGCATCGCCGCGTCGCCCGTCGCGATCTCGGACTGGTATCCGGTCCACATTCCCGACGTCTTCGCCGGAGAGTCGCTCGTTCTGCTCGCGCGCTACGCCGGCGAGGGGCGCGGCCGCGTGGTGATCGAGGGTCGGAGCGCGGGCGAATTGCGTCGGGTGGAGACCGTGGCCGACTTCCCCGCAGGGCAGACGGCACACGCCGCGCTGCCGCGGCTGTGGGGAGCCCGGAAGATCGGACACCTGACGCGTCAGCTCTGGACCGAGGGCGAATCGCCCGAACTCATCGACGAGATCCGACAGACGGCCCTGCGGTACGGCTTGCCGAGCCCGTTCACGAGCATCCTCGTACAAGAGCCGGAGGTGGTCGTCGATGCCGCCTCGCTGCGGGGGCGACCGGCGGCCGCCTCTTCGGAGACTGGACTCCGGGGCATCGGCGGCGCCCGACGCGTGCAGCAGGTGGTCTCGAGGGGGACGGGCGCCGAGGCCGTTCGCATGGCCGAGCAGTCGCGCCGCTTCCGTCAGGCCGACCGGGCCGACGAGCTCGCCGATCTGGTGCGCGAAATCCGCGGTGAGTCCGGCGCCGATCAGGTGGTGCTCGCGGGGCGCGTCCTCCGCCTCGACGACGGGGTATGGGTCGAGGTGGGGCAGGGGGCCCAGGGCGGCGACGAACCGACGCTGACGGTGGAGCGCTTCAGCGACGCCTGGTTCGAGGTGGTGGCGCTCCTGCCCGAACTCGAGCCGGTCTTCGGATTGGGACGCGTCGAGGTGTCCGGCCAGGGCTTGCGCCTGCGGGTCGACGAAGGCGGTCGGGCAGCCCTCGATGCGCAGAGCCGCGCGTCGCTGGCCGAGGCGTTCGGGCGCGGGCGCTGAGTCCGACCAGGAGAGAGACGACGCCGTGAGCAACGACTGGGCCGAGATCTACCGAAGCACCTTCCCGGGGCTCGTACGCTTTCTGCAGGGGAAGGTGTGGGATGTGGAGCGCGCGCGTGAGCTGGCGCAGGAGGTGTTCGTGCGGGCTCTTCGCGAGCAGCCTCGCCGGCCCCGGGCGTGGCTCTTCCAGGTGGCGGCGAACCTTGCGCGGGACGAGGCGCGGACCGCGCTCCGGCGCCGCGACCACTTGGCCGTGATCGAAGGCGGACTCTCGGAGGTCGACCCCCGTCCGGATCCACTCGAGGTGGCGGCCGAGGCGCAGCGCCGACGCCGGGTGCGCGATGCGCTCGATCGTCTCGGGGAGCGGGACCGCGAGGTGCTGCTGTTGTGGGACGCGGGGTTGGACTACGGCGAGATCGCCGACCGAACGGGACTCTCGGCCGGGGCGGTCGGAACCACGCTGGCGCGGGCGCGGAAGCGACTCGTCGCCGCTTACGGAATCGAGGAGAACGACCATGCGGCCGATGGATGACGGGCGAGCGGCGGCGCAGCCGCATCTGAGCGGAGGGGAGCTCCACGCCTTCCTCGACGGCCAGGTCGATGCGCTCGGGGCCGGGCGCGCCGAAGAGGTCCGGCGGCACCTCGAGGTGTGCCCGGCCTGCCGAGATCGGCTCGCGGTGGAGGCGGCCGTACGCGAGCGGGCCTCGTCGATTCTGCAGGTCGGCCTGGGGGCGCCCGAGGGCTCGAGCGGGTCCGAGGGCTCGGGCGCACCCCGCCGCTCGGGCGCACCCTACGGCTCGAGCGCACCCCACGGAGGGGTGTCGTTCGAAGAGCTGGAGGCCCGCGCGCGGGTGCTGGAGTCGAGGTCGGGTGCAGCGGGGGCGTCGGATCCGTCGGCTGCGCCGGGCGGGGGATCGAACGCTCGGCTGGATGCCGGCGCGGACGCCGCTCCTGGTGTCGGCTCTGTGGAACGACGTGCCCGTTGGGGGTGGGCCGCGGCGGTCGTGCTGTCACTCGGGGTAGGGTACGGGGTGGGTGCCTGGGGCGACGCGCCGGTGGCTCGGTCGACGGCGGGCGGTGGTGGGGGCGCGGAAGCGGCGGCCGCGGGCGCGGTGGTGGCGACCGACGCTGCGCCGGCCGAAGTCACGCGTACCGGTGACGCGGGCATGGTCGATGCCCCCGGGGTCACCGATGCCCCCGGGGTTGCCGCCGGCGCTGCCGATGCCACGGGCCCGGAGCCTTCCCGACCGGCGGCGGCCTCGCCCCTGACCGCGGACCCCGCAGCCGGCACCACCCCCACCGGTGCGGCGTTGGCGCGCCGTCCCATAGCCGCCGACGGAGCCGCGGCCCCTGCACCGGGGCAAGCCGCGCCGGGCGAAGTCACGGTGGCCGCTGTCGCCCCGCCCTCGTCGGCCTCGCCCGAGTCGCCGCTCGTGCGGGTCCCCTCGTCGGTGACGCCGCCGCCTACGGAGCTCGCAAGCGAGATCGCTCTCCGATCCGACGAACTCGACCCTGCAGCCCAGCGTGTCGACTCCGCCGAGCTCGTCGTCGCCCCTCCGCTCGGCGATCAGCCCGACGAGGCGGTGGCGTCGGCGGATCAGCGCGCCGAGCGCCTCCTGGATCGCCTCGACTCTTTGGCCACGCCCCCGGCCACAACCCCATCCTCACCCGCCGCAGATCTGCGAGGCCTCACGGGGGAGCTCCGGGAGCGGGCCGTGGCACAGCGCTCGGAGTCGTCGAGCATCGCGCCGCCGGGCTTCCGGCGGGGTGCGGCGCCGACCGCCCCGCGTCTCCCGTCCGGCGAGGTGCGCCAGCGGGGCGCCGGCTCGGGCGACGTATCGGGTGAACGGTCGCTCGTGATCGAGGGGCTCCGGATCGAAGAGCTACGCTGGACCGAGGTGTGGCCGGGGCAGGCGGGGCTCCTGTCGCGTCAACGCCTGCCGGACGGCCGGCTCGTCGAACTCCGGGTCGCAGGTCCTGCGGTGGGTGGCACGGAGCCCGTCGAGCCGCCCCCCGGCGCACCGACGGGCGCACCGGACGGCGACGACGAGACGTGGGCGCGTGCGCTCGCTCCCTTCAACGGGGGGTGGGCAGCCCTCGACGGTCCGTTGTCGGCCGAGGCGCTGGCCCGCCTGCTGGCAACGATCCGCTGAGGTGGTACCTTCGGCCTAGTCGTTTCGCCCCTGGTGCCACCTCTCGCTGGAAGCCCGATGCGGTCCCTCCGCCCTCTCGCCTTCGTCGCTCTCTTCCCCATCTGCGCC
The DNA here is from genome assembly GCA_028279425.1 of Longimicrobiales bacterium. Lineage (GTDB taxonomy): Bacteria > Gemmatimonadota > Gemmatimonadetes > Longimicrobiales > Gaopeijiaceae > Gaopeijia. The sequence continues at coordinate 4,112 of JANQNV010000017.1, read as the reverse complement.
GGCGCGCTGTCGCCCGATCCCGCGGCGGCCCAGCGCACCCTCGATGCCACGACGCTGCCCACGCGGGCCGAAGCGTCGGGCTGGGTCGAGACGAGTCGCTACGACGACGTCGTGGGATTCCTCGAGGCCGTGGTGTCGCGCCGCTCGGACATGCATCTCGTGACGATGGGCTACAGTCACGAAGGCCGGGCCATCCCGATGGTCGTGGTCGGCGTGCCGGACCCCTCTCCCGAGACGGTGCGGTCGAGTGGAAAGCTGCGCGTCTACCTGCAGGGCAACATCCACGCGGGTGAGGTGCCCGGAAAGGAGGCGCTGCAGATGCTCCTGCGGGATCTGGCCTCCGACGCCGCTCCGGCCGCCTGGACCGACGACCTCGTGCTGCTGGTGACGCCCCTCTACAACGCCGACGGCAACGAGCGGGTCACGCTGACCAACCGACCGAGACAGCACGGGCCGATCGCGGGCATGGGGCAGCGACCCAACGCGATGGGCCTCGACCTGAATCGCGACCACATGAAGCTCGACTCGCCCGAGGCCCGCTCGGTCGTGTCGATGATGAACCGCTACGACCCGGAGGTGGCTGTCGACCTGCACACCACCAACGGCTCGCGTCATGCCTACCACCTGACCTACTCCCCGCCGCTCCACCCGGGCGTCGACACCGGGATCGATACGCTGCTGCGGGATCGGGCACTTCCGATGGTCTCGCAGGGGATCCTCGAGACCTACGGCTGGCACACCTACCTCTACGGAAACACCCGTCTCACCGACGACGGCGAGGTGGGGTGGTACACCTTCGACCACCGCCCCCGCTTCAACAACAACTACATCGGCCTTCGCAACCGTTTCGCCATCCTCGGCGAGGCGTATTCCTACGCCACCTTCGAGGACCGCGTGAAGGCCACGCGGTGGTTCGTCGACGAGATCCTCGATTGGGCCGTGCTCGACGCCGACCGGATCCGAAGCACCGTCGCAGCGGCCGACGCCTCCGTCGTGGGCCGCGTGCTGCCCACCCGCGCGACGTTTGCGGCCGCCGACACCCTCTCGACGATCCTCATGGGTGAGGTCGACGAAGAGCGCAATCCCTGGTCGGGCCAGTTGATGTTGAAGCGCCGCGATGTGGTGACGCCCACCGAGATGCGGGAGTACGGCACCTTCGCGGCGACGCACGAAGAGACCGCGCCGGCCACCTACTTCGTCCCGGCCGAGGTGGCGCCGGCGCTCGACCGCCTCGCGGCGCATGGGGTCGAGACGACCCCCCTCGCCGATGACCTCGTGCAGCAGGTGGAGGTCTTCGCGATCGACTCCACCTCGGTGTCGGAGCGGCCCTTCCAGGGCCACAACGAGGTGGAGTTGTTCGGCACGTGGCGCACTGAACAGCGGACACTGCCGGCGGGCACGGTGCGGGTCGACGTCGCGCAGCCGCTCGGACGCCTCGCCTTCTACCTCCTCGAACCGCGGTCCGACGACGGCCTCGTGAACTGGGCACTCCTGAATCGCTACCTCGAGGGTGGGGAGTATCCGATCGTGCGGGTGCCCGCCGGATGATGTCGAGGTCGGCTCCGGGTGTGTCGCCGCTCCCGGCGGGGGCGAATCCTGTGGTCGGTGTGTGTGCGTCCGTAGCCGGAGCGCTCGCACTTGCAGCCGGGGTCGCAGTCGCGATCCCGGCCGGTGTCTCGGCGCAGCAGCCGGGCGAGCGGATGGTCGTCGAGATCCCCGGCACGGATCAGTCGATCGACTTCGTCTGGGTGCCAGGGGGCTCCTTCCGCATGGGTAGCCCGATGGACGAAGCCGGCCGCGACGATGACGAGGGCCCGGTGCACGGTGTGATCGTCGCGGGGTTCTGGATGAGCGCCCACGAGGTGACTCAGGCCGCCTACGCCCCGTTCCGGCACCGGGAGTTCGACACCGACGTGTCGGCGTCGCCGGACGCGGCCTTCTCGGCCGACGCCGTGACCCGGCCCTCGCCTCCCTACGAGGACCCCGCGCACGGGATGGGTGGGGCGGGTCACCCGGCCACCGGCCTGACCCGCTACAACGCCCTGCGCTTCGCTCAGTGGCTGTCGCGCAAGACGGGACGGTTCGTGCGGCTGCCTTCGGAGGCGGAGTGGGAGTACGCCTGCCGCGCCGGGGCGGCGATGGATGCGACCCACGACCTCGATACGCGAGCCTGGTTCGAGACGAACAGTGAGGGCACGCCGCACCCCGTCGGCGAGCGCGACCCGAACGCGTGGGGGCTCTTCGACATGCAGGGCAACGTCGCGGAGTGGGTCGTCGACGACTTCGACGCCGGGGCCTACGCCGCGCGGGTCGCCGCGGATAGCGGGGGAACCGACGCGCCCGCCGGTTCGGCCGGGGCAGCGGCTGAGACGGGGTCGTTCGCGACGGTGGCGCTGCCCGAGCTCGGCGACATCGTGCGGGGTCGCGGCGTGGTGCGAGGCGGGGCCTTCGACGATCCCGCGAGTCGCCTCCGTTGCGCCGAGCGCCTTCCGGAGCAGCGCGCGTGGAAGCGGCGCGACCCCCAGATCCCCAAGAGCCGGTGGTGGAACACCGACGCCCCTCACATCGGGTTTCGCATCGTGATTCCCGGGGCGCCCGTCGATCCGTCGCGCGCGGCGGCGTGGTTCGATTCCGCCCTGGGCGATCCGGCGGCCTCGCCCCGGCCCTGAGGCGATCCTACATTCGCCGTCCGCGACAGAGATCCACCCGGCGCTTGGGCCTGCCCGAGGGCCGCTCCAGGAGGTGAGCGATGAGACGGCGTGACTTCGTGAAGGCCGGGGCGGCCGCGGCGATCGGCGGGATCGCCCTTCCCGATGCGCGTCCTCTGCGGGCGCAGCCGTCCGGGGCGAACCCGATTCGGATCGGGCTCATCGGGTGTGGGGGACGCGGCACGGGCGCCGCCGTGCAGGCGTTGAGCACGCAGCAGGACGTGCAGCTCGTGGCCATGGCCGACGCCTTCGCCGACCGCGTAGAAAGCAGCTACGCCAACCTCATGGACGCGGCCGACGACAGCTGGTCGGGAGGCGTCGACCTCTCGCCTCGCATCGACGTGCCCGAGTCGCGACGGTTCGCGGGCTTCGACGCCTACGAGAAGGTGCTCCCCCTCGTCGATGTGGTGCTTCTCGCGACCCCGCCCGGGTTTCGGCCACTCCACTTCGCGGCCGCGGTCGACGCCGGCAAGCACGTCTTCATGGAGAAGCCGGTCGCGACGGACGCTCCCGGCGTGCGAACGGTGATCGCGGCGGCTGCGCGCGCCAAGGAGGCTCGACTCAACGTCGTGGTGGGACTCCAGCGCCACTACCAGACGGTGTATCGGGAGTGGGTGCAGCGGCTCCACGCGGGCATGATCGGCGACATCGTACTCGGCCGCGTCTACTGGAACGACGGGGGCGTGTGGGTGCGGGAGCGCGAGCCCGGCCAGAGCGAAATGGAGTACCAGATGCGCAACTGGTACTACTTCACCTGGCTGTGCGGCGACCACATCGTGGAGCAACACATCCACAATCTCGACGTGGCCAACTGGGTGCTCGGTGGCCCGCCGGTGCGGGCGCAGGGTCAGGGGGGGCGAGAGATCCGAAACGGGCCCGACCACGGCGAGATCTTCGATCACCATTTCGTCGAACTCGAGTACGCCGCGGGCGCGCGGGTGTTGAGCCAGTGCCGGCACATGCCCAACACCGCCCGGCGCGTGTCGGAGGCGTTCCATGGCACCAACGGGGTGGCGCCCGAACCCGGGCGCATCTTGTCGGCCCGTGGCCACGTCTTGTTCGAACACGACGACGAGGGCGACCCGAACCCCTATCAGGTCGAGCACGACGAACTCTTCGCCGCCATCGCGGCCGGCGAGTACCGCTTCGCCGATGCCGACCGAGGGGCCGAGGCCACCATGACGGCGATCCTCGGGCGCATGGCCACGTATTCGGGGCAGGTGGTGGAGTGGGACGAGGCGCTGGCCTCGGAGCGCTCGTTGATGCCGGAGCGCTTCGCCTTCGACGCTCCGCCCCCGGTGCTTCCGGACGCCGACGGCCGCTACGCGGTCCCGATTCCCGGGGTCACCCAGGTGCTGTGACCCGAGCGGTCCTCCCGCTGCTTCTGAGCGGGGTCTTCGCGGC
>JANQNV010000008.1 GCA_028279425.1 Longimicrobiales bacterium | reverse complement strand
TTGCCGTAGCTATCGCTACGCCGCGTCGTTCCGCCTCGCCCCCGCGGCGCCTCCGCACCCTCGGCGGTCACCAGACTTTGGCGACACTACACTAGCGCGTCACGTACTTCTCGGTCACGTCGGCTTCGGCCGGCCCCGACAGCAGATGGAATTCGTCTTCGCGGAGCAGAGGATCGTCGCGAAGCTCCAGCTTGATGCGGGTGCGCCGTCCGAGTCGGCGCACGAAATCGGGCTCGGCCTCGATCACCTGCAGCGCCACCTCCGGGTGGACCCGCACGATGATGGCGCGCTCCTTCTCGACCGCGGCACGCACCAGCGACCGTTCGATGCGTCGCACCACGGTCGCCGGTGTCGACACGCGGCCCGAGCCGTTGCAGTGCAGACACGGGGCGGTCAGCGACTGGAACAGCGACGGGCGCACCCTCTGGCGCGTCATCTGGATCAGTCCCAGGTCCGAGATTTCGAAGGCCTTGGTTCGCGCACGGTCGCGCCCGAGGTGGGTGCGCAGCTCCTGGAGCACCTTGTCGCGGTTCTGCTGGGCATCCATGTCGATGAAGTCGACGACGATGATCCCACCGACGTCGCGCAGCCGGAGTTGGCGCGCAACCTCGCGTGCGGCGTCGAGGTTGGTGCGGAGGATCGTATGCTCGGGGTCCTTCCGACCGGTGTAGCGGCCCGTATTCACATCGATCGAAACGAGGGCCTCCGTCGGCTCGATGATGATATAGCCGCCGGACGGCAGATCGACCCGCTTGCGGAACGCCTGTCGAATCTCCTCTTCGACCCCGTGCTGATCGAACAGCGGCACCGAATCCGAGTGGAGGTGGATCCGCTCGAGGAGTTCCGGAGCCACATTCGACACGTAGTCGGTGATCTCCTTGTGGATCTCGGGGGAATCCACGGTGAGGCCGTCGAACTTGTCGGAGAACAGATCGCGAATCACCCCACTGATCAGCTTGGCCTCGCCATGAACGCGCGCGGGCGCCTTCTGGGACTTCGAGCGACGCTGGATCTTCTTCCAGTTGCCGTGCAGGCGTTTGAATTCCCGCTCGAGAATCTCCTTGGTGACTTCTTCGCCCACGGTGCGGACGATCACCCCACCGGAGTTCTTCGGGACGATCTCCTTCGCCATCGCCCGGAGGCGCGATCGCTCGTCCCGCCCATCGATCTTGCGACTCACGCCCACGTGTGACGAAAACGGCATGTACACGAGGAAGCGCCCCGGGAGCGAAACCTGCGCAGTGACGCGGGGCCCTTTGGTACTGATGGGCTCCTTCGTGACCTGCACGAGAATCTGCTGGCCCTTGCGCACCTGATCCTGGATGGGTGGGTATTTGCGGCTGCGCCGCCCCCTCGCGCCGCCGCCGTTGTCGTCGTCGTCTTCCTCTTCACCGAGCAGGTCGGACACGTGGAGGAAGCCCGCCTTCTCTTCGCCGATGTCGACGAACGCGGCCTGGATACCGGGGAGGACGGCTTCGACCCGCCCGAGATAGATGTCGCCCACGAGGCGACCCTGGTCCGGCCGGTCGAACATGATCTCGACCAGCTGACCATCTTCGAGCAGCGCCACCCAGGATTCCTTGGGAGACGCACTCACGAGGATTTCACGCCGCAAGGCGAACTACTCCTGTGGTTGTGCTCGACCCGCGTCGTCGACGCGCGGCTCGACGCCGCCCCGGGCGGGGGTGGGGACCCGTGTCCTCCACCTCCGCTCGGCGACACCCCGAACCGTTCGTCCGTTCGTGACGCATGCTGGGCGCCTGCCTCGGGAATTCCACGACCCATCGGGCCGCGGGACTCCGCGACGGCTCAGGCGGCCGCGCCCTCCAGCTCCTCGCGGAGCAGGTGGCGGGCGATCACCAGACGTTGGATCTCGCTGGTTCCTTCCCCGATCTCGCAGACCTTGGCGTCTCTCGCCATGCGCTCGACCGGATACTCGTCCGAATACCCGGCGCCGCCCATCAACTGGATGGCTTCCAGGGTGGCCTTCATCGCCAACTCGGACGCGAACAGCTTGGCCATGGCCGCCTCTCTGGAGTACGGCCGTCCCGCGTCCTTCAACCACGCCGCGTGGTAGGTGAGGTGCCGAGCGGCCTGCAGCTCGGTGGCCATGTCGGCCAGACGGAACTGGACCTGCTGGAAATCCCACACCTTCTTGCCGAACTGCTCGCGCTGCGTGACGTACCGAAGCGCCGTTTCGAAGGCGCCCTCGGCCAAACCGAGCGAGAGACCGGCGATCCCGATGCGGCCCGCATCGAGGGTCTTCATGAAGTTGATGAACCCCCGCCCTTCCTCACCGAGCAGGTTCCCGTCGGGCACGAATACGTCTTCGAGGATCAACTCACGCGTGTCGGACGAGCGCCAGCCCATCTTGTCTTCCTTCTTGCCCGAACGAACCCCCTCCATGTATCCGATGTCGGGCCGATGTCCGACACCCAGCGCCTTCGCTCGGTCAGGATCGACCGTGGGCTTCGTCACGACGAACGACGAGATGCCCTTCGAACCCTTGTCGGGGTCGGTCACCGCCGTGACGGTGAAGATCTCACCGACACCGGCGTGTGTGATGAAGATCTTCGACCCGCTGATCCGATAGCCCCCGTCGACCTTCACGGCGCGGGTGCGCGTCCCACCCGAATCCGAGCCGGCGCCCGGCTCGGTCAGTCCGAACCCACCCAGAACCTGACCGGAGGCGAGATACGGCAGATAGCGTTGCTTCTGCTCTTCGGTCCCGAACTGCAGGATGGGACCACTACCGAGCGTCGTGTGGGCGGAAATCGTGATGGCATGACTGGCGTCGTACTTCGCCATTTCCTCCACCACGAGGATGTAGCTCAGGTAGTCGAGTCCCTGGCCGCCGTACTCCTTCGGCACGGGGATCCCGAGAAGACCCATCTCCCCCATGGTCTTGTAGTTGTCCCACAGAAACGTCGAGTTGGCATCGAGGTCGCGGGCCACGGGAACGACGGCTTCGCGGGCGAAGTCGGCCACTCGAGCGCGCAAGGCGACGTGGGCGTCGGAGAGGTACCGGTCCATGGGAGGAGGGTTGGGCGCGGCAGGCGCGGCGTGAGTGGAGGAGACGGCACACAATCCTGACAAGATACCGCCCGGACAAGGGCCCTCAAAGGGATGCTCCCGGCTGACAACGGTCACACGCCCCGCAGCGCCGTGGCGGATCCGCCTCTCCCAGGTAGCGCAACAGCGCGTGCCTCCGACATCCCCGACCGCGCAGGAACCGGCGCACCGCATGGAGTCGCTGCCGGGCGGAGCGACGCCATCGGCGGACCTCTCGCGCGTCGCCGGTGGACGGAGCCCGACGAAGCGGTCCCCGCGTCGATGCGCGACCTGCCGGGGCCGGAGCCACCCCACAGGCGTCTCGGCTCGAGCCCCCCGCATCCCCGGTGAGCCGCCGCAGCATGCGGAGGTCGTGCGAAGACCAGAAGACGACGCACCGGCCCGGTCGACCGTCACGGCCGGCCCGGCCCGCCTCCTGGTACCACGCCTCGAGCGATCCCGGAGGCGCCCAATGCAGCACCTGGCGGACGTCGGCTTTGTCGACGCCCATCCCGAAGGCGTTGGTGGCGACCACGACTCGGACGTCACCCCCGAGAAAGGCCTCCTGGACGCGGCTGCGCTCGGCGGACGTGAGTCCGGCGTGGTAGGCCTCGGCCGACACGCCGTATCGAGCGAGTGCATCGCGTACGGCCTCGACGGTTCTTCGGGTCGGCGCGTAGACCAGAGCCGGGCCCGGACGGCCCAGGGCCCTTCGCACACAGAGCCAGCGGTCGTGCTCCTTGCGCACCTTCCGCGCACCCCACCAGAGGTTCGGTCGATCGAACGATCCCTGGACGCGCACGGGGTCGACCAGCCCCAGCACCCGCTCGATGGCGTCACGCACCTCCGGCGTGGCCGTGGCGGTCACGGCGAGGACTGGGCACCGCAGGCGTCGCCCGATCCCGCCCAGTTCGAGGTAGGAGGGCCGGAAGTCGAAGCCCCACTGAATCAGACAGTGTGCCTCGTCGACGGCGACACGCCCCACGCGACCAGAGTCGAGAAGGCCGCGCATCGAGGGCGCCCGCAGTCGTTCGGGGGCGATGAGGAGGACACGCAGACCGCCCTCCACGGCCCGACGAAGGGTGCGATGGCGGTCGGCGGCCGAATGCCCGCCGTGCAATGCGTCGGCGGCGATCCCCACGCCCCGCGCGCGGCGCACCTGGTCGGCCATCAGGGAGATGAGGGGACTCACCACGAGGGTGAGGTCGTCTCGCATGGCGGCCGGGAGCAGGTAGGTGACGCTCTTGCCACCCCCGGTGGGGAGGAGTCCAACGGCGTCGCGGCCGTCGAGCAACGCACGAATCAGGCGCTCCTGCCCCGGGCGGAAGCCGCGGTAGCCGAAAACGCGCCACAGGTGTTCGTGGAGGGCGTCCATGCGCTCCAGGATTCGGGCGAGGGCGAGGTCCAACAGTCGGTCTCCCCAGTGTGTCTCCCTTCCGAGGGCGAACGAATGGGATCTTTCTCCCTCTCCCTCCCTCCCCCACCGATATGCTCTCTGGCCCTCGCCGAGCCCTCGCCGCGTTCGTGTTCCTCTTGTGCCTCGGGGTCGCGGTGCCGGCCCACCTGCGCGCCCAGACGGGGAACGCCGCCGAAGGCGCCGTGCGCGCAGGGGCGCTGACCGTCTTCCTCGACTGCAACACGCGCTTCTGCGACTCCGGCTTCTTTCGCACCGAAATCACCTTCGTCAACTGGGTGCGAGACCGAACCCTTTCTCAGGTGCACCTCATCGTGACGTCGGTCCAGACGGGCGGAGGGGGGCGCGAGTTCGCCCTCGACTTCGTCGGAGAGGGTGACCTCCAGGGCACCGACGACCGGCTGACCTTCACATCGTTGGCCACCGACACGGAAGCCGAGATCCTCGACGGCTTGACCCAGGTCATCTCGGCCGGTCTGGTGCGGTACGCCGCCCTCACCGGACGCGCCAACGACGTGATCATCCAGAGCGCGGCCGCGGAGGCGGGCCCGACGGATCGCCTGGTGTCGGCCGAAGAGGTCGACGACCCGTGGAACTTCTGGGTGTTCGAGGTCGGAGGCGGGTTCGACTTCTCCGGAGAGGAGACCGAGGAGCGGCAGCGGTACAGCGGGTCGGTCGAGGCCCGTCGCACCACCGAGACGTGGAAGATCGAGATCGAGGGCGACGGCAGCTTCTTCCGCAACGAAATCCAGCGCTCCGACGGCACGATCCGAGTCGACGAGCGCACCGAGTGGGAGGCCGAGGTGCTCGTCGTCCGGGCGCTCGCGGAGCGGTGGTCGGCCGGGGTCACGTCGGGCGTCGGCGCTTCGACCCGAGGCAACCAGGATCTCGGCGCAGAGCTCTTCACCGCCCTCGAATACAGCTTCTATCCGTATCCGGAGGCGCCACGACGATCGCTGACGGCGCGGTACCGGGTGGGGGTGCGGTACTTCGACTGGGAGCAGGAAACCGTCTTCCTCCAGACGGTCGAGACCCGCCCCCAGCACAATCTCGAGTTCGCCTTCTTCCAGCGTCAGCCGTGGGGCGAATCCTTCGTCTCACTCGAGGGCAGCCAGTACCTGCACGACGCCGGGCTGTGGAGTGCCTCGCTCGACGGGTTTCTGCAGTTTCGCATCCTGAGGGGGCTGAATCTGAACGTCGGCGGCGAGGTGGAGTGGGTCGAAGACCAGCTGTTCATTTCACGTGAGGGGCTGAGCGACGAAGACATCTTTCTCGGCCGCTTCGCCCGACCCACCGACTTCGCCTACTCGTTCGGCATCGGCCTTAGCTTCGAGTTCGGCTCCATCTTCAACAACGTGGTCAACAACCGCTTCTGACAGCGACGGCCCAAGGCGAGACGGAGCGAGTCGATCCGTCCGAATCAGGGCCGAGGCCCCTCGTGAACGTCGCCGGAGTCCGCGGAGGGGGCGGCGGCGTGAGGATCGCCTCTGGAGACGAACCGCAGGGCGAAGGTGACCACCAACACGCCGATCGCGAGGTTCACCATCCAGTCGCTCTCCATCATCATCCCGGCCAGAGCGAGAACGGCCCCCACGCCCAGCAGCCGCACGCGCCACTCGAGGTGACGCACGGGGCGGTCGCGAGACCGGTCCACCCTCACCGGGGTTCCTCGCGGGGACCCTTGCTGCGCTCGAGAAAGGCCCTCACCCCTTCGCGACAGGCGTCGGTCAGCCGCGCAAGCCCGTTGACCTCCGCGCCCCGTCGGATGCCCTCGTCGACCGTCATGCCGTCGACGCCGTAGAAGAGCCGCTTCGTGAGCTCCAGCGCGCTGGGCGGGATCGCGGCGAGATCCGTGAGGTAGCCGTCGACCCGCTCGTCGAATGCGGCCGCCGAGTAGACGTGGTTGACGAGCCCCAACCGCTCGGCCTCTTCGGCGTCGATTCGACGACCTCGCGCCACCAACTCGAACGCCCTGGCCTCACCGACCTTCCGGCGCAGAATCGACAACACCATCGCCGGTACGAAGCCGAGATGCACTTCGGGGTAGCCGAAGCGCGCGTCGTCTCGTGCGAGCACGAGGTCGCACGCCGTCGCGAGACCACACCCCCCGGCCAGCGCCTTGCCGTGCACCGCGGCAACGATCGGGCGTGGGTGAGAGCGCATCGCCCTCAACACATCTCCGAGCCGCTGCGCATCCTGCAGGCTGTCGATCGGCCCCTGCGACGCAATCGCCTCCAGCTGGCTCAGGTCGGCCCCGGCACAGAAGTCGGGTCCCGCTCCACGGATGCACACCACGCGCACCGCAGGGTCGCCCGCCGTCGACGCGAGGGCCTCGGCGAGCGAGGATACGAGTTCGTCATTGAGCGCGTTCCGCTTGTCGGGGCGGTTGAGACGAAGGGTGGCAACCCCCTCGTGTATATCGACCTGCAGGGGCGCCGTCACCGGGTCGATCCGTACATCGACGGCTGCCAACCCTCCGGAAGCCTCCCCTGCCCCGCGGTTGCCTCGGCGACCTCGACCGGGACCTCGACGTGCATGCGGAGAAGCGCCGTGCTGAACACCTTGCCCTGGGCATCGTTCATGAGCGAGCGCGTGCCTCCGCCGTCGAGCGCACCGTGGAGAAGGAAGTTCAGGGCGTACAGGTTCGGCAGTTCGAAGCGCTCCACCTCTCCCGTGACCAGGCCTCCGAAATGCGCCTTCACCGCCTCGGTCGAAAGCGCCTCCACGAGAAGCGGATAGTGGGCCGGGTCGTAGGCGATAACCCCCACGTTGGCGGTATCGCCCTTGTCGCCCGAACGGGTGTGGGCCAGCTGAACCAGTGGAATCGTCGTCGTCGCCATCATGCCTCCGTCACGTCGACGTGCAGCCCCGGCTCGACCGCCTCACGTCGAATCAGCGCCGGCCAATAGGCCATGATCTCCTGCACGCGCGGTCGCCCCCCCGCGAAGCCGGTGACGGAGGGGGGGCCCGTGAGGATCAGCGGTGCGAGCTCACGCGTGAAGCGCTCCACCGAGGCGCGATCCCGACCTCGGACGCCCACCCGAAGCTGCACCTCCGGCAGGTCGGCCGGCGGAGGCCCCACGAGTTCGCCGTGCGTCGAATCCCAGCCGACCAGCTCCGTCCGCACGGCGTCGAACTCCAGTCCGAGTCGGTCGAGTCGCTCGCGCAGGATTCGGTCGGCGGCACGGGCCTTCATCGCAGCGTCCGGCCAGGAATAGGTGAGCGTGCCGGTCGCCTTCCAACCGTCGGAGTAGGCGATGGACGCCTTCAGAAACGGTGTGCGGGGTCCGCCGACCACTCCGGACACACGCACCCGGTCGCCTCCTTCGTCCTGCAACCGAATGGCGGTGAAGTCGGCCACGACGTCGGGTGTGATGTAGGTCGTCGGGTCGCCCATCTCGTACAAGATCTGCTCGGTGACCGTACGGCGCGTCACCGCGCCCCCGGAGCCCTCGTGTTTGGTCACGACGAAGGTTCCGTCGGGGTGGGCCTCGATGATGGGGAACCCTACGTGGGCCATCTCGGGCATGGTCCACCAGTCGGCCAGACAATTGCCCCCACTGCTCTGGGCGCCGCACTCGTTGATGTGTCCCGCGACGACCCCGGCGGCGAGGCGATCGTGGTCGTCGGCGCCCCAGCCGAAGGCGTGCATCATCGGTCCGTACGTGAGCGCCGTGTCGGTCGAGCGCCCCGTGACGATCACGTGGGCTCCCTTCTCGAGCGCCTCCACGATCGGCGCGGCCCCGATGTACACGTTGGCGCTCTGCACCCGGTCGAGAATCGACGACAACGGCTCCCCGGTCTCCATGTTTTCGAGGGCGTGTCCGGCCTCGATCAGCTGCGGCAGCCGATCGAGAATGTCGTCGCCCGAGACGCGCCCGATCTTCACACGGCCCGACACGCCCGCACGGTCGGCCGCCGCGATGAGAGCCTGGGCACACCCCTCCGGGTTCACGCCGCCCGCGTTGGTCACCACGCGAATCCCCCGCTCGGCGATGGCCGGGAACAGCCGCTCCATGAGGGGGATGAAGTCGCGGGCGTATCCCGCCGAAGGGTCTCGGGCCCGCTGCTTCTGCATGATCGACATCGTGACCTCGGCCAGATAGTCCATCATGAGCACGTCGATCGGGCCCCCCTCGACCTGGCGGACCGGGGCGTCGAGATCATCGCCCCAGAAGCCCTGTCCACTCGCGATTCGAAGCACGTCAGCCATGGTGGGCCTCCCGGGTCGGTGCGCCCCGGTCGAGATGGAAGGCCCCCAGATGAGGACCCGGATTGTGCAGGGCGGCCCGCAGAAGCAACGCCAGGGCGGGCCGCATCTCGTCGGGAGTCACGATCTCGTCGACGAAGCCTCGCGCCGCCGCGAAGCGGGCATCGAGTTGACGCTCGTATTCGTCGCGTACCTCGTCCATACGGGTGCGCAGGTCCTCATCGGGGACCTTGCCCTCGGCCTTGAGCTTCTCCAACTGCGAGCTGAACAGCGCCACCACGGCGCTGGCTCCCTCCATCACCCCCATCCGACCGGTCGGGAGGCTCAGGATGAAGTCCGGATCGAAGCCCTGCCCCGCCATGGCGTAGTAACCGGCGCCGGAGGCATGGTTGATGGTGAGCACGAGCTTGGGCACCTCGGCCGTGGCCATCGCCTCCACGAATTCGGCGCCCGCTCGGATGATTCCCGAGTGCTCCGCATCGGGTCCGACCATGAACCCACTCACGTCCTGGACGAACAGCAACGGCGTCTGGTGGCGGTTCATCGTCTCGATGAAGTAGGCCACCTTGCGCGCACTCTCCGTGTAGACGATGCCGCCGAAGCGAGGGGGGCCCGGCCGGTCGTCCTTCACCATGGTCCGACGGTTGGCGATGACGCCGACCGGCATGCCGTCGATGAAGCCGGTGCCGCAGATCAGCTCGGCCGCGTGCTCGGGTTGGAACTCGTCGAGGCCCTCGCCATCGAGGATCACGTCGAGAACGGAATGCATGTCGTAGGGCTGCCGGTGGTCCTCCGGCAGGATCTCGTGCAGCTCCTCCACGGGACGGCGAGGCGCTGAACCCGGGCCTGCGTCGGGCGGGATTCGATCCCTGGGAAGCTCGGACACCAGCCGCCGCAGCTTCGTGAGGCAGGCCTCGTCGTCAGCGACCCGGTAGTGCGCGACCCCGCTCTTTTCGGTGTGCACGCGCGCGCCGCCCAACTCTTCGGCCTCGACCGTCTGGCCCGTGGCCCCCTTCACGAGGTTCGGCCCGCCCAGCCCCATGAACGAGGTGCCCTCCACCATGAGGATCACGTCGCTGAGCGCCGGCAGATAGGCCCCTCCGGCGATGCACGGGCCCATGACCGCAGCCAACTGGGGCACCCGGAGATGTCGCCGCATGATCGAGTTGTAGTAGAAGATCCGGGCGGCCCCGTACTGGCCGGGAAACACCCCGCCCTGATACGGCAGATTCACCCCCGCCGAGTCGACCAGGTAGACGATCGGGATGCGGCACCGCATCGCGATCTCCTGGGCGCGAAGGATCTTCGTGATCGTCTCGGGCCACCACGATCCCGCCTTCACCGTGGCGTCGTTGGCCACGACGACCACCTCACGTCCCTCGATCCGGCCCACGACGGTAACGACGCCGGCGGCCGGGGCCGCTCCGTCGTAGAGATCGTGCGCCACCATCATCCCGACCTCGACCACGGGCTCTTCGGGATCGAGGAGGCCGGCGACTCGCTCTCGGGCGGTCAGCTTGCCCTGCGAGTGCTGGCGCGCGATCCGCCGTTCGCCGCCTCCCAGACGCAGCTGCGCGCGAAGCGCTTCCAACTCGTCGACGAGCCCCTGCAACCTGCCCGGCGCCTCGGCGCTCATGCCGACCCTCCACACCTCGAGAGCACGACCGGGGGGGCGGGCGGGGCCGCAGGTGAGACGCGAACTCGGATCCGGCGGTCGTCGGTCATGGCGCTCCAGGCGTTTTGCGTTGCGGTACGGGCCCTTCCGGGGACCCCACAGCTGTAAAAGATAGGCTCTCTAGAAAGTCTCCTCCAGCCATTGCGGCAGGTCCCCTACCTTCGGGACGCGAGCCACCGGGAGATCCAGGGCACCGAACGGGTCGAGGAGAACGGGATGAAGGCGCGCGCTCCGCGCGCCCACGACGTCGACGGCATACAGGTCGCCCACGTAGAGACACTCCTCGGGACGGAGCTGCAACCGACCCACCGCCACCTCGAAGATGCGGGGGTCGGGCTTGGCGACACCGACGAGATGCGAATCGACGACGAACTCGAAGAAGCCAGCCAGGCCGACCTGCGCGATCAGGTCGGGCATGCGCCCGTCGGCGTTCGACACCACCCCGAGCCGGTATCCCTCCGCGCGGAGTCGCTCGAGGGCGGGTGGGGTCGTGGGGTCGACTCGGGTCCACATGTGATCGCGTTCGTGGTCGGCGAGCATCGCGCGGCCCGCGGCCGGACGCTCGGCTTCGGACACACCCAGTCCGAGGAGGAGCGTCCCGAAGTATTCTCGCCAGGCGTCGGGCTCGGAGACGGGCCCCTGGGCGGCCATGCGCCGGCCCAACCCCAGGCGCGCGCGTTGCTCCGCCGCGTGAAAGGCGTCGACGTCGCGCGCCACTCCGAAGCGGGCGAGCGCCTCGATGGCCCGTTCGGCGTCGACGAAGACGAGCGTGTTGCCCGCGTCGAAGAGTACGGCCTTGGGACGCGCCGTCGCCGAAGCCGTCACCGCGCGCCCCCTCCGAAGTCGATGGACACGCCGGTGCGCAGGGTACGGCCGGGCGCGGGGAGCCCGCTCACGTCCAGCCAGGTGGCATCCCCGAGGTTCGCGGCGTCGACCCAGATCCGACTCGCTCCGACACGGGCTTCGAGGCGGAGGTCGGCCGCCGTATAGCCGTCCTCACCGGTGCGGCGCCGGTTCTCGACGCGAAGCGCCGCTACCGTGCCCGCGACGAGCGGGATCTGCACGCCGAGCATGGCCGAGCGCGTGAGGGGTCGAAGGGCGTACTTCGACACGAAGGCACCCGTCTCATCGCTCGATACGTCCAGCATCTCGAGCGCCCCATCGAGGGTGAGCCGGCCCACCTCCACCCCCGACACCTCGACCTCGACCCCGACAAAGGTCGCCGACTCCACGTTGCGACTCTGCCAGACGGCATCGTCCGGGGCATCCGCCGGCCGCGCGTAGTCGATCAGGTCGTCGGCCTCCCGCAGGAATCCGGTCACCCGGAAGAGGCCGCCCATCCGGGGCGTCCAATCGAGCCCGAATTCGGAACTCCAGGCGCTCTCGACGGCGAGATTCGGGTCGCCGCGGTTGGCGGGGTCCTCGTAGAAGCGATCGGTCCACGTGGGAGCACGAAACGACCGTGCCACGGCGGCACGCAGTCCCAGCGCCGACGACACGGACCACCCGGCCGACAGGGAGGGGGCCCACGCCGGGGCGAACTCTTCGCGGCTGTCGAGCCTCAAGCCCCCCCGCACGCGGGCCGCGGCTCCACTCCAACCCAGCTCGGCGAAGGTCGCCCCGCGGTCCATCGAGCGGTCGCCCAGATTGGTGCTCTCCAGCTGATCGTGCGCCGCCGACACCCCCACGGACCACGCCCACGGTCCAGCGGTGTTGGAGCGTAGCGCCACGTCGAGCCCGGTCTGTCTCGACGCGTGGATGTTCTGATAAAACGCGGGATCTCCGCGCCGCAACACGAAGTCGTCGTCGTGCTCGCGTGAGTGCACGATCACGTCGAGCGCGCGGTCGCCGAGGGGCTTCGCCCACGTCACCGACGCGGTGCGGGTCCTCGTCTCTTCGTACGAGGGAAACGGTGCGTAGAAGCCGGACGCCCCGAAGTCGCGGGCGGCGACCCCCAGGCGAACATTGGCCTGCCCCCCGGCGAGCGGTCCTCGCAGGTCGAGGTTGCCGAGGCGCATGTCGTGATCCGTCCCCTCTCGGTGTCCGTCGGCCCGATCGAGCCGCCCCGAAGCCGCGACCGACCAGCTCCCGAGACTCTGCGAGAGGCGTAGCGCCCCCGCTGCCCGGCCGAAGCCGCCCGCCTCGAGTTGCGCCTGGCCTCGGGGGCCATCGGCCGCCCCGCGGGTGACGATGTTGATCACCCCTCCCATCGCATCGGCTCCGTGCACCGCCGAGGCCGCACCTCGCAAGACCTCGATCCGCTCGACCGACTCGAGCGGCACAGCGACGTCGAGGTCGAAGTGGCCCGTTTGGGCGTCGCTCATCGGCACTCCGTCGACGAGCACGACGACCTGTTCGAAGGTGCCGCCGCGCACCCCCACATCGGCCTGGGCGAGCGAGCGGGGCTGCAGATCCACCCCGACGGCCCACCGGAGAGCCTCCGGCACCGTGGTGGCCGCCAATCGATCGAGCTTGGGCCGGTCGAGCACGGTAACCGCCCGCGTGCGCGCGTCGCCGGGCAGGCGGGACTGCACGGACACCGACACGCCCTCGATCTCGAACACCGAATCGGGTGGGGGGGGCGGTTCCTGCGCCTCTGCGCCGGGCGCCGACAGGAGGAACGCAAGACCGACGAGCATGCACCCACGTGGAGCGAGCGAACCTCCGCTGCGACGACAGGTGGCGGAGGACGCGCCGATGGGCGGCGCGGGATCATGTAGGGACGTCAACGGAAACGTTCTCCGGGGCGAATGCCACGAGCGTGTCGCAGTGGGTTTTCGAGGAGGTGCGTCGGAAGGAACAACACGACGACGAAGAGGAACAACGAGGCCATCAGCCCGAGGGCGAGGAGCCACCAGCTCCGGATCGAGATGAACAGAATCGAGGTGATCACTGCTGTCGCAGTCGCGAAGATCGACAGGAGCAGCCGCCGCGCCTGGAGGTGGATGAAGCGTTCCTGCTGCTGGATGTCGCGCGGATGAACGCGGACACGGAGCTCCTCTCGCTCCGCCCGCCCGATGAGGTCGCGCAGCGACCGGAGCGTGGTCTGCGCCTCGTCGACCACATTCTTGGCGAGCGCTGCCGGCTCCCGACCGGTCGTGCGAAGAATGTCGCCGCGGAAACCCTTGATCAGTCCGCGAATGAAGTGCAGACCGTTGAAATGGGGATCGTAGCGGAACCCGATCCCCTCGAGCAGCACGCCGGCGCGAAAGAAGTACACCAACTCCTGAGGTAGAATCAGAGGCCAGGTATAGAAGGTGTCGAAGAGTTCCTGGACGAGCTCCTGGACCCGCTCCAGACCCGTGCCCTGGGCGCGATCGACGATGCCCATGATCTCCATGGCGGCCTCGCGGATCTCGCCGCGCGAGACCTCTGGAGAAATCATCCCGAGCTGGTACATCCCGTTGATGATGCCGTCGAGGTCCTCACGGGCGACGGCCAGTGCCACGTTGAGGATCGTCTCCCGAGTCCAGCGCGGGATCTCGACCACCATCCCCCAGTCGAGGATGATCAGGGTGCCGTCGGATTCGACCAGCAGGTTCCCCGGATGCGGGTCGGCATGCAGGAACCCGTCGACCATCATCATGCGCAAGTAGGCGCCCGTGACCGTCTCCATCGTGTCGCGAAACGAGAGGCGTCCCTGGTCGAACTGCTGCTGCAGGCGATCGATCTTCGTGCCGCGGCAATACTCCATGACGAGGACTCGGCGACGAGTGTGTTCGTCGTACACCTGCGGGGTGCGCACCTTAGGGAGCGACCGGTACGCCTCCTGCACATGACGTATGTTCGCGGCTTCTCGCCGGAAGTCCATCTCCTCCTTGACCTTGTGACTGAACTCCCTCACCACGCCGGTCAGGGCCCGCACGTGGTGGTTCGGAAACAGGAGGTTGAGCCAGAACAACACCCGGAACGAGATGTCGAGGTCGAGGGCTACGGTCTCTTCGACGCCGGGCCGCAGCACCTTCACGACGACGTCGTGGCCCCCGAGACGGGCGCGGTGCACCTGCCCCAGAGAGGCGGCGGCCAACGGTTCGCGTTGAAAGTCGTCGAACACCTCGTCGGCCGGCTTCCCGAGTTCGGCCTCGATCACTCCGAGAATCGACTCGGCGTCGTCGGGCGGAACCTGATCCTGAAGCGTGCCGATCTCGGTGAGGTAGGGCTCGGGAAAGATGTCGGCCCGCGACGAGAGGATCTGGGCCAGCTTGATGAAGGTCGGCCCGAGTGCGGCGATCCGACGCGTGAGTCTCTGCGCGCGGCGCGCGTGGTGCTCCGGTGTGCGCTGCACTCCCCTGCCCAGCAGGACGAAGCGACGACGGTCGCGGAGGAACGCCAGGAGGAATGGCGACAGCGCCAGGAACACGCGAAACGTCCGCCCGAGTCTACGCACGCCGGCTCCTCACAGCAGGAGGGCCGAGGCCAGGCCGAGCAGGAGCATGAAGCCGACGAGATCGGTGAGGGTCGTCACGAACACCGACGACGCCACGGCGGGGTCGATGCCGGAGCGATCGAGCACCGTCGGGACGAAGGCCCCGGCGAAGCCCGCCACCACGATGTTGCCCCACAGAGCGAACAAGACGACCAGGGGGAGCTGGGGATCGAGCCCCCGCCATTCCGTGGCCGCGAAGGCAACGACGGCCGCGAGCGCGCCGAGCGCGATGCCGTTCACGAGGCCCACGATCAGCTCCTTCATGACCGCGTCGGACTTCTGCTCCAGGGGGCCGTCGCTGAGCGCGATCCGTCGGATGGTGACGGCGAGGGCCTGCGTCCCTGAGTTTCCGCCCAGCGCCGCGACGATCGGCATGATCGCAGCCAGGTACCAGATCTCCTCGAGCGTGTCACCGAACAGGAACACCACCGAGGCGGCGAGCGCAGCCGTGACGAGGTTGACGAACAGCCACGGCAACCGCGAGCGCACCGACTCCTGCCAGTCGCCCCGCACCTCCTCCGCCTCCGATACACCCGCGAGGCGGAGGATGTCTTCGGTCTGCTCGGCCTCGATCACATCGATGACGTCGTCGAAGGTGATGCGCCCCAGGAGCTCGCCTCGGGGGCCCACCACCGGCAGCGACACGAGGTTGTAGCGAGACAGCAGGCGTCCGACCTCCTCCTGGTCGACGTCGGTGGTCAGCGCGACGGGCAATTCCTGGACGAGTTCGGCAACCGGGGTCGCGGGCTCCGCAAGAATCAGTTCGCCGAGGGGTACGGAGCCCCGGAGGGTGTAGCTCTCGTCGACGACGAAGATCGAGTAGAAGTCTTCGACTTCGCGCCCCTGTCGGCGCACCTCGTCGATCGCCTCCCGGGCCGACATCTCCGCCCGTACGGCCACCAACTCGGTGGTCATCAGCCCACCCGCGGTCTCCTCGTCGTACTCGAGGAGACCTCGAAGGTCGGCGGCGTCTTCGAGCGGCAACTCCGCCAGGATCGCAGCCGCCTCGGCCGGCTCGAGCTCACCGATCAGGTCGGCCGCGTCGTCGTCGGGCAGTTCGTGCAGGAGTTCGGCGCCCTTGGCCGGTTCGAGGGCTCCGAGGAGCTCGGCCCGGTCGTCGCCGTCTTCCATCTCGGCGAGAGCCTCGGAAGCCAGCTCGGAGGGGAGGGCCCGCACGAGGGCGGCCTGGGCGGTGACGTCGTCGATCGACTCCACCAGGTCGGCCACATCCGAGGGATGGAGATCGAGCTCGGTGAGCAAGACGGCCAGCTCTTCGACGCGCGACTCCTCGAGAAGCGGGCGTACGCGCTCCTGGACCGACTGCATGTCGGAGGTGCCGTTGCTCATCGAAGGGACCCTGTCGGAGGGGGCTCGCGGATCGAGTCCCGGAAGATCCCGAAGCGCCCTCCAGGGGGCAAGACGGCTCTGCTACTCCTTCGACACCCTTCTCAGTCGTCGAGCGTCATGAACAGATTGTTCAGCGACTCGGTCAACGTCGGATGCGAAAACACGGCATCCTTCAGCGTGGTCCAGGGCAGCCCCCCCATCATCGCAATCTGAAGAGCCGACGCGATTTCTCCCCCCTCGATCCCCAGGATCGCGGCCCCGAGAATGGCACCGCTCTCGGCATCGACGACGGCCTTCATGAGGCCCCGCGTCTCGTCGGTTTCGACCGCACGCGCGACCCGGGTCATCGGCAGCTTGGCGATCCGGACCGCTCGTCCCCGACGACGCGCTTCGGCCTCGGTCCACCCGATCCTTCCGAGCGGTGGATCGATGAACAGCGTGGACGGCACCAGGCGCCCCGCGCGACTGGCACCTCCAGAGCCGAGGAGATTGTCTCGAACCACCCGGTAGTCGTCGTAGGCCACATGAGTGAACGGAGGGCCGCCATTGACGTCGCCGAGGGCGTAGATGCCCTCCACGGGGGTCTCGAGCCGATCATCGACCCGAATGAACCCTCGCTCGTCGGCCGAAAGGCCGGTGGTGTCGAGATCGAGGTCGGAGTTGGGGCGGCGACCGACGCTGACGAGAAGGTGCGAACCCGTCACTCGCCGCAGTCCGGCCTCACCCTCCACCTCGAGAACGACGCCGTCCGGGGCACCGTCGGTCGCCTCGGCAGGGGCGACCCGCGTGACCCGCGCGCCCGTGAGAACGTCGATCCCTTCGCCCGCGAGGATCGATGCGACCTCCTCGGCGACGTCGTCGTCTTCTCGTGCCAACAGCCGAGGACCCGCCTCCAGGATCGTGACGCGCGCGCCGAAGCGTCGGAACATCTGACCGAACTCGAGCCCGATGTAGCCGCCCCCGAGAACGACCAGGTGCTCGGGCACGACATCCAACTCCATGATGCTCGTGGAGGTGAGGAACGGCACATCGGCCAGCCCGGGGATCGGCGGGATGAACGTGTGCGTCCCGGTGTTGATGAAGATCTTCGGCGCGGCGAAGACCCGTGTGCCGCCCGCTCGCAAATCGACGGTGACCTCGTGGGGCCCGGAGAAGCGGGCCGATCCGAAGACGAGTTCCAGAGTCTCATGCCGCTCCATCCCCTTGCGGCTCCCCGAGCTCCACGACTCGACGATGTCGCGCTTACGGCGACGCACCACTCCCATCTCGACCGAGACGTCGCCCACGCGCACTCCGTAGTCGGCCGCGCGCCGCACCAGATGCGCCACCCGAGCGCTCGCCACCATCGTCTTCGTAGGCGTGCATCCTTCGACGACACACGTGCCGCCGACGCGTTCGGCTCGCTCGATGATCACGGTCGACCAACCGGCCTTGGCCAAGGCGCCGGCCAGCGGTTTGCCGGCCTGCCCGGTGCCGATGATGATCGCGTCGAGGGATTCCGGACCGGCAGAGGGTGGAGACGAATCGGACGGCGAGGTCGAGGGCGACATGTAGACTCGGGGGTGCGGGCGACGGAGGCGCCGTTGCGGTCAGAAGAAGCGACGCACCAGCTCCTCCTGCAGTCGGTACATGCGGGAAGCCGCACGATCGGCCGCTGGTTCCGGATGATCGTGCCCGGCCACATGCAGGGCGCCGTGGATCGCGAGCCGGACCAACTCCTCGGCCAGATCGATTTGCTCCTCCATCGCCTGGCGTCGCGCCTGGTCGACCCCGATGTAGATGTCGCCCACGACCCGTGGGTCTCCGTCGGTCCAGAGCGGAAACGCGATCACATCGGTCGGCCGGTCGTGACCGAGATGATCGCGGTTGAGGGTCCGGATGGCGTCGTCGTCGACCAGCGCGAGCGACACCTCGGCGGCCGCGATCTGGCTCGCTTCGAGGGCGGCTTCCACGGCCGCGGCGAGGCGAGCCTCGGACTCCGGATCGGGAGCCCCATCCACGAGAACTTCGATCACGCCGCGCCGGCGTCCGGCGTGGTGCCCGGCGCTCGAGCCTCGCCGGCTTGCGGCGTCTCTCCCGAGCCGACCTCGACCCCGGTCTTCGGCTCGTTGGGCTCGCCATCCGCGACTTCGCCCGCGGTCCCCTCCCCCTCGCCAGCCTCGCCGTCACCCTCGGACGCCGCGGTGGCGTCGGGTGTGTCGGAGGCGCTACCTGCATCGGAGGCGGCCGCGTCAGCGGCGGTACCCGCGTCGGACTGCGTGAGGTGACGCGTCTGGGGGTAGTCGATGCGGTGGTGATACACGCCACCCAACATCTTGGCGAACTGGTCCTTGATCTGAGCCAGCTCCTGGAGGGTCAACGGCGCCTCGTCGAGCTGGCGCTGCGCGATCTTGCCCTCGACGATCTTCTCGATCAGCCCCCGGATCCGCTCTGGCGTCGGCTCCTGTAGAGCTCGGGTGGCCGACTCCACGGAGTCCGCGAGCATGGCGATCGCGGTCTCCTTGGTCTGCGGTCTCGGGCCCGGGTAGCGGAAGTCGGCGGGATCGACGTTTTCCTCGCCGTACTCCTCGCGCGCCTTCTCGTAGAAGAACCCGATGCGCTGCGTACCGTGGTGCTCGGTGATGAACGAGGTCACGACGGCCGGCACCTTCGCCTCCTTCGCCATCCGAAAGCCCTCGGTGACATGCTCGCGCACGATCTTGGCCGACGTTTCGGGCTTGAGCCGGTCGTGCGGGTTGCGACCGTCGGGCTGGTTCTCGACGAAGTAGTGGGGCTTGAGCATCTTGCCCACGTCGTGGTAATAGAGGCCGACCCGACACAACAAACCGTTGGCGCCGATGGCGTTGGCCGCCGCCTCGGCGAGGTTCGCGACGTTGATGGTGTGGGCGTAGGTGCCCGGTGCGTCGAGCGACAGCCGCTTCAGCAGCGAGCGATTCGGATCGGCCCACTCCAGCAGCGTCTGGTCGGTCGTGAGCCCCGCGAACCACTCGAAGACCGGGAGGAATCCCATGGCCAGGATCGACGAGAAGACGGCGTTCACGGCCACCCATCCGAGTGACGTCGCCACGGAGGTCGGGTCACGCGCCACGAGGAGAGCGTGCCCCAGCAACACCACCGAATACGCGAGGGTGATGAGGGCGATGAAGATCCACGTCTGCGCCCGCCTCCGAACGGCCCGGACCGAAAGGGCGGCGGCCGACCCTCCCAGCAGCGTCGTGAGCAGGATGTAGTGGCCGTCGTCGAAGCCCGTCTGGATCGACGAGAGGGCCGCGAGCGTGAGGACCAACACGAGGGTCATGCGGCCGTCCCAGAGCACCGATGCTGCGAGCGCCAGAAAGGCGATCGGGAGCAATTCCGCGGGCCAGGCGTTTCGGGCGACGATCGCCGCCACACCGATGTAGACCGCGACGAGCAGCGACAACAACACGATCCACCGGACGTTGGTGTAGACCTCGTTGCGGAAGAAGTAGGTGAACAACCCGAACACGAACAGCAGGCTCAGGTTCAAGAGGCCCGCTCCCAGATAGGGCACGAACCCCGCCCCGGTGTCCTCGAGAAGGCCCTGCGCGCGAAGGGCGTCCTGGTAGGCCTGGAGCGCGAGCGCCGACTCCCGGCCGATGCGTTCGTTGCCGCGCACGATCGCCTCGCCCGGAAGGACCTCACGGCCCGTGGTGCGCACCGCCGAGACGGAACGTTCCTGATCGGCCACGGTCTCGGGGACGTTGAGCGCGAGCGTGTACTCGATCTGGTTGATCAACACCACGCGAAGAATCTCGGCGACCTCGGGTCGCGTGCCCACCGGAAGCAGGCTCTCGGCGCGGTCGTAGAACTCGGGCCCCGAGAGCACGTCGCCGCGGCTCACGCGACGATCCGACCCCTCGGTGCCGTCGGTACGCACCACGAGCCGATCGGTCGTGACCTCCTCGAGATCACGGCTGTCGGCCACCCCGACCACGAGATAGCGACGAACGGCGTCCAGCGCCGTGCCCCGCAGCTGGGAGCGCACGTCGTCGCGGGCCAGGAGTTCTCGCTGCAGGGCCGTCGAGGTGGTCACCGTGCCCATCACGCGACCGATCTGCGCCTCCGCGTCGGGCTGAGCCGACGCCTCTTCGAGGCGATCGAAGAACCGTTCGAGGCGGGTCGACATCGTATCGGCCAAAGACGGCCGCAGGTCGAAGGTGGGGGGGACCGACGCCCGAGCCTCGTCCTGCGCCTCGGCGATGCCCTCGGAACTCAGTGGGACCTCGAAGCCGATCTCGGCGATGACCGGCTCTTCGACCACGGTCCCCTCGGCAAACTCCGCGACCCGAACCCGCGACTCCGGGGGGAAGAGCAGCGTGGTCATGAGGGCGAGCCCCAGGAGCAGGAACACGCGCAGCCCGTGGTGCACCACCCCGTCCGGCCAGGCGTTTTCCGGGGGGGTGGACAGAGCCGCGAGGCGTTGCTCGCGGCGTCGTCGATCCTTGCTTCGGCTCACGGACGCTCCCGGTCAGGGGGTAACGGAAGGTCCACCGTCGAGGCGGTCTTCGCCAGCGGCGTCCGAATAAGCCCTGATGATGTCCTTCACCAAACGGTGGCGAATCACGTCCATGGCATCGAGATACACGATTTCGATCCCGGCGATGGACGCGAGGATGCGCTCGACCTGAAGAAGCCCCGACTGCGACGAATGCGGCAGATCGATCTGGGTCTTGTCGCCCGTGATGACCACCTGTGAGTTCAGCCCCAGGCGCGTCAGGAACATCTTCATCTGGGCCGTGGTGGCGTTCTGCGCCTCGTCGAGGATCACGAAGGCGTCCGACAGGGTGCGACCGCGCATGTAGGCGAGAGGCGCGATCTCGATCGTGCGGTCTTCGAGGGCCCGACGCACCCGATCGGGGGGCATCATGTCTTCGAGCGCATCGTAGAGCGGACGCAGATACGGGTCCACCTTCTCCTGGAGGTCGCCGGGGAGGAAGCCCAGGTTCTCTCCCGCCTCGACCGCAGGGCGCGCGAGAATGATCCGCTTGACCCGCTTCTTGTAGAGGGCGTCGACCGCCATGGCGACCGCGAGGTAGGTCTTTCCCGTTCCGGCCGGCCCGATCCCGATGACGATGTCGTTGTCCTGAATCGCCTCGAGGTACCGACGCTGCCCATCTGACTTCGGCGAGATGACGCGCTTCGACCCCGGAAGGGCGATCCGGATGTCGTCGTTCGGCGAGATCATCCCCTCGTGTCCGAGGGCGTCGAAGCTCTCGGCGAACCGGGCGATGTCGTGCGAGTCGAAGGGCGCCCGGAGTCGAGACAACTCGATGAGGTGTTGCACCAGCCCGACGGCCCGCTCCACATCGTCGAGGGGACCCGACAGAATCACCTGATCGCCGCGCAGGACCACCCGGATCCCGAACAACCGATGCACCTCCTGGATGTTTCGGTCGTTGACTCCGGCCAACATCAACTGGTCGACCCCCTCGGCGTCGAGGCGGTGTTCGACCATGGTGGGATCGTGGGGACTCATGCGTCGCCCTCCGACGGGGCCGCCACGACGAGGCCGAGTGCCTCGAGGTCGGCGTCGGCCAGCCGTACGGGCGCTCCCTCGAAGAGCGCGCGGGCGGCGGTCGTCTTCGGAAACGCGACCACGTCGCGCAGGCTCGGCGCATCGGCGAACCGCTGGACGATGCGGTCCATCCCGAAGGCGACGCCCCCGTGGGGAGGCGCTCCGGCGGCCAGCGCCGTGAGAAGGAACCCGAACTTGCGGTCGATCTCGTCGTCGTCGAGACCGAGGAGGCGGAAGATTCGGCGCTGGAGCGCCGGATCGTGAATACGGATCGATCCCGACCCGAGCTCCGTGCCGTTGTAGACCAGGTCGTAGGCATCGCCGCGGGCGGCGAGCGGATCGTCCTGGATCGTGTCCACGAATTCGGCGCGCGGATGCACGAAGGGATGATGGTTGGAGGCCAGCGACCCGTCTTCGGCCGTCTCGAACACCGGGAAGTCCGTCACCCACAACCAGGAGTGGTCCTGCACCTTGGGAATGCCGAGGGCTTCGATCGCCGCCGCACGGACGGCGTCGAGGGCCGGAGAGGTCATCGCGTCGGGACCGGCCGCCGCGAGAAGCAGGTCGCCCGGTTGGGCGCCGAGCGCCGCCCAGTGGCTCTCGTCGAGGAACCGCGACAGCGGGCCGGATCCACCCTCGTCGGTCCGCTTGGCCCAGAGCAGCCCCGGGGCACCCGCCTTCTTGGCGTGCTCCTCGACCGCCTCGATCTGCTTGCGGGACAGCGTCGCGCCGCCCTCGAACCGGAAGCCGCGGATGCGTCCTCCCGCCTCGACGGCCGACTTCGTCACACGGAAGTCGATGTCGCGCAACGCCTCGGTCCAGTCGGCGATCTCGATGTCCCAGCGCAGATCCGGACGGTCGCTTCCGAAGCGGTCCATCGCCTCGTCCCACGTCATGCGGGGGAACGGCTGAGGGGCCGGAATCCCGCCGACCTGGGCCAACTCCACCATCAGGCCTTCCATCCAGCCGAGGATGTCTTCGACACCCACGAACGACGCCTCCACGTCGATCTGCGTGAATTCCAGCTGCCGATCGGCCCGGAGCGCCTCGTCGCGGAAACACCGCGCGATCTGGAAGTAGCGATCGAAGCCCGCCACCATCAGGATCTGCTTGTAGATCTGGGGACTCTGCGGCAGCGCGAAGAACTCCCCGGGGTGCACACTGCTCGGCACCACGAAGTCCCGCGCTCCCTCCGGGGTGGGTTTGGTCAGGATCGGGGTCTCGATTTCGGTGAAGCCGATCCGGTCGAGGTAGACACGCGTCGCGAGCACCAGTCGGTGCCGCAGCGCCAGGTTGGCCTGGAGCTCGGGGCGCCGGAGGTCGAGCACACGGTGACGCAGGCGGAGCTCCTCGGAGGGGAGCTCGTCTTCGGGCCCGCGATATACCGGGATCGCCGGGGTGTCGGCGGCGCTCAACCGCTCGACTTTGGTCGCGCGGAGTTCGATCTCGCCAGTGGCCATCTCCGGGTTGGCCTCGGGGCGCACCACGACCTCGCCTTCGACCCGAACCACGTCCTCGTGGCCGCAGGTATTGGCGATCTCGAGGGACTCCGGGTCGGTCCAGTCCGGCCCGATGGATACCTGCAGGAGGCCCGAGCGATCGCGCAGGTCGAAGAACAGAAGGCCACCGAGATCGCGCCGTCGGTGGATCCATCCCGCGAGGCGAAGGGACCGGCCCTCGTCGCTACGACGCAGCGAAGCGAGGTACGCAGAACGAAGGGCCGTACTTCCGGAACCGGAATCGGTCATGGAGTGACATCGGGTCGGGGGGGTGGGCGCGACGGCGGGCCCCCGGACCGAGACCGACGGCAATCGTCTCCTTCAAATCCACGATTGCCGCTAAGTTAGCCGGGCCATTCGGCCCCTTCAAGCGATCTCCCCGGCCATCCCCGCCATGTCGACCCGCGCTGACCCACTCCCGACCGATCTACTCGCGCTGGTGCCGGATGTCCTCCAGGCGGAGCTCGCGCGCCACTTCGAGACCCGACGACAAAAGGCGTTCCGTGCCCGCCAGGTGATGCGGTGGATCTTCGAGACCGACGCCCGCACCTTCGACGAGATGACCGACCTCCCCGCGGGCGAGCGGGCGGCGCTCGCCGCCGCGTACCGATTGGGCGAGCTCGACGTCGACACCGTCTCGGTGTCGCAGGACGGCACCGCCAAACATCTGTGGAAGACGCACGACGGTGAGCTCATCGAGTCGGTCCTGATTCCGACCCACGACCGCCTGACGCTGTGCCTGTCGTCGCAGGCCGGGTGCGCCATGGGGTGCACCTTCTGCGCCACGGGCTGGAGCGGCTTCCGCCGGCACCTGACGGCGGGTGAGATCGTGGCGCAGTACCGGGGATCGCGCCGCTGGGCCGCCGAGCAGGGCTACGGTCCGATCACCAACATCGTCTACATGGGAATGGGGGAACCGTTGGCAAACCGCGCCGCCGTCCACCCGTCTCTCACGATCCTGAACCAGGGGTACGGTGTCGGTGCGCGGCGCATCACCGTATCGACCGTGGGCGTCGTGCCCGGGATCCTCGAACTCGCCGAGCGACCCGAACAGTTCAAGCTGGCCCTGTCGCTGCACAGCCCGGTCGAAGCGTTGCGCCAGGAGTTGATCCCCCTCGAGAAGCGGTGGCCACTACCGCAGCTGATCGAGGCGCTCTCGGCCTTCCGCGATGCCGGTGGCCGGCGCATGACCTTCGAGTACACGATGATCGGCGGGGTGAACGACGCCCCCGAGCTCGCGCCGAAGTTGGCCGACCTTGCGTACTCGCTCCACGCCTTCGTCAACCTGATCCCCTTCAACCCGATCCCCTGGCAGAGCTGGAGACCGTCGTCGCCGGAGCGGATCGAACACTTCCGCACCGTGTTGTCGGATCGGGGGGTCGACGTCGCGGTCCGTGAGCCGCGCGGGCGCGATATCGATGCGGCGTGCGGCCAGCTCCGGGCCAACGCGCTGGTGCAGATCGAGGGTTCGGGCAGCTGAGGTCGCCCTACCAACCGCGCGGGATCACCGGCCCGACCGAGTCGGGGGTGAGGCGTCGAAGCCCGAGGTCGAGGTATTCCCAACCCTGCAGTAGAACGAGCACGAGATCCTCTTCGGCCTCGTCGATCACCGCCATCGGGGTCGCCCAGACGTCGCCCTTCCCCCCGACATCACACTCGCCTTCGCTCGTCCACGCCTGCTGCGGAGCATCGTAGTCGCCCTCCCGAATCCACCCCTCGGCGCGGGCCATCGAGCACCCTTGGTCGGGGGGCGTCCACGACGCACGATAGTAGGTCCACCGGGTCCCGCCGGGGCCCGTGATGCGGATGGCGCGATCGACCTTGGAGGGTGCCAGCCGTAGGTTGATCGAGTCGAGGGCGGGATCGTCCAGATCGACCGGTTCGATCTGCCGAACCGGAACCCAGGGCGTCACGACCGCCCCGACGACCCCGGGGTGCGAGTTGGGGGCAACGGCGGTGGCCCGTTGATCCGTGAGGAGGCCCCACGCTCCGAAATACGTGTCGTCGAAACGAACCAGGTGGCCCGAGCGGATCTCCCGAGCTGGTCCATCATCGGGGAGCAGGCGCCAGCGCAGGCCGCCCCAGGGCTCGGCCTGCTGATCGAAGGTCACGCCCCTCGGCATGGCCGATCGATACGCGCCGGGCTCGAGATGAATCCACCCCGAATCCGTGCGGGCGAGCTGGGGGCGGAACACACCCCATCCGTCGAGCCAGCCCGCCACGACATGCGACTCCGGGGGATCCGGGATCGTGATCCCCTCCACCGGCTCGAACAGTCGTTGGTACTCCTCGGGGGGCGGCATGGTCTGTCCCGTCGCAGCGAGCGGCCACGTCGCGACCGCCAGGACGGCTGCCACCAGGCCGACGGCAACCCGAGCCGAGCGCATGGCCGGGACCACCACGGAGGCCCTGGAGCAAAGAGTGACCGAGGCCAGCAGGGCCCTCCGCGCGGTGACGAGAGCGAGGACGTCGGGACCGGGGACGGGTCGAACCTTCGCGTTGGCGGCCATGCTTCAAATATGCGAACGATGTAGCGCAGTTTGCCAGCACTTCGTCGGTCACGAGCACTCGGCTTCATGGCCACCGGCGCACGATCGGGGGCGCGCCTACACCCCGGCGAGTGCCGCGCTGTCGCCTCGCTGACCTCGATCCCGTATCGTCGCGGAGACACCGAGCGGCTCACGGGCCCGCCGGGAACGACGAACGAGGGGAGGCGGCGGATGATCAGGGACCTGGTACGAGAGTTCGCACAGGCGATACGCGCCCTCGTCCGCGCCCCGGGCTACACCGCCGTCACCGCCCTCACCCTCGCGGTCGGTGTCGGGGGCACCACGGCGGTGTTCAGCGTGGTGTCGGCCGTGCTCGTCGACCCGCTCGGCTATCCCGACCCCGACGAGCTCGTGGTGGTCGGGGGCCAGCTTCCGGGGCTCGGGGCTCAGGACCTCACGGCCTCGGCACCGGAGTACCGCGACTACCTCGCCGCTTCGGAGTCGCTCGAGGATCTCGCGGCGACCTGGATCCTCGACGTGAACGTCACCGGCATCGATCGACCGTTCCGGAGCCGCGACGCGCTCGTGACGGTGAATTTCTTCTCGATGCTCGGGGTGGAACCGTTCATGGGACGCGACTTCACCGAAGAAGACGCGGGAGGGGATATCGGTCACTCCGCGATCCTGAGCTACGCGGCGTGGCAGCAGCACTTCGGGGCCGACCCGAACGTGCTCGGACGCACCTTCCTCATCGACGACGACCCGATCGTCGTCATCGGGGTCATGCCGCGCGGATTCGAACACCCGGAGGCGAGCGCCGGCGACCCGGTCGCGATCTGGGGCCCCATCGACGTGTCCGAGACATCCCGATTCGGGCAGGGGCGCAACGCCCGCAGCTGGACCCTCTTCGGCCGGCTCGCCGACGGGGTCGTCCCCGCTGCGGCTCAAAGGGAGTTCGACGCGATCGCCGCATCGTTGCGTGCCGAATACCCGGAGTCCTACCCGGCCGAGGCGCGATGGACGACCACCGTCGTGCCCCTGAAGGACCGGCTCGTCGGCAATGTACGCACCTCGCTGATCCTGGTCCTCGGCGCCGCGGGGTTCGTGCTCCTGATCGCCTGCACCAATGTGGCCAACCTGATGCTCGCACGGGGCGCCGATCGCACGCGAGCGATCGCGGTCCGGGGCGCCCTCGGAGCCGGACGCATGGCGCAGGCGCGCGGGCTGATCCTCGAGGGCGCGGTCATCAGCGGGTTGGGTGGAGCCCTGGGGATCGTCATCGCGGTGGCGGGCACGGCGGCGCTCCGCGCGCGCTCGGCCGCCGAACTACCGCGGTTGGACGGAGTGGCGGTGGACGGCACGGTGCTGGTATTCAGCGCCCTGCTCACGATCGGCACGGCCATGCTGGTCGCCGTCATCCCCGCGGTTCGGCTGACCCGCCTCAACCTTCAGGACGTGCTCCGCCACGGCTCGCGGGCGGGCCACCGGAGTCGAACCGTCCAGAACACGCTGGTGGCGGTCGAGGTCGCCTTTTCGATCATGCTCCTCGTCGGCTCCGGGCTGACCCTCAAGAGCTACGGATCACTGATGGCTGTGGATCTGGGGTTCACGCCCGAGTCGGTCATGACGATGCGCACCTATCTGCCGTGGACGATCGTGCCGGAGAACGGCCGCTACTTCGATCCGGCCGTACGCGTGGGGTTCTACGATGAGGCGCTTCGGCGCCTCGAAGACCTGCCCGAGGTCGTCTCGGCCGGCCTGGTGACCCGGCTGCCGCTGCGCCGCCTGAACGGGACCAACTTCTCGTTGATCGGCGCGGAGTCCGCCAGCTCCAGCCTTGTGACGACGGCCGAGTTTCGACAGATCAGCCCCACCTACTTCGACGTGATGGGCATCCCCGTGCTGGAGGGACGCGCACTCAACTTCGACGACGTGGCCGACGGGGAGTTCGCGGCCGTCGTGGACCAGGCGTGGGTGGAGAGATACTCGCCCGACCGCTCTCCGGTGGGTCGCCAGATTCGCCTGGGCGGCAACCCCGCCTCCCCCTCGCGAACCATCGTGGGTGTGGTGGGCGCCGTGCGTCAGCACTCGCTCGACGCCTCGCCGCGCGAGACGATCTACGTGTCGTATCGACAAGGCATCGGGATCGACGTCGCCTGGGTTCTCCAGACGCGCGGCACCCCCGAGGCCATCACGAGCGCGGCCGTGGCCGCCATCCAATCGCTCGACCCGACGCTGCCCGTCTTCCTTCGAGAGTCGATGACGTCGGTCGTGGCCGGCACGGTGTCCCGACAACGATTGGTGGCGGCCCTCTTGTCGCTGTTCGCGATGCAGGCCGCATTTCTCGCTGCCCTCGGGATCTACGGCGTGATGTCGCAGGCGGTGGGCCAGCGCGAGCGAGAGATCGGGATCCGCATGGCGATCGGCGCAGAACGCCGATCCGTCATCGGCATGATCGTCGGCTCCGGTACGCGGTTGGGCGCGGCCGGGGCGCTGGCAGGCGTCGTCCTCGCCGCCTTCGCCTCACGCGTGCTGGAGTCGACCCTGTATCAGGTGGAGCCGCTCGACCCCACGGTCTACGCCGGCGTGGCGGCGCTCGTTCTCGCGCTCGCCGCAGCGTCGAGCCTGCTCCCGGCCTGGCGCGCGGCGGCCACCGACCCGGCCGGCATCATCCGCAGCGACGACTAGTGTAGTGTCGCCAAAGTCCTGATGCCGTTCGAGCGCGGGGGCATCCACGGGATGCGTCGTTGGAACTCCTTGCCGTAGCTATCGCTACGCCGCGTCGTTCCGCCTCGCCCCCGCGGCGCCTCCGCACCCTCGGCGG
>JANQNV010000007.1 GCA_028279425.1 Longimicrobiales bacterium | reverse complement strand
CGACCGCCTCCCGTGGGTGGACGAGCCCCGACCGGACGACCTGGGCCGGATCCGCGCGACGCGCGTCGCCGAGAGCTACGCCGCATGGCTCCACCACGTCGGGAATCCGGCCGAAGCGCCCCCCACTCCTCCCCCTGCATCACCCCTCGCTGCTGCAACGGGGCTGATCGTGATCGGGGGCGCCATGGTCGGGGGCGCGGCACTCGGACTTCTGGGGGTGCCACCCTTCTCGGCCATCGCGCCGTTGGTTCTGGCCCTTCCGGGTGCAGCCGTGACCCTGCTCGGCTGGTCGATCGCCCGTTCGGCGCGGCGAGCGGCCGCCGAGCATCGGGACCGCGCCGAAGCGACGCGAGAGCGAAGCGAGGCCGCGACCGCGGCGCGCGAAGCGGCCCGAAACGCGGCCGCAGATGCTCTCGCGAAGATCGGCCTCGATGCCGGCGACGACCCCGATCCCGACCTCGTCGATCGACTCGAACGCGCACGTCACCTCCTGCGCGACCGCGAAGACCGGGAGCGCGAAGTGGAGGCCCTCGAATCCGAGAGCCACGCTCTCGAACGAGAGGCGAGCCGGCTTCGTGAGGCCCTCGGAATCGGCGGCGTACTCGACGCCGCCGGCACGTCGGTCCTCCTTCAGGACCGCCTCGCCGCCGCGAGAGAACGACTCTCGATCGCCCGACGGGCCGCCGCTCGGATGCCGAAACTCGACGCGGCCGTCGACGCCGCCCGCGCAGAGCTCGCCCGGCACAGGGAGCGACGGGCCGCATTCCTCGGTCGGCTCGAGTCCTTCGCCTCGAACGACCCGCGTCTCGCACTCGAGCGAGTGACCGCCTGCCTGGAGGCCCATCAGGAGGCAGAGCGTCGGACGGCGACGCTCCGAGACGACCACCCCGACCTCGACCGCCTGTTGGCCGACATCCGCCGAGCCGAAGACGAGGGCGAGCCCTGGCTCACGCAACCCGACCCGATCGGGGCGCTGGCACGCGACATCGAAGAGCGCAGTGAAGAGATCGAGGAGTGGGTCGCGCTCGAAAAGGAGTTGGAGGCACGCGCCCGACCCGGGCCGGACGACGAGACGCTCGACGAGTTGGAAGGGGAGCTGCAACGGCTTCGCGACGAGCGCACCTCCGTCCGTCGCGGGCACGACCGCCTCTGGATCCTGTCGCAACTCGTCGAGGCGGCCGATCGGGAGATCCGCGAAACGCATGAGCCGGAGATCCTGCGAAGGGCCGGCTCCTTCCTGAGCACCCTCACCTCGGGGCGCTACGATCGTCTACGGATCGAGCCCAACGAGAGCCGTGCGCTTCTGGTCTCCGGCCCGGCCGCTGCCGACGAGCTCGAGGTGGGACCGCCCCTCTCGACGGGTACGCAGGAGCAGATCTTCGTCGCCCTTCGACTCGCCCTCGTCGACCAGCTCGACGACGGGCGGGTACGTCTCCCGCTCGTCCTCGACGAGGTGTTCGTGAACTGGGATGCCGGTCGGCGGAGCCGGGGACTCGACCTGCTCCGCGAAGCGTCCCAGCGACGCCAGATCTTTCTGTTCACCTGCCATCCCCACCTTGCCGACGAGGCCGTTGGGCGGGGTGCCGACCTGTGGAAGCTACCCGGCCCTTCGGTGGTTCGCCTCGAACGGGCCGCAGGCGACGGATGACGCCAGGCGATCGGTTGGCGTGGAGCCGCACCGGGGCCGGGCCTGCGCTGGTGTTCCTCCACGGCTACGGCGCACATCGCGGCCATTGGGACCCGTGGCTCCCCGTCCTCTCGTCGAGCTACGATTGCGTCACGGTCGACCTGCCGGGCTTCGGCAGCGCTCCCGCCCCGCGGGGAGGGGACTTCTCGATTCGCGGTATGGCGACGGCGGTCGCGGACCTCGTGGAGGCGCTGGATCTGCGCGGCTGCACCCTCATCGGACACAGTCTCGGAGGGGGTGTCGCCCTGATCGCCGCCCTCGATCTACTGGATCGGGCCCACGAGGAGGGTGTAGCGCGGCTCGGTCGGCTGGTGAGCGTGGCCGGCGCGGCATACCCCCAGCGGGAACCCCCCTTCGTGCACCTTGCGCGCAGGGGTCGCCTGGCCGAGCTCGGCTTCGCGATGCTCCCGAAACGCTGGCTCGTGCGAAAGGCGATGGAGGCCATCGTCGAACAGCGGGACGCCGTCACCCCCGCGCGCGTCGAATCGTACGCGGCACCGATGCGGAGCGCCGACCGCCGGCGCGCATTCCTCGAATGCGCCCGGCACATCGTGCCTCCCGACGTGGATCGGATCACGGCCAGGATCCCCGACATCGACGTTCCGGCCCTTTGCCTGTGGGGGAGGCAGGATCGGGTGGTTCCGCTCTCCATCGGCCAACGACTCGCGAGCGAGCTGCCCCGCGGGCGGCTGGCGACCCTCGAGAACTGCGGGCATCAGGTGGTCGAAGAGAAACCTTCGGAATCGCTGGCGCTGCTCCTCGGGTTCCTCGAGGCTTCTTCGGGCTCGAAAGCCGGGCACATCACCACGGGGAGCGGCGGATAGCGCCGCAACCGAGGATCGTCTTTGGCCTTGGTGCACATGTAGAAGACCGACCCACGACGGTTCCCCGCCGTGCGTACATGCGCACACACCGAACACAGCCCCACCCCCGGATCCATCACGATCGGATTCCGACGAAGGAGATCTGTCGCTGACGGTCGCCCCCCCGGTGCGAAAAGAACGGCGACGGGCCGCAGCGCGTGCACCACGAGGAACAGGAGAGGCTCGACGCCGAGACGCCTGCCCTCATCAGTCGGTCCGCCGCAACCCGCCGAAGGTCGACGGGGGTGGGAGCCGGCGGTGGAGTGAGTCCGAGAGCCGCATGGACCTCTGGACCGACCTCGTAGCAATCGCCGCAGATCGCCGGGCCGATATGCGCTTCCAGGACCACCGGGGGAGCATCGAGACGCTCCGCGAATACCCGGAGCCCGGCTTCGAGCACCCCCGCCACCACCCCGCGCCAGCCGGCGTGCAGGATCGCCACGGCTCGCCGCTCGGGGTCGATCAGCGTCACCGGAATGCAGTCGGCGGTGGCGACCGCGAGGGTCACACCCGGCGACCGAGTGGCATGCCCATCGCACGGTTCGACCAACCGCAGGGCCGGACTGCCCGCTTCATGGAAGCGCACGACACCGCCGTGCACCTGCCGAGCGTGAACCACGACGCCATCCGACGAGGCGCTCCTCAGGAGTTCCCAACGTGCCAGCACCTCCGCACCCGATGCGCCTGTGAAGAGCCCGAGATCGAAGGGGGGGTCGTCGTGTCCCCGCGTCGTGATGCCCTGCACGAGCCAGGGGTGCCGATCGCGCCAGACCGGGTGGTGGAGGGCGGGAAACGGCCCCGGTCGCTCGACCTCGGTCGCGAGGGTCGGCTGGGCATCGAAAGACGTCGCCATGGCAGAAACCGGTAAGAGGGAAGCCGCGTCGCACGAAGACCTCGCCGTCGACCCGAAATCCTGTAGCTTAGAGGGCACATTCCAGCCCGAGGCCCGACAGGGGTCGGGCACACGTTCGCGCGACTCCAAATCCCCGCGATGAGCGACACACCGTTCGACAGCCAGAACGCCGCCTACGCCCAGCTCCTCTACGAAGAGTTCGCCCTCAATCCCGACGCTGTTCCGGCCGAGTGGCGAGACTTCTTCACACGGGGTCCCGACGTTACCCGCGCTGCCGGCCTCCTGGTTCCGGAGAGTCTGGCCGCTCAGGCGTCCCCAGGACCCTCGCCCTCGAGCAACGGAGCCACCGCACATGCGCCCGCGGCGCCCCCATCGGCGGGGTCACCGGTGGCGGCGCCCGTCTCCCCAGCGGCCCCGGCATCCGGCGCCGACGAGGCGGCGCAGTTGCGATCGCTGCTGCCGGTGGTCGCCCGGGCCACCTCGTTCATCCAGGCGTTTCGCGACCACGGTCACACCAACGCCGACATCAACCCGCTCGGGCTCCGACAGCCGGTCCACCCCCAGCTCGACCCTTCCTTTTTCGGAACGTCGATGGAAGAACTGGAGCTGCTGCCGGCGTCGATCATCATGGAGGGATCGCGCGAAGGAGAGTCGGTCGCCGAAGCCCTCCGTCGTCTCGAGGTCGCCTACACCGGCCACGTCGGCTACGAATTCGAGCACATCGAAGACCCGATGCGGGTGCGGTGGCTCTGGGCGCAGGTCGAGTCCGGTGTCCACACCCGGCCTCTGTCGGCCGACGACCGCAAGAAGCTCCTGGTGCGCCTCAGCGAGGTCGAGGGGTTCGAGCAGTTCCTCCACCGGGCCTACCTCGGGCAGAAACGGTTCTCGATCGAGGGAACCGACATGATGGTGCCGATGCTCGACCTCGTCCTCGACGAGGCGGCCGCCAGGGGAGGCCGGTCGGTCGTTCTCGGCATGGCGCACCGGGGTCGCCTGAACGTCCTGGCACACATCCTCAACATCCCGTACGACGAGCTCGTTCGCGAATTCGAGGGGAAGCAGAGCAAGGGTGCCCTCCACGTCGCAGGAACGGGCGATGTGAAGTACCACCACGGGGCCTCCGGCCAGTACACCACGTCCGACGGGCGGGACATCGAGGTCGTTCTGGCTCCGAACCCCAGCCACCTCGAGTTCGTCAACCCGGTCGTCAACGGTATGGCTCGGGCCTGGCAGTTCGAGACCGAGTCGAGTGAGACCCGGAACCCCGACGCGGTGGTTCCCATCCTGATTCACGGCGACGCGGCCTTCGCCGCCGAAGGGGTCGTCGCCGAAACCCTCAACATGGCCCGGCTGGAGGGGTACACCGTCGGCGGCACGATCCACATCATCGCCAACAACCAGATCGGGTTCACGACGAGTCCGTCCGACGCCCGCTCGACCCGGTATTCGAGCGACCTGGCGAAGGGGTTCGACGTGCCCATCCTGCACGTCAACGCCGACCATCCGGAGGAATGCCTGGCGGCGGTCCGACTGGCCATGACCTATCGGGACCAGTACCACGACGACGTGGTGATCGACGTCATCGGCTACCGGCGACACGGCCACAACGAGGGTGACGAGCCGGCGTACACGCAGCCACGCCTGTACGCCCGGATCTCCGACCACCCCACGGTTCGCACGCAGTGGGCGCGTCAACTGGTCGAGGAGGGGGTCGTCACCGAGGCGGAGGTGAAGGAGATCGAAGACGGCGTCACGACTCGGCTGCGCGCGTCGCAGGACTCCGTGAAGAGCGAGTCCGCCGAGCTTGACGACGACAGCGCGGCCCTCGAGGCGGTGGATCCCGAAACGGCCGTTCCCCTCGATCGACTGGCGCACGTGAACGATGCGTCGATCTCGGTACCGGACGGCTTCACGGTGCACCCGAAGCTCGTACGTCAGCTGAAGCGGCGTCACGAGCCGCTTACGCTGGAGACCCGACTCGACTGGGCCTACGGGGAGGTGCTCGCACTGGGGTCGCTCCTCGAAGACGGCTGTGTCGTCCGACTGACGGGTCAGGACGCGCAACGAGGCACCTTCAGCCATCGGCACCTGGTGCTCCACGACGTCGAGACCGGCGACGTCCACACTCCGCTCACGACGCTGAAGGCGGGGCGCCTCGAGGTCTACAACTCCCCCCTGACGGAGTCGGGGGTGCTCGGCTTCGAATACGGGTACTCGGTGGCGAGCGAATACGACCTGGTGCTGTGGGAGGGCCAGTTCGGCGACTTCGTCAACGTCGCGCAGGTGGCGATCGACCAGTTCATCTCGTCGGGCTTCGAGAAGTGGGGGCAGATCTCGAACCTGACGCTCCTGCTGCCCCACGGGTACGAGGGTCAGGGACCCGAGCATTCGTCGGCGCGCCTCGAGCGGTTTCTACAGCTCTGCGCGGAAGACAACATGCGCGTGTCGTATCCGACGACGCCGTCCCAGTTCTTCCACATGTTGCGCCATCAGGCCATGGCCCGACCCTCTCGCCCGCTCGTGGTCATGACCCCGAAGAGTCTCCTCCGGCTCCCCGCAGCGACGTCGACCGTACGGGAACTGACGGAGGGCACGTTCCAACCGATCCTCGACGACCCCAACGTCGTCGACGAGGAGCGTCACTCGATCCGTCGGCTCGTGCTCTGCACGGGCAAGATCTACTACGACGTGCAGGGGCACGCCCGCCGCGCCGAGGCGCCCGGCGTCGCCGTCGGCCGGATCGAAGAGATCTACCCGTTCCCGGGTGAGCAGTTGGCCGACATGGTGCGCAGCTACCCCAACCTCGAAGAGGTGGTGTGGGCTCAGGAGGAGCCGCGAAACATGGGCGCGCTCACCTTCGTGGGACCGAGGCTGCGCGGCGCGGTGCCGAGAGACATCCCGCTACGGCACGTGGCTCGCCCGGAGCGGGCCAGCCCCGCGGAGGGCAAGGCGAGCGACCACGTCCGGGAGCAGCAGCGCATCGTCCTCGAGACCCTCGGGCTGAACGACTGACGCGCGCGACGAGCCCTCTTCTCGAGTGGGGGAACGGGGCCACCCGAGGCAGGTGACCGCCGGGCCGTACCGCGCGCGCCGGGGTGGCCGCTACTCGAAGGCGCCCCGCGCGGTCGGGAAGGCCACGACGCTCTCGGTGCCGTCGCGACCGACCGCGGCGACCCCGAAGAGGTAGTTGTCGACCACGAGGTTTTCGAGTGTGAAGCGGTCGACCATGCCCACGAAACGCGAATGCTGCCATTGCGGAGCAGTCGTGTCGCGCCAGTAGATCCGATACCCGACGAGATCGGGGTGGTCGACCAGGTCCCACGACAAGGTGGTCGAGGGCCGCACCGCCCCCCCGATGTTGACGTTCTTCGGAGCAGGCGGGGCCCAGGCGAGCGCCGCCATCACGGCGGCGTTGACGGCCGTCAGCCGGGCGGCGAAGTCGAAGTCCACCCCCTCGATGACGTCGCCGTATTCGATGCCGTCTTCGACCCGGATGTCCTGATGCTGTCGCTGGTACTGCTCGTGGGCCTCCATGATGCGCACGCCCGCGAACCCGGCGTCGTTGAAGGGGCGATGGTGTCCCCCTCGGCCGAAGCGGTCGAGACGGTAGATCATCATGGCGTCGAGATTGTCGAAGTAGGTATCGGTGATGCGATCGACGTAGCGCGCGAGCTGGCGCGAGGGCCCGTCGACCTCGCCCCCGAGCGTACGATAGCTCCAGCGGTCGGGCTGGAATTCCGGCAACGGGGTCGCCTGCGAGAAGACACGGAAGACCGTGTTGTCGATCACGCCGTCGATGCCCTCGATGTTGCCGATCATGTCGTTGTTGAGAACGCCGGTTATTTCCCACCCCTCTTCAACGGCCACTTCCGCCATGTGCCGCCCTCCCCACAGTCCCTGCTCTTCACCCGACAGACCGGCGAAGACCACACTCGCGGCGAAGGGCCGCTGCGCGGTGAGCAGGCGCGCGGCCTCGAGCGCACCGGCCATCCCCGATGCGTTGTCGTTCGCTCCGGGAGCGTCGACCTCGGCGTCCAGCGTGCTGCTCGCCCGGCTGTCGATGTCGCCCGACATGATGATGTAGCGATTCGGTTCGACCTCGCCCCGCAAGATGGCCACGACGTTGACCACCTCGGTGTCCTCGCGGATGCGCCCCTGCGGATTCCCTTCCACGAGGTCGCGCTGATAGAACACCTCGAGACACCCACCGCAGTCGGCCGAGATGCGGTCGAACTCCGCCTTGATCCAGCGGCGGGCAGCCCCGATGCCCCGCGTCTCCGAAAGGGTGTCCGACATCGTGTTTCGCGTGCCGAAGCTCACCAGCGTGCGAATGTCGGCCTCGATCCGCTCGGCCGACGCCTCCTCGATGATCTCGTAGATCCGCGGATCGGTCGCCGGTGCGTCGGGCGACGATTGCGCCGACACGCCCAGCGGGGCCAGGCCGGCCACGGCAAGGGTGAGGGCACGAAGAACGGCGGAACGGGTCACGACAACCTCCACATCTCGGGAAACTCTCGCAGGCGCAGTCGAATTCAGCTGGCCCAGACGATCGACAACGTGCCGAAATTGAGGTTCTGCTCCATCACCTCGTGGGCTTCGGCGGCCTCCTCTGGGGCGAAGGTACGAAACACCACCGGCTCGAGAGCGGCCGACTCGAACAGAGGGACCATGCGACGATGGGCGTCCTGGGCCAGAGCGATCTTCTCTTCGAGCGGCCGCGTACTCAAGACCGTGCCTGTGATCGACGCTCTGCGTGTCATCAGCGACCTGAGGTCGAGGCTGGCCTCACGGCCGGCGGGAACACCGACGACGATGATGCGGCCGCGCTGGGCGATGCAGCGGAGATTCCCCGCGAGATACGGTCCGCCCACGAGGTCGAGAATCACGTCGACGCCGCGACCGCCGGTCGCCTCCAGCACCTCATCGGCCCACTCGCGCGCTCCCCCCAGGACCGGGGTGTCGACCCCCAGGCGCGAAGCACCCTCGAGCTTGGCCTCGGTCCGCGAAGTGCCGATCACGCGGGCACCCAGCGCCGATGCGAGCTGCGAGGCCGCCGTGCCGACGCCACTTCCCACAGCGTGGATCAACACCGTTTCTCCGGCCGAGAGTCCGGACTGACGCACCATCGCGTCCCACGCCGTGAGCCAGGCCTCCGGTAGAGACGCCGCTCGGTCGAGCGACACGCCCGCGGGGGTTCGGATGAGTTCCCGGTGATGGACCACCACCTCCTCCGCGTAGCCACCCCCTCCGACGAGCCCCATCGCCGGATCACCCACCGCCCAACCCTTCACGTCGGCTCCCACCGCTTCGACCGTTCCAGCGTACTCGAGGCCGGGGATTCGCCCCGCTCCCCCACCGGGATAGCGGCCCAGGCGCTGGAGGAGATCGGCGCGATTCACCCCGCTGGCCGCCACACGAACGCGTACTTCGCCTCGCCCCGGCTCCG
Organism: Longimicrobiales bacterium; assembly: GCA_028279425.1. GTDB lineage: Bacteria > Gemmatimonadota > Gemmatimonadetes > Longimicrobiales > Gaopeijiaceae > Gaopeijia. The sequence goes on along the minus strand of JANQNV010000007.1, from coordinate 32,364 downwards.
GCCGCGGCACCTCTCTGAGCTCGAGAACGCTCGGGGGACCGGGCTCTCGAATGACGATGGCTCTCATCTCGGCTTGCACCATGGGGCTGTTGTGGGGTTCTATGGGGGTGAGAAGGCACCCGTCTAGGACACTCGCCTCGCGAAGGAGTCTGGGCCCCCAGCCATGATCCATCAATCGCCCACCACCGTGCGGGCCGGGATCCCCAGCGGATCCTCGCGTCGCGCAGCGGAGCTCTGAGCCTTGGAGCTTCCCTTTTCGCTCGACCGGCCTCTGGCCTTCTTCGATCTGGAGACGACGGGGTTGTCGACCTCGAACGACCGCATCATCGAGCTGGCCCTCATCAAGGTCCTTCCCTCCGGCGACGTACTCGAGAAGGTACGGCGCTTCAATCCCGGAATCCCGATCCCCGCTGCCGCCACCGAGGTCCACGGAATCACCGACGCCGACGTGGCCGACGAAGAGCCGTTCGCTCGGAGAGCTCGCTCGCTCGCCGCCCTCCTGGCCGACGCAGACCTCGCGGGCTTCAATATCCGTCGATTCGACGTGCCCATGCTGCTCGCTGAATTCCGCCGCGCCGACGTTCCCTTCGAAGTGGCCGGCCGTCGCATGATCGACATGCAGACGATCTTCCATCGAGAGGAGCGACGAGACCTCTCCGCAGCCGCACGATTCTACCTCGGGCGCGAGCACGAGGAGGCGCACACGGCTCTGGGCGACATCCGCACGTCGGCCGCCGTCCTCTCGGCCCAGTTGTCGCAGTACGATCATCTCCCACGGGATCTGGACGGCCTCCAGGCCTACTGCGATCAGCACGCCCCGTTCGAAACGGCCGTGGATCGCTGGTTCGAAGACACCGGCGACGGATTGATCTTCCGACGAGGGAAGCACCGGGGACGACGCCTGGAAGAGGTCGCGCGAGACGAACAGGACTACCTGGCCTGGATGATGGGAGCCGACGACATGGATCCCGATGTCTTGTCCGTCGTGCGCGGAGCCATCGAGGCGGTGGGTCGCTGACGCCTCCCGGCTTGCTCGCGGTCGAGCGGCTTTCCAGGTTGGCGATGCGCTGGACTCTCCCGCTCGCTTCGACCTTCAGGCCTTCGGTCATGTCTTCCTCTTCGTCGCTCCCGACCCACCGTCGTCACCCCATGGCTCGCGCGCTCTTGCGTCTCGCGGCCCCCCTCCTCCTGGCACCTGCGGTGGCATCGTCTCAGACGGCGGCCACGACCGCATCGTCGCATCAACCCGCGGCGATATCGACCGAAGATCTCCGGGCCTTCGCGCCTCGCGAGATCGGACCCGCGGTAACGGGCGGGCGGATCCACGACGTCGCCGCCGATCCCTCCAACCCGTCGACGCTCTACGTGGCTTCGGCCTCGGGCGGCATCTGGAAGTCGACGACGCGCGGGCAGACCTGGACCAACCTGACCGACCATCTCCCGGTCAGCACCTTCGGCGACATCGCCCTGGCGCCCTCGGACCCGTCGATCGTCTACGCGGGCACCGGCGAGCAGAACAACCGGCAGTCGACATCGTGGGGGAACGGTGTCTACCGATCGTCGGACGGCGGCGACACCTGGCGGCACGTAGGCCTCGAAGAGACGCGACACATCGGCAAGGTCGAGGTCGACCCCACCGACCCGGACGTGGCCTTCGTCGCTGCTCTGGGCAACCTGTGGGCGCCGAGCGAGGATCGCGGGATCTACCGCACCGACGATGGCGGAGCGTCGTGGGACCGCGTGCTCTTCATCGACGAGAACACCGGCGCGGTCGATCTCGTGATGGACCCCACGAACCCGGACGTGCTCTATGCGGCTACCTACCAGCGTCAGCGGCGCGCGTGGGGATTCAACGGTGGAGGCCCGGGAAGTGGCATCCACAAGTCGACCGATGGTGGACGCAGCTGGACCCGCCTCACCAACGGACTCCCCTCGGCAGACATGGGTCGCATCGGACTCGCGCTGGCCGCCTCCGATCCGAGAATCCTCAACGCGCTCGTCGAGACGGCCGATGACGAGACGACAGGCACCTACCGCAGTGAAGACGGCGGGGCCAGCTGGCGGCGGGTCAACGAGCTGAACATCCGGCCGATGTATTACTCGGAGATCTTCATCGACCCGACCGAGCCGGACCGGGTGTACACCATGGCCACCTCGTCGCACCGGAGCGAAGACGGGGGGCGCACCTTCACCGAGATCGCGGTGCGCCCCACGTACGACGTGGGGGTCCACGCCGACCAGCACGCGCTGTGGATCGACCCGAGCGATCCCGCACACCTCTACATGGGTGGCGACGCCGGTCTCCACGAATCGTACGACTACGGCACGACGTGGCGGAAGATCAACAACTTCGCCATCAGCCAGTTCTACGCGATCGGCGTCGACATGGCCTCGCCCTACCGTGTGTACGGCGGTCTGCAGGACAACCACTCGTTCGTGGGCCCGTCGGAGACCCGCCGCTGGGTCGGGATCGTCAACGACGACTGGCAACAGGTGGGGTTCGGCGACGGAATGTTCTGGGCGCCCAACCCGTTCGATCCCGACATCGCCTACGGCACCTCCAACGGCGGCACCTACTTCCGACTCGACGCGCGCACCGGCGATATGGTCGACATCTCGCCCGAACCGATCGACGACGTCGACTACCGCTTCGACTGGACGAGTCCGATCATCGCCTCGGTCCACGACCCCGACGTGGTCTACGCGGCGGGAAACCGCCTCTTCACCTCGAGGGACCGCGGCTCGAGTTGGACCCGGTCCGACGACCTCAGCCGCCAGATCGACCGGGACACGCTGACGATCATGGGCGTGTCGGGGGCCAACACGACGATTTCGCGGAACGACGGCACCAGCAGCTTCGGCGAAGCGGTGGCGCTGGCCGAGTCTCCCCTCGATCCGGCCGTGCTCTGGATCGGGTTCGACGACGGGAACGTGCAGCTGACGCGTAACGGCGGGGCCTCCTTCACCGAGGTGAGCGGCAATGTGGAGGGTGTGGCGACGGGCACCTACGTGAGTCGCATCGTGCCGTCGATCCGGGGAACCGGCGTCGCCTACGCCGCCTTCGACGCCCATCGGGACGGCGACTTCGCCCCCTACCTCTTCCGCACGGACGACTTCGGCCAGAGCTGGGTACCGCTCCATGCCGGCCTGCCGAGCGGCTCGATCCTCAGCGTGGTGGAGCACCCCGACAATCCGGACGTGCTGTTCATCGGGACCGAGCACCACGTCTTCGCCTCGACCGACGGTGGGAACGTGTGGGCCCGTATGCCCAACCTCCCGACCACCGCCTATGACGACATCCGGATCCACCCGCGCGAGAAGGACCTCGTGCTCGGGACGCACGGGCGGGGGATCTGGATCCTCGACGACACCGGCCCGATCGCCGCCTGGAACGCCGATGCCACGAGCGCGCCCCTTCACCTCTTCCCGGTGTCGGACGGCACCATCTTCGTCTACTGGAAGGACACCTCGTACCGGGCCGACGCCGAGTATGCGGGAACCAACCCGCGCGACGGCGTCGAGGTGACCTACCGACTCGGCGCGGGCTCGGGCCCGGCCACACTCACGGTCACGAACGGGACCGGCGATGTCGTGAGGCGGCTTCGGGTGCCGGGATCCGAGGGCGTGCACCGGATCAACTGGGACCTGCGCTGGAGCCTGAACGACGATGTGGAGCTCTGGGCCCCCCACGACGAGCCGCGCCTGTCACGCCCGACCGATCTCGACGGCTTCTTCGTTTCGCCCGGCACCTACACCCTGACGCTCGAAGCTCGAGGCGAGACGCGTGCCACCACGGTACGGGTGCGGCCCGACCCGATGGTCCCGACGCTCACGATCGACGACTACCGCGACCGCGAGGACTTCCTCCTCGAGGTACGCGCTCTCTCGTCGCAGCTCGAGGCCGGAGTCCCCGGGTTGGCTCAGGCGAGTGCGAACCGGTATCGGCGGATCCTCGGCGGCATCCTGGGCGACATGAACGGTCGCGGCGTGCGCCCCGGAACGCTCCACCCCCCCACGCGCGCCCAGCGAGAGCGCGTGGCCGTCGTGCGGGCCGCTCTGGGGGGCTGACGCAACGCCCCCCAGGACGCCGACGTGAGGGCCTACCTCAGCGCTCGATCGGAGCCCGCACGAGATTCCCCCACTCCGTCCACGACCCGTCGTAGTTCCGCACGCGCTCGAAGCCGAGCAGGTGCTTCAGCACGAACCAGGTGTGACTCGAACGCTCCCCGATGCGGCAGTACGCGACCACGTCGTCGTCGGGAGAGAGTCCCTGCTCTTCGAGGTAGATCGCCCGAAGCTCGCCGACCGGCCGGAAGGTGCCGTCGTCGTGCGCGGCGCGCTTCCAGGGGACGCTGCGCGCTCCGGGAATGTGCCCCCCGCGCATGCTCCCCTCCTGGGGGTAATCGGGCATGTGCAGCAGCTCGCCCGAATACTCCTGTGGCGACCGAACGTCGACGAGCGCCCCATTCCGCTCGACATGCCGCATCACGTCGTCACGGAAGGCTCGAATCGGGGCATCATCTCGCTCGACCGTCGGATACTCCGTCGGCGCCCGCTGGGGCACATCGGTCGTGAGGGGACGGCCCTCGGCGACCCACTTCTGCCGCCCCCCGTCGAGGAGCCGCACGTCGCGGTGACCGAAGAGGGTGAACACCCACAACGCGTAGGCCGCCCACCAATTGAAGTTGTCGCCGTAGAAGACGACCGTCGAATCGCGCGTGATGCCCTTCGCCGACAGGAGGCGAGCGAAGGCCTCCGCGTCGACATAGTCGCGGGTGAGCGCGTCGTTCAGATCCATGTGCCAGTCGATCTTGATGGCTCCGGGAATGTGGCCCGTGTCGTATAGAAGCACGTCTTCGTCGGATTCGACCACCACGACCGACGGGTCGTCGAGACGCTCGGAGAGCCAGTCGGTGGAGACCAGCATGTGCGGATGAGCATATTCGTGGAAGCGCGGGTTCTCGTCGTAGGGGGCAGGCACGGGGTCGACCTCGGATGGCATCGTGGGAAAGCGGATTTCGAAGGGGTGCTTCTACTCCGGTGAGCGCGGCGGAGTTCTCGGGAACCCCGGCCGCCGCGCAGCGGTAGCCCGGGCATGAGTCTTCCCCAACCGTTGTCCCGGATCGTCGATCGCTTTCAGAGGGCCCCGAAAGATCTGCGGGTCCAGGCCCTCCTGCAGTTTTCGCGGAAGGTCCCTCCGCTCCCCGAGGAACTGGCGGCCGATCGCTCTGCGCTCGAGCGTGTGCACGAGTGCCAGACGCCCTTCTTCCTCGCGACGCAGGTCGACGAAGAGGGCAGCGTGCACCTCTTCTTCGACGCCCCCGCCGAGAGTCCCACCGTGCGAGGCTTCGCCGGGATCCTCCGCGAAGGGCTGGAAGGACAACCCTGGCAGGAGGTTCTCGACGTACCGGCCGACTTCTACGCAGGGATGGGCCTCGAATCGGTGGTGTCCCCGTTGCGCTTGCGGGGGATGGGCGCGATCCTCGCCCGACTGAAGCGACAGGTGCGCGAACAGGTCGCCACCGACCCCGACACCGTCGGCCCTTGAGCGGCCGGCGGTCACCCCCTCGACTCCACGGCGTGGCATGATCGTCTACCACACCCATTCCGGCATTCGATATCTCGTGGTCCTACTGGGCATCCTGGCGCTCGGATACGCGCTGTACGGCGTTGCCGGGCGGCGAGACTACGACCAGACGATGCGCAAGCTGGCCGGCTTCTTTTCGGTGTCCCTCCAGATCAACGTGCTGACCGGTCTGGCTCTGCTCTTCACCGGCAGCGGATTCTACCCGCAGCTCGGCATGCACATCATCATGATGGTGGCGGCGGCGGTCGTGGCCCAGGTCGTGCCGTCCGTCATGCGTCGGCGCCCGATGGAGGAGCGCACCTACATGCCCCACATCGTCAACGTGGCCGCCGCTCTCGCGCTGGTGGTGTTCGGCATCTTGTCGATCCCGGGAGCCAGCGTCTTCGGGTCGCGGATGTAGCTTGGGCTCCTCGACCGGGTCGCGTCCGTTCCGAATCCACATCTCGCCCTTCACCACCGCCTCGTACGGGCCGGGTCCGGGCGACCTCGGCATCGTCATGGGAGGAGGAGGGGCACGTGCGGCCTACCAGGTGGGCTTTCTCCGCTCCATCGCGCGGCGCTACCCCAACCTGGAAATCCCCTACATCACGGGGGTTTCGGCGGGCGCCATCAACGCGGCCCACCTCGGCGCGCATGCGGGCACGTTTCGAGAGGCGATCGAGGAGTTGACCCGCCTCTGGGGACACCTCGAGGTGGAGCAGGTCTTCCGCACCGACAGCGTGTCTCTGGGGCGACAGGTCTTCGGTACGTTGCGGGGCCTGGCCTCGGGCGGCGTGGAGGGGCCCGATGATGCCCTGCGAGGGCTCGTCGATACCCAGCCGCTCCGGGAGTACTTGTCGCAAGCGCTTCGCACGTCGGGCGGTGAAATCGCCGGGGTGGCTCGCAACATCGAACGAGGCCGCCTGAAGGCCCTCGCGCTGAGCACCTCGTCGTACACCACCGGGCAGTCGGTCACCTGGGTCCAGGGGCAGGACATCCAGGAGTGGGAGCGACCGGTGCGCAGGTCGCGCAACGGGGTGCTCACGGTCGAACACGTCATGGCGTCGGCGGCGCTTCCGATCTTCTTCCCAGCTGTACGGCTACCCGATGGATGGTACGGCGACGGGGGAATCCGCCTGACCGCGCCGCTGTCGCCCGCCCTCCACCTCGGCGCACGCCGCGTTCTGGCCATCTCCACCCGGTATGCCTCGTCGGTCGAAGAGGCCGAACGCCCCGTGGTTCAAGGGTATCCGCCGCCGGCCCAGATCATCGGCGTGCTCATGAACGCGATCTTCCTCGACCTGATGGATCAGGACGCGCTTCGGCTCGAGCGACTCAACAGCCTGCTCCAGCATCTCGAGCCCTCGGAACGCCATGGCCTCCGGCCCGTGAAGCTGCTCGTGTTGCGGCCGTCGGTCGACCTCGGGCGGCTCGCCGGGCGCTACGAGCCACGGCTACCCCGGGTATTCCGCTTCCTCACACGCGGGCTGGGCACCCGGGCCACGGAAAGCCCCGACTTCTTGTCGCTGATCCTCTTCCAACCGGACTACCTGCGGGCCCTGATCGAAACCGGCGAACAGGACGCCGAGGCCCGGTCGGACGAGATCGACGAGTTCCTCGCCGACGACGGCTAGTGTCCCGTTTGAGAAGTCCGGTGCGTACCGAGAGGGGGTGTGGGCTTGGGTGGCGAGGCGGAGCGACGCGGCGTAGCCAAAGCTACGGCAAGGAGTTCCAACGACGCATCCCGTGGATGCCCCCGCGCACGAACGGCATCAGGACTTGGGCGACACTACACTAGTCTGCGGGAAGCCCCGCGTCGACGGGGGAAGGCGACCGAAGCGGTGCACCGTCCGGGCGCCCGAGCGCCGCCTCGGCCCGGGCGACCGCCAGCCGGACCGACAACACGGTGTCGGGCGTTACCGAAATCGAATCGATACCCGCTTCGACGAGGAAGGCGGGAATCTCGTCCGGATAGTCGGAAGGGGCCTGCCCGCAAATGCCGATCTCGGTCCCGGCCTCCCGGAACTCCCGGATCGCCACCTTCATCATCGTTTGCACCGCCGAGGAGCGGGCGTCGACCGGGTGTCCGTAGTGCTCGAGGTCGTCTCTCGACACGGCGTAGACGGTCTGGACGAGATCGTTGGAACCGATGGACCCGCCGTCGAGTTGCATCTCGGCGATGAACCGCCGCGCCTCGACGACGTTGGAGGGCACTTCGACCATCAGGAACAGCGGGACGTCGTGATCGCGGTCCAGCCCCTCGCGCCGTAGCACGTCGACCACCGCCTTGCCCTCTTCGGGCGTCCGGCAGAACGGCACCATGATCTGGAGGTTGTCGAGCCCCATCTCCCGCCGCACGAATCGCAGCGCCTCGCATTCGAGGCGGAAGGCCGCGCCGAAGTGGGGGTCCACATACCGACTGGCACCCCGCCAGGCGATCATGGGGTTCTCTTCGGTCGGCTCGAACAACCGTCCCCCCAGCAGTTCGCGGTATTCGTTGGACTTCAGGTCCGAGAGCCGCACGAGAACGGGGCGGGGATAGAAGGCCGCGCAGATCAGCCCCACCCCGAACTTCAACTGGTCGACGAAAAACACGTGCTGGCTCTCGTACCCGGGGGTGCGCCGCTCGATCGCGCCGAGCAGGGTGGCCAGTTCGTGGGGCTCTTCGGCACGGAGACGTTCGCCGAACGGCTCCAGCTCCGGTGCGAGCGCCCCACTCTCGACGAAGGTGCGCAACGCCCGGAAGTGCGCGAGCGCCAGCGGATGGATGCCGACCTGCGCGGTCAGGATGAACTCGATCCGCGCGAGGCCGACGCCGTCGGCCGGAAGGGTCGCGTCGTGCAGCGCCTTGTCGGGGAAGCCCACGTTCAACTTGATCTTCGTGCGCGTCTCGGGGAGTTCGTCCAGGACGACCCGGTCGACGACGAAGGGCACCTCCCCGTCGTACACCCAGCCCGTCTCGCCTTCGGAACACGAGCCGGTCACGACCGAAAGGGACTCGAGGGCGTCCATGGCTCCCTCGCACCCCACGATCGCGGGAATCCCGAATTCTCGCGCCACGATGGCCGCGTGCGAGGTACGCCCGCCCTTTTCGGTGACGATCAGCGACGCCCGCTTCATGAGCGGCTCCCAGTCGGGCGTCGTCAGCTCGGTGACCAACACGTCACCGTCGTCGAAGATGTGTTCGTCCGGGGGCAGCTCCTGGATGGCCACGCCTTGCTTCTGGAGTCCCCGCAGGCGCCGCTTCGCTTCGATGACCTCCTGGTAGGAATCGTACTTCCGCACGCGCCCGGACCCGATCCGGGTGCCCACGGCCACCCCCTGTGCGACCACGCGCCCCTCGGCCTTCAGAGCGTCGGCCACCCCCGGCTCGAAGCGCCACTTCTCCACCACGGCGCTGGAGGCGGCCAGTCCGTGGATGGTCTCGGGGCGGGCCTGCACGATGTAGAGCTCGTTGGTCTGACCATCCCTCGCCCACTCCACATCCATGGGTCGACCATAGTGCTCCTCGATGGCGAGGCCCATGCGTGCGAGGTCGAGTACCTCCCGCTCCCGAATCGACCACCTGCGGCGCAGCGACGCCTCGACGTCGACCGACTCGGTTGCCGTCCCGCCCTGGGTCGAATAGACCATCTTGCGATCCTTGGCCCCCATCTGCCGGTGAACCAGGGCAGCGGTGCCGCGTCGCAAGCCTTCTTTCCACACCAGGAAGGTGTCGGGCGAAACCGAGCCCTGCACCACCATCTCGCCGAGACCATACGCCGAGCTGACCAGAATGACGTTCCGATTTCCGGAGTCGGGGTCGAGGGTGAACATCACACCCGACGAGCCGAGGTCGGATCGCACCATCTTCATGATCACCACGGCGACCGCGCCCGCGAGCGGGTCCATCCCGTGACTCAACTGGTACCCGAGCGCCCGCTCGGTGAAGCCGGAGGCCACGCACTTCCGCCACGCGATGGCGACGGCCTCGTCACCCCGGACGTTGAGGTACGACTCGTACTGGCCGGCGAAGGAGGCGATTTCGGAGTCCTCGCGCGTGGCCGACGATCGCACCGCCGTATCGACCTCGCGGCCGTAGAGCTCGCACAGGTCTCGATACCCGGTCCTGAGCGCCTGCGAGATCGCATCGGGAAGGGGCGTCGCGAGAATCGCAGTGCGCGCAGCCACGGCGCGTCCGTGGAGGTCGCGTTCTCGGTCGTCGAAGAGGTCGCGCAGCAGCTCGGACAGCGAGCCCGCCCGAGCCGCCCGTTCGGCGAGGTCGGGCGCCGCATCGTCCGGGATCGCGGTCGGCACCCCGGGAGGCGACGCGAGAAACGCGTGATAGGCGTCGACCGTGGTGGAGAACCCGTCGGGCACGCGTACACCGACCTCGGCGAGGCCGTTGAACATCTCACCGAGGGAGGCGGACTTGCCCCCTACGCGCGCAACATCGCCCTTGCCGAGGTCTCTGAACCAGTGGAGGAGGGCGGCGGAGTCAGCCGCCACCTCAGCCCGCCCGGCTTTCGACCTGGGCGTTCGGCTCGTCCAGTTGCTCGAAGATCAGACGTATCGCTCCGCCCACCACTTCGACGTCTTCGTCGCGGCTCCGGCCGCGCAATACCGTCATCGGTCGAGCCAACAGCTTGCTGACGATCCGCCCCGCCGCGCGCTGGGCGTCGCCCTGCCCCGCTTCGCCCGTGGCGTATTCGATCTCGCGGAGGCAGATGGCTTCGAGGGCCTCCCGGAGCGGCCGCAGGGCCTCGCGGGCCCCGAGCGACGACTGCCAGGCGACGTACTCGTCTACGTGCTGCTGGACGAGCGTCTCGGCTTGCGGCACGGAGGCCTGGCGCGAACGCGCGACCGAAGCGGCCTCGGGGTGCAGCTGGTCGAGGTCGACCAGGGTCACGCTGGGGAATCCCGCGATGCCGGGTTCCACATTGCGCGGCATGGCCACATCGATGATGAGCAACTCGCCGTCGCCACTGGTACGATGCTCGAGCAGCGGCTCGAGGCGTACGACCGGGGTGCGAGCGCCGGTCGCCACGATCACCGCGTCGGCCCGAGCCACCTCCTCGTGCATCCGACTCCACTCACCGACCGCACCACCGAGCGTGCGTGCGACCTGCTCACCACGACCGCGGGAACGATTCAGGAGAAGCACGTCGGCGCCGAGCTTCAACAAGCTCTGGGCGGCGTGACTGCCGATCTTTCCACACCCGACGATGACGCAGCGTTTGCCCTCGAGGCCGCCCAGCCTGCGATCCGCCAGGTGAGCCGCCTCGGATCCCACCGAACTGCGACCGGCCATGAGGTCGGTCTCCCGCTTCACCGCCTTGCCGGCTCGGAGCGCCATGTCCATGAGCCGCTGCAGGTGAGGCCCCATCATCGATGCATCGGTCGCGGCGCGGTAGGCGCGTCGAATCTGTCCCTGAATGTGGATATCGCCGAGGATCTGTGACTCGAGCCCCCCGGCCACCCGGAGGATGTGTTCCACGACGCTCCGACCGCTCAGGAGCGTCGCCGCCTCGGTGAACTGCGCCGCCTCGTCGAGATCGCCGAAGTACCGTTTCGCCAGGTGGAGGTGAGGCTCGCGCAGAATCCTCGGGCCGGCCGACAGCCAGCCGTACAGCTCGATGCGGTTGCAGGTGTTCAATACCATGAACTCTTCGACACCGGGCACCTTGGCCCCGCGAGCGTAGGCTCCCTCCACCTCTCCATCGCTTCGGTGGAAGCTCTCACGAAGGCTTACGTCAGCCCGACTGTAGTCGAGTCCGAGCGAAATCAGCACGAGGCGGTTCTCCCGTCGAGCGAAACGGCGGAAGGCAGTCGAACTACCTCCGAAGCGAGTGCATCGAGGAGCAGGGCTCCTTCCGGCGTGATCCCGGGTGCGTCCTGAAGACTGCCCAGAGCGCGATCCAGGAGGCGTGCTCCCTGGCGAAGCGGTCGGCGGCCACCCGGCTTGCGACCCGCCGCTCGGTCCTCCGCGAGGTCCTCGGCATCGTCGACGAGTTGGTACGCCCAACCCACATCGCGACCGAAGCGGCGGAGGAGTTCGAGGGTGTCGGGGTCGGCTCCGCCGGCCCGCGCACCCGCCGCGAGAGCGAAGGCGGCCAACGCCGTGGTCTTGCCGCGATACAGGCGCCGTGCGGCGCCCGTGCACCCACCCCCGGTCGAGATGTCGACGGCCTGTCCCCCAGCCATCCCCGCAAACCCGAAGCAGTCCCCCCACTCCCGGGCTTGTTCACCCCCGTCGTGGGAGCGTCCGAGGAACTCTGCGGCGCGCCCCAGCAGGCCGATCGCCACCAGGATGGCGCCGGCCGGTCCGATCAGCCGATGCGTCGCAGGCTCCCCGCGACGGCGCAGGCTGTCGTCCATACACGGCAGGTCGTCGAGTGCGAGCGACGCCGTGTGTGTCAGTTCGACGGCGATCGCCGCGTCGAGCGCGACGTCGACGTCGCCCCCGACCGCCTGCGCGGCGGCCAGCGTGAGGATGGGTCGCCACCGCCGTCCACTACGCCCCTCCAACCCCACGGCGAGTCTCAGAGCGTCGTCGATCGGACCCATCTGAACGGGCAGGTCGAGGACGGCCTCCCGGAGGCGCGCCTCCAGCAGGGGACTCACACGCCGGGTGAACGACTCGACGTCGTCGACCGGAGGGAACGGGAACGACAGCGCGACGGAAGTCATGTGGACGCCAGCCCCGTGAGATGGCCGATGTTCTTCCAGAAGATCCGCGCATGGGCGAGCGGGCGAGCGCGAACCAACTGTTTGTGCATGTACCCTTCGAAGGTCAGCTCCTGCACGTCGCGGTCGCGGCAGATGGCGACGAAGCGCTCACGGCGTGCGTCGTCGGAGTACCAGAAGCGCTGCATCATTCCGAGCACCCAGAAGACCGACCCGTGGGTGCGCAGGAAGCGTCGGCGGGCACGCGCGAGGGCCTTGGGACGACCGGTCGCGAGCGCCTCCTCCACGGCCTGCGCCGCGAGCCGTCCACCCGTCATGGCGTAGAAGATCCCCTCGCCCGACGAGGGGGCCACCACACCGGCGGCGTCGCCGGCAAGAATCACGTCCTTCCCGTTGTCCCAGCGGGGGAGCGGCTTCGAGGGGATCGGAGCGCCCTCTTCGCGGATCGTCTCCATCCGGTCGAGACCCGTACGGTCGCGCAGGTCGGACACGGCGGATCGAAGCGAGAACCCACGGCGGGCCGAGCCGGTACCGACCGAGGTGGTCTCGCCGTGGGGAAAGACCCAGGCGTAGAAGTCCGGCGAAAGCGTGCCTTCGTAGTAGACGTCGCAGCGGCTTTCTCCGAACACGTCGTCGGGGATCGAGCCCGTCGGCGAGGCGATCACCTCGTGGTACGCGAACACGTACTGCGCCTTCTTGGCCGCAGCGGGGAGCGCCTGGCGCGCGACTCCGGACAGGGCACCATCCGCTCCCACCACCATGCGGGCGCGGATGCTCTCCATCGGGCCGGAGCGGGAGCCACCCGCCCGGAAACGAATCCGGGCCACCCCGTCGGCGTCGCGGTCGAGCTGCTCGAACGACCCGGTCACGCGCTGCGCCCCGGCCCCGGCGGCGCGCTCGCGCAGCCACTCGTCGAAGTGCTCCCGATCGACCATTCCCACGAAGCCGTCGCCGACGGGAATGTCGACGTGCTTGCCCTGGGGCGACAGGATCCGTGCGGTGTCCACCTGGTTGACGAGCAGGTCGCGGGGCACGTCGAAGTCGTCGAGCAGCTGGGGAGGCACGGCCCCGCCACACGGTTTGATGCGGCCGGCGCGGTCCAGGAGCACCACGTCGCGCCCGGAGAGCGCGAGTTCATGGGCCGCGGTTGCACCCGCGGGTCCGCCACCCACTACCACCACATCGACCGTACGCTGCTTCATGAAGCTGCCTCCGCCATGGCCCGACCCGCGCGGCGAAGGGGTTCGAGCCCCCGCGCCGAACCCTGTCGGACCTTCGTCAAGACGAGGATCGCGGCAGCGACGAACAGCGCGGCCTCGATCAAGAATACCACTCCGTAGCCCGCCGCCGGTGAGCCGAGCGCGGCCCGGGCCAGGTCACTTCCTGCGGCACCGGCAACGCCGCCGAGTCCATACGCGATGGCCTGTGCGGCTCCCCAGAAGCCCATGCGCATTCCGGCTCCACCGGCGCGCCCTTTGATGGTGAGGCCCATCATTGCGCCGATCGCTGCGACGGCGAAGACACCGTTCGCGAAGCCGAGGCCGAACACGGCGCCCTTCATTCCCGCGACCGACCCCGCCGCGGGCATCCCGACGAGGGCGATCAGGGCGACGGCCGATGCTCCGCACCCCACAGCCGCCCAGGTTTGCAGCGTGAACCAGCGGGCAGCGGCGAAGGCCCCCAGGATCATTCCGAGCAGAACCCCCTGATGCTGGATCGCGGCGACCTTGGTCGACTCGCCAGGGGTGAGTCCGAAGACCGCGCCGGCATACGGCTCGAGGATGATGTCCTGCGCGCTGTAGGCGAGCATCGACACGAAGATGAAGGTGGCGAACGCGCGCGCCTGCGGATCGGCCCACATCGCGCCGAACACCTCCCGGAACCCACCCTCGGCGGCCCCCTTCGGACGCATGTGGAGCGGTTCGTCGTCGCGACGTCCGACCAGCGCCAACAGGGTGAGCACGAAGGCGCCACCGGCGACCCCCGCCACCACCGCGACGAGACGCTCCGGCGAGTACGGATCCAACAGCGAACCGGCCACCGAAGCCGTGACGATGATCCCGGCGATCATCAGGATCCACGTGAGGGCGGCCGCGCCGGCCATCCGCCGCTCCTCCACCCGCTCGGCCATGTAGGCGAGGTAGGGCGTGCTGCCGGCACTCACCCCGACGCCGAGGAGGAAGAACGACACGATCGCTACGGCCATCCCGCCGGCCAGGTTCGTGTCCATCCAGGCCGTTCCCATGGCGGCCCCCACACCGCTCAGCGCGGTCAGCCCCATCCCCCCGATGATCCACGGAATCCGACGACCGTGGCGGTCGGACCCGAAGCCCATGTGCGGGCGAAGCAGCTGCACGCCGAAGTGCAGACCGACCAGGGCGCCCGGCAAGGTCGCGACCAGGCCGAGTTCGACCACCATGACCCGATTGAGGGTCGAGGTCATCAACACGATGACCGCGCCGATCGCGGCCTGGACGAGCCCGAGACGGGCGATGCTGGGCCAGCTCAGCCCCTTCCTCTCGGTCGCACTCACAATCCCACTCCTCGCAGCGCAAAGGCGGAGACCATCATCCCGGAGACGTAGACGGGCACGCCGAGGGCGCTGTACCAGAGCGCCTTGGCTTCGTTGGGCCGCCGCAGGAGCACGCGGAGCATGCCCAACTGAACGAAGACGAGGCCCGCCACCGCGGCGGCGTGCGTCTGTGCGCCCCACCCGGCCAGAAGCCCGATCACGACCAACTGCGGCACGATCATCACCACGGCCGCCACGCGCGCGGCGCGAACCGGACCGAGGCGCGCGGGCAGGGAGCCCACACCCATCCGCAGGTCGCCCCGTCGAGACTTGAAGTCGTTCAACGTCATGATGCCGTGCGCTCCGAGGGAGTAGAGGAGCGCGACCCAGAGAATGCGGGCATCCGGGAGTGCACCGCCGAGAACGACCGCGGCACCCGTGACCCAGGCCAGGCCTTCGTAGGAAAGGCCGACCGCGAGGTTGCCGACCCACCCGTTCTGCTTGAGCCGGACGGGCGGCATGGAATAGGCCCAGGCGAAGACGAGCGCGATCGCCGTGGCGACGAACCCCCAGGTGCCGAGCCACCAGCCCGCCGCGAGCGAAACGAGGGTCCACGCGACCGCGAGGCCCAACCCCCAACGACCCGGAATCCGCCCCGATGGAATCGGGCGATTCGGCTCGTTGAGCGCGTCCACGTGTCGGTCGAACCAGTCATTGACGGCTTGGCTGGAGGCACACACGAGGGGTCCGGCTACCACCACACCCCAGGCGATCTTCATCCATCCCGCGGTACTCGGAGCCCCCGCCGAGACGGCCCCGCAAGCGAAGGCCCACATCGGCGGAAACCACGTCACCGGTTTGAACAGTTCGAGTACGGCCCCCCATTGAGGCACCGAAGACGAGACCTGTTTCGAGTGTAATGTTTGCGTGACGATCGCCATTGTCAAGTAAGTTGGACACCCTTGCTTCTCAAAAATCCCCGGGCACCCTGCCACGGGGTCGAATCGTCCTTCAGTTCGTGCTGTCTGGACCGTCGATTTTGTACCTTTTCAGCTTGGTGTAGAGGCTCTGACGACTGAGCCCGAGGAGCTCGGCCGCCGCCGTTCGGTTGTCGCCGGTCAGCTGGAGAGCCGCGTCGATGAAGTGCAGTTCGACCAGCGACACCGTGTCTTCGACGAGATGCTTCAGCGAGACCCGCCCCACCTGGTTGGTCAGGTCCGACACCGCCCGATTCAGATCCTTCGCGCCCCCTCTCGGCACGCCGAGACGACTGCTCACGTCGCGCAGCACGATGCCCATACAAGGGATGTCGGCGTCGCGCGCCGAGACGGCCGAGAGCTCCACCTGCGACGAGAGACCGTGCTCTCCCTGGACGGTGGTGGAGAAGAACCGGATCTGGCCGCCGCGCTTGAGGCTGGTGAGCAGCACCGTGAGATCGGCCCCCGGCCGCCCGAGCCAGAGCCCGAGGCTGCGCCCCTCGACGGCGTCGGTGCCCGACACCTGGGCCATTCGGATGAAGGCGTCGTTGGCCATCAGGATGTTGCCGTCGAGGTCGGCCACCACGAAGCCATCCGGAGCATTCTCGAGCAGATTGAAGACGTCGACGCCCCGCCGGCGGCCGCGGTCCCCCTCGCGCTCTGGAGTGAGGCGCGCGAGCACAACGCGCTCGCTGTCGAAGCGGACCAGCGAGAGGCGCAGGACCCAGGGCACGTCACTGCCGAGCGTCACCGAAAGCCGGAGGCCGTCGTCTCCCGACCGCACGAGTTCCTCGACGACGCCGCGCAGGTCGGCCTCGGCGGCAGACCCGGCACCGCGAAGCCCGCTGGGCGGGAACGAGCGGCCCACGAGACGGGCCGGCGGTACTCCGAGCACGGAGCCGGCGGCGTTGTTGGCGTCGGTCACACGCAGATCGTCGGGATCCACCAGAAGTACCGGCTCCGTGGACTGCTGGAACAACAGCCGGTAGCGCGCCTCGGCCTGGCGAATCTGCCAGTACTCGCTCTCCATGGTGCGCTGTGCCTCGACCAACTGCTGCTGGAGATCGGCGAGCGCACGGAGGTCCTTCCCCACCGCCAGCAGCCGATCCCCGGGCCCGATCCGTACGGCCGTGTAGCCCACGGGGACCTCGCTGCCGTCCGGCATCGGGTGATTGAGCTGCCGCTCCCTGGAGAACCCCTGCGTGCGCCCCTCCTCGAGGATGGCCCGAACCTTGGGTCGGGTCTCGGGGGTCACGACGTCGTTCCAGTTCTGCCCGAGCCACTCGGTGGGGACGCTGGAACTGAAGCCGCTCCCTTCGATGCTCTCGAGAATCCGGCCGTCACCGGCGACGACCAGGGCGATATCGGACGCGGCCTGGAGTACCGAGACCAGTTGGTCTCCCATCAGCCCGCTCAGCAACGATTCCCCATCCCCGCTCGGACCGGCAGTCCCGGTCGACGGGTCCTGGGGTGATCCCCCCATCATCGGCTCCCCCTCGGTGCTCCGCGGTGCGCACTCATGATCTGAACGGGACTCGCACGAGATCGAGCAGACCCTCGAGGTCCGACGCCCACCCGTCGGCTCCCGAGGCCGCCCCCATCTCCGGACTTCGAGTGATGGCGTCGCCCCCGACGATGATCGGCACGGCCGACCAGCGCCGCCGCACCGTCCGGATCGTCTGCTTGAGCAGATGGTCGGATTCGGAGTTGGAGACCGAGAGCGCGACGAGCTCGAACGCCCTCCGTGGAAGACCGCGCGAGAATGGCGGCCCCAGGGTGACGGCCAGTCCCTCGCGCGCCAGAGTCTCGGCCACCATGACCGGCCCCATCGTGTGCTGGTCTCCCGGCAGACCACAAACCAGCACGCGGCCGCGGACGGCGCGCTGACTCATGTCTTCTGCGAGAGAACCGAGCATCCGGAGCGCGCTCTGCAATCGCGCCGAGACCACCGTCACCTCGACGAAGTGGCAGCGGTCGTCCTCCCACATGCGGCCCAGGCGGTGTGCGGCCGGTGTGATCAGGTCCTGCGAAACCGAAAGCAGGCTGTCGCCCGACTCCACCCGCTTCCGCAGATAGGCGTCGAAGGCGGCCTGGTCGACCCCGCGGCAGAGAGCGAAGAAACGTTCGAACTCACCCTGGTCGATCGGGGCCGGGCGCGACCGGAGTCGGCGAGGCTCTCGATCGGTACGAGAGTCGACCAGAAGGCGGGTGATTCCCTCGGCATCCGAGCGCCGGCGCGCAGGCGCCCTGAACACCGCTCGGTGGGTTGCGTCGATCCGAGTGTGCCCATCCCGATGTCCACCTTGGTCAATCTCGGGCACGGCCGCTCCCGGCTCTCGAAAAGGGGGTCGTCGAACGCGACGACACGACTCCATCGTGACTCACCATTAATGTCACTTACACCTGACGTCAATACTTCTTGACACTCGGGTCTTCCACAGTCTATTCATTGGGCGACGGCACCCCCGCACCTTTCGACCACCCTGGCACCTGCCGCAGGCACCAGGACAAGAGCGAATCGATGCCCGGTACGACGACCACAGCGCGCCCGCGCTCGCATGAGAGCAACGCGCGCCCGCAGGGCGACCTCTATACCGTGGAGGAGCGCGCGCGCCGTGACGCGAGCAAATGGACGCTCGTCCAGGGCATTCTGGCGCCGTTGCAGCTCGTCGTGATGGCGGTGTCGACCGTGCTGGTGATCCGGTCGCTCCAGACCGGCGAGGGTGTCTTCATCGCCGACGCCTCGGTGGTGATCAAGACCGCGCTCCTGTACGCGATCATGGTGACCGGTTCGCTCTGGGAGAAAGACGTCTTCGGGAAGTACCTCTTCGCCGGGCCGTTCTTCTGGGAAGACGTCGTGAGCATGGGCGTGATCGCCCTCCACACGGCCTACCTGGTGGCCCTCCTGGGCAATCTCCTGCCCACTGATGCGCGGTTGGTGCTCGCCCTGGCGGCCTACGCCGCGTACGGGGTCAACGCGGTGCAGTTCCTGCGAAAGTTCAGGATGGCGCGCCGGGGACGCACCCGCGGATCCCCCCGACCCGGAGGCCCCGCATGAGCGGGGCTCTACCCGTCGTCGCGCCCCAGGCCGGGTGCGACCGGCCCGTGCTGAAGGAACGCGGCCAGCGTGAGGTGTTCTGCGGGTTGACGGGAATCCTGTGGCTTCATCGAAAGATGCAGGACGCCTTCTTCCTGATCGTGGGGTCGCGCACCTGCGCGCACCTCATGCAGTCGGCTGCCGGCGTGATGATCTTCGCCGAGCCCCGTTTCGGCACCGCGGTGATGGAAGAAAAGGATCTCGCGGGTATGGCGGTGCTCGACGACGAGCTCGATCGCGTCGTCCAGCGGCTCCTGGCGAGACGCCCCGAACTCAAGACGGTCTTCCTCGTGGGCTCGTGCCCGTCGGAGGTGATCAAGCTCGACCTGAATCGGGCCTCCGAGAGACTCGAGACCCAGTTCGGACCCGACGTCCGGTTCATCCACTATTCGGGCTCGGGGATCGAGACCACCTTCACCCAGGGCGAAGACGCCTGCCTCAAGGCGCTGGTGCCGCGGCTGGAGGCGTCGCACGAAACCGAGCCGTCGCTCCTGGTGGTCGGGACGCTGGCCGACGTGGTCGAGGAGCAGTTCCTGCGACTCTTCGACGCGCTGGGTATCGGGCCGGTGCGGTTCCTGCCCGGCCGGAGCGCGCGCGCGCTGCCCCCGATCGGCCCCGAGACGCGGATTCTCCTCGCACAGCCCTGGGTCAACGAAACGGCGCGGGCACTGGAAGATCGGGGCGGTCGCGTGCTGCAGGCCCCGTACCCGCTCGGAGCCGAGGGCACGACGGCCTGGCTCGCCGCAGCCGCCAGCGAGTGGGGGGTGGACCCCGCACACTTCGAGGCGGTCGTCGCCGCCCCCCGCGATCGGGCCCGTCGCGCCGTTGCGCGCTTCCGGCCCACCCTGGAGGGATCGAGCGCCTTCTTGTTCCCGGATTCGCAGATCGAGGTCCCCCTCGGGCGCTTCCTCGACCAGGAGTTGGGGCTGCGACTCATCGAGGTCGGCACTCCCCACCTGGATTCGCAATTCGCCCAGGCCGATCTGGCTCTCCTGCCGGACGACGTCACGGTGTCCGAAGGTCAGGATGTGGATCGACAGCTCGACCGCTGTCGCGCCGCCCGGCCCGACCTCGTGGTGTGTGGGCTGGGCCTGGCCAATCCGCTGGAGGCCGAAGGGATTCGCACCAAGTGGGCAATCGAGCTGGTGTTCACACCCGTGCAGGGCTACGAACAGGCGGGGGACCTGGCCGAACTCTTCCACCGGCCCGTCGACCGGGCGCGAAGGCTGGCAGTCTGATGAAGCTCACGGTGTGGACCTACGAGGGCCCGCCCCACGTGGGCGCGATGCGGGTCGCGACGGGACTCGACGACGTGCACTACGTGTTGCACGCCCCCCAGGGCGACACCTACGCCGACCTTCTCTTCACGATGATCGAGCGGCGCGACCAACGCCCTCCCGTGACGTATACGACGTTCCAGGCGCGCGACCTCGGGGGCGACACGGCCGACCTGGTGCTCGAGGCGATCCGCGACTCGTATGAGCGTTTCCAGCCGTCTGCGATGCTGGTCGGGGCGTCGTGCACCGCCGAACTGATTCAGGACGATCCCGGGGGGCTGGCCGAGCGGGTCGGTCTGCCGATTCCGGTCGTCCCCCTCGAGCTACCCTCGTATCAACGCAAGGAGAACTGGGGCGCCGGCGAAACGTTCTACCAGCTCGTACGCGCCCTCGCGGGACCCCGCGCCCCGGCGCCTGGCACGCCGAGGCCCGCGCGAGGCGACCGGCGTCCCACCTGCAACCTGCTCGGACCGACCGCGCTGGGCTTCCGCCACCGCGACGATGTGACCGAGGTGACGCGATTGCTGTCGACGATGGGCGTCGACGTATCGGTCTGTGCCCCGATGGGGGCCTCGGCTGCCGACCTCGCTCGGCTGGGCGAGGCCGACTTCAACGTCGTGATGTACCCCGAGATCGCCGAGGTCGCCACGACGTGGTTGGGCCGAACCTTCGGTCAACCCAAGGTCACGACCGTGCCGATCGGGGTGGGGGCCACACGCGATTTCATCGAAGAGGTGGCGACGGTCGCCGGGGTGGATCCCCACCCGGGCCTCGCTGCGGTCGAGTCGCGACTCCCCTGGTACTCGCGATCGGTCGATTCGACGTATCTGACGGGCAAGCGGGTCTTCATCTTCGGCGACGCGACCCACGCCGTCGCCGCCGCACGCGTCGCGAAGGAGGAGATGGGCTTCGAGGTCGTCGGTCTCGGAACCTATTCCCGTGAGTTCGCACGCGACGTACGTAAAGCGGCGAAGGCGCTTGGAGTGACCCCGCTCATCTCCGACGATCACCTCGAGGTCGAGGCAGCGATCGAGGCGGCGGCGCCCGAGCTCGTCCTCGGTACGCAGATGGAGCGCCACATCGCCAAGCGTCTCGGCGTCTTCTGTGCCGTGATCTCCGCCCCGGTGCACGTGCAGGACTTCCCGGCGCGGTACTCGCCGCAGATGGGCCCCGAGGGCGCCAACGTGCTCTTCGACACCTGGGTCCACCCCCTCGTGATGGGTCTCGAAGAGCACCTGCTCGGGCTGTTCCAGGACGACTTCGAATTCGCGAACGGTGCGACGCCTTCGCACCTGGCCCACAAGGCTCCACCGAGACGGGAGGAGACCGCGGCCCCGAAGCTCGAAGAGCCGGTGCCCGCCCCGTCGGTGCCCGCCGCGTCGGTGGCCGCCCCGGGCGATGCGCCGTCCCCCGAGGGGGCCGAAGCCGCGCGCCTCCCGGCCGATGCGCCTCGTTGGCTTCCGGAGGCCGAAGCCGAGTTGAAGCGCATCCCCTTCTTCGTGCGCAAGAAGGCCCGGAAGAACACCGAGGCCTTCGCCGAGAGTCACGGACACCCCGAGATCTCGGTCGAGGTGTTGTACGAGGCCAAAGCCCACTTCGGTGGACGGTAGAGGCATGAGCAAGCGCAAGGCCAGACCGGTCTCCTTCGCCGTCGTGACCCTCGACAACCACCTCGTCGGGGCGCTGCGACGGGCCGCCCGATCGCTGGCAGGCGACGGGGTCGCGCTCGACCTGCGTGTGCACGTGGCGGCCGACTGGGACCGGGAAGAGGAGCGAGATCGCCTGCGTGCCGACCTGGCCGAGTGCGAACTCGTGCTCGTGACCCAGCTCTTCTTGCAGGAACAGGTCGACCTCGTGGCGCCGCTCCTCGAAGCGCACGACGACGTGCACCTCGCACGGGTCTGCCTGATGTGCCACGGGGATCTGGCCGCGCTGACGCGCATGGGCAAGTTCCATCCGGGCGGAAGCAGCTCGAAGTGGTCCCCCGCCTCACTCCTGCGGCGGTTGCGCGGCAAGTCGGGATCGGGTGACTCCGGCAAACGGCAACTCCGCAGCCTGAAGCGGGCGCGGGGTCTCCTGCGCTTCATCCCCGGATCGGCCCAGGACGTACGGGTCTACCTGCTCTCCCTGCAGGCCTGGCTGTCGGGCTCCGAGGCGAATCTGCGCGACCTGCTCCGTGCGATCACCACCCGCTACGCCGGCGAGCGTCTGGCCGCCTCGGTCGACCGAGGCCTGCCCGACCTGACCGACTATCCGGAGGTGGGCCTGTATCACCCCGATCTGGCGGGGACCGGCATCACGACGGAGTTGGACGCCCTCCCCGCGCCGCCCTCCCCGACCGGCACCGTCGGCCTCCTGGTGGGCCGGTCGTACCTGTTGGCCGGCAACACCCGCCACTACGACGCGGTCGTGCGGGCTCTCGAGGACCAGGGCATGCGGGTGATCACCGGCTTCGCGGGCGGGCTCGACAACCGACCGGTGGTCGAGCAGTGGTTCGTGGACGCCGAGGGCCGCCCCCGAATCGACGCCCTGATTTCACTCACGGGCTTCTCGCTGGTGGGCGGCCCCGCGTGGCACGACGCGGACGCCGCCCGCGAGGTGCTGGGGCGGCTGGACGTTCCCTTCATCGTGGCGCAGCCGCTGGAGTTCCAGACCGTCGCCAGCTGGGAAGCCGACCCGCGCGGTCTGACGCCCCTCGAAGCGGCGCTGATGGTCGCCCTCCCCGAGCTGGACGGTGCCGTGAGCCCCCTCGTGTTCGGCGGGCGAGGGGGCGACGCATCGTCGGAGTCCCCCGACGCGCAACCGCTCATCGAGCGCGTCGAACACCTGGCCGACCGCGTGGCCCGCTGGATCCGGCTTCGCCGGACCGAGCGGAGCGAGAGGAAAGTCGGGATCGTGTTGTTCAACTTCCCACCAAACGTCGGGAACGCCGGTTCGGCCGCCTACCTCGATGTCTTCGCTTCCTTGCACGGACTCCTCGAGCGCATGGCCGAGGAAGGCTACACGGTCGACGTACCGCCGACCCCCGATGCGCTCCGAGAACTCCTCGTCGGCGACGACGCCCGGACGACCGGGACGCCTGCACGCGTCGCGGCCCGGGTTCCCGCCGACGAACACGTGCGCCGCGAACCGTGGCTCGATCAGATCGAGGCTGCGTGGGGCCCCGCGCCGGGACGCCAACTCAGCGACGGCGCCAACGTGCTGGTGCTGGGACTCCAGTTGGGCAACGTGTTCGTCGGGCTCCAACCCGGCGCCGGCTACGAGGGCGACCCGATGCGGCTGCTCTTCGAAGCCGGGTTTGCCCCGACCCACGCCTTCAGCGCCTTCTACCGCTACATCCGCGAGGACTTCGACGCCGATGCGATGATCCACTTCGGTACGCACGGCGCCACCGAATTCCTCCCGGGCAAGCAAGTCGGGCTCGGGCCCGCGTGTTGGCCCGATCGGCTCATGGGCGACACGCCGAATCTGTACCTCTACGCCGCCAACAACCCGTCCGAGGGCACACTGGCGAAGCGCCGGGGCAATGCGACGCTCGTGAGCTACCTCACGCCGACCCTCGCACGGGCCGGGTTGTACAAGGAGCTCCTCGAGATGAAGGAGGAGCTCGACCGCTGGAGCAAGCAGCCCGACGAGCGCACCCTGGCCTCGATTCGCTCACGGGCCGAGCAGCTCGAACTCGGAGTCGCTCCCGATCCCGAGCATCCGTCGCACGAAGTGGCGGAGCTTCGGCGGCGCCTGCTGGAGGTCGAGTACGCCCTCATTCCCACTGGACTGCACGTACTCGGCCGCGCCTTCGACGACGACGCTCGGGCCGAGCTCCTGGCCGGCGCCGCCGAGGCGGGCTTTCCCGACCGCGACGTGCCTCCCTTCGGGGAGATCGCCGCCGAGTCTCCTGCCCCGATCCGCGACCGCCTCGAGCGCGCGGTCCGCGCGGTGCGGCTCGATCAGCGGACGCAGGCCGAAGACGTCCTGCGCCTCGAAGGGGTCGACCGGCACATCGCCGCCGAACTCGTCGACGCGTTGTTCGACCTCGACGTACGCATCGAGGGGAACCCGGAACTCGGCGCCGTCATCGCGGCGCTCGACGGGCGCTGGATCGAGCCGGCCCCCGGTGGCGACGTGATCCGGAATCCCGACGTGCTCCCCACGGGACGCAACACCTACGGCTTCGACCCGTGGCGTGTCCCGTCGCCCGCGGCCTTCCGCGAAGGCAAAGCGCAGGCCGACCGCTTGCTCGAGCGGCTACACGGCGAACTCGGGCGCTGGCCCGAGACCGTGGCGCTGGCACTGTGGGGCACCGACAACATGAAGCGCGACGGCGCCCCCCTCGCACAGGCGCTCGCCCTGCTCGGGGCCGAGCCCAACTTCGACAGCTACGGCCGACTGGCCGGGGCCCGACTCATCCCGCTGTCCGAGCTGGGTCGACCCCGGGTCGATGTGGTGGTCACGGCATCGGGCGTGTTCCGCGACCTCCTGCCGATGCAGGTGCGGTTGCTCGCCGACGCCGCGTGGCAGGCCGCCGCCGACGACTCGGACCTCGACCAGAACCCGGTCCGCCGACACACACTCGCCCAGATGGACGAATTGGGCTGCACCTTCGATGAGGCGGCCCAGCGCGTGTTCAGCAACGCCGACGGCGCGTACGGTGCCAACGTGAACCTCACGGTCGAGGGGGGCGCCTGGGGCGACGCCGACGAGTTGGGCGATGTCTTCGTGCGACGGAAGGGCTTCGGGTACGGCCGAGACGGCCGGGCCACCCCGGCCCACGCGCGCATGCGGCACGCCCTCTCGAAGGTGGAGGCCGCCTACCAGAACCTCGACTCCGTCGAACTCGGCGTGTCGGACATCGACCAGTACGTCGACTCCCTCGGCGGCGTGGTGCGCGCGGCACGGCGCGAGTCCGGCCGCGACGTGCAGGCGTTCATCGGCGATGAAACGAGAGGCGCGGGGACGGTGCGAAGCCTGACTGAGCAGGTCGCCCTCGAGGCGCGTACCCGGACGCTCAATCCCCGCTGGTACGAGGCCATGCTCTCGCACGGCTATCAGGGAGTGCGCGAACTCGAAGCCCGCGTCACGACCACGATGGGATGGTCGGCCACCGCCGAAGCGGTACAACCGTGGGTCTACCAGGGCATCGGCGAAACCTACGTGCTGGACCCCGAGATGCGGCGACGTCTCGCCGAACTCAACCCCGACGCCGCCGCCCGCATGGCCGGTCGGCTCGTCGAAGCATGCGACCGAGGCCTGTGGACCCCGGACGCCGATACACTCGCCGCTCTGCAGGACGCGGCAGACGAACTCGAAGACAGACTCGAAGGCATCGACCCCGAGGTAGCTGCATGATCCAGGTGAATGACGTACTCCCGATGGCCCACACCGACTCGTCCGGCGACGGAGAAGGCTCGGTTCAGGTGCACCTCGATCCGCGCGAACGGCTCGACGGGGCCCTCGTGCTCGCGATCTACGGCAAGGGGGGAATCGGCAAGTCGACGACGTCGTCCAATCTATCGGCGGCCCTCGCCCGGCTCGGGCATCGAGTGGTGCAGGTCGGGTGTGACCCGAAGCACGACTCGACCTTCACGCTGACGAAACGGATGATCCCCACGGTCATCGATACGCTGGCCGAGGTCGACTTCCATGCCGAGGAGTTGCGTCCCGACGACTTCGTATTCGAGGGGTACGCCGGAGTGCAGTGCGTCGAGACCGGTGGCCCGCCGGCGGGGACCGGGTGTGGTGGGTACGTGGTCGGGCAGACGGTGAAGCTGTTGAAGCAGCATCACATCCTCGACGATGCCGACGTGGTCGTGTTCGATGTCCTCGGCGACGTCGTGTGCGGCGGCTTCGCGGCTCCGCTCCAACACGCCGAACGCGCGCTGATCGTCACGGCCAACGACTTCGACTCGATCTTCGCGATGAATCGGATCGTGGCGGCCATCCAGGCCAAGGGGCGCAACTACAAGGTCCGCCTGGGCGGCATCGTCGCCAACCGAGCGGCCGAAACCGACCAGATCGATCGGTTCACCGACGCGGTCGGCCTCGAGACCATGGCGGTCGTGCCCAATCTCGATGCGGTTCGGCGCAGTCGGCTCAAGAAGTGCACGCTCTTCGAGATGGAGGAGACCCCCGAGGTCCTCGCCGTGCAGGAGACGTACACGAATCTCGCGAAGCGCCTCCTGGCCGGTACGGAAGGCCTCATGCCCGAGCCGCTCGACGACGACACCATCTTCAACCTCCTCGGCTTCGACTGAGCATGCCCCACCCGGACTCGTCCACAGCGCCCTCCGCGGCGTGGTTGGCACGGCGCTCCCGCGTCGGGTCGCACTTCGATCGAGGTGCGGACCGCTGGGCCCGGCTGACCTCCGACGAGCCGGTCACGGGGATTCGCGCCACGGTGCGGGCCGGACGCCGGGCCATGCGAGAGACTCTGCTCGAATGGCTCCCCGATGACCTGACGGGCGAGGTGGTGCTCGACGCCGGCTGCGGCCCCGGTGCCTTTTCGCTGGCCCTGGCCGCCCGCGGCGCCCAGGTCGTGGGGGTCGACCTTTCGGCCGAGCTCATCGAGACGGCGCGAGAGCGCGCCCGCGGATGCGAGGGACCGACCCCCGAATTCGTGGCGGGCGACCTCTTCGAAGTGGCGCGCAGTCGGCGCTTCGACCGGGCGGTCGTGATGGATTGCTTCATCCACTACCCGCTCCCGGAAACCCTCGAGGCCCTGAGGGTGATCGGCGCCGCGGTCGAGAGGCAGACGCTCTTCACCGTGGCCCCGTGGACACCTCTACTCGCCGCAATGCACCTCAGCGGCCGTCTCCTGCCCTCGGGCGACCGGGCCCCGCCCATCGTCCCCGTGCGGAACCGCTCGCTGCGGCGGGCCTTCCAGGGGGTGGACGGCCCGGATGGATGGGTGCTCGCGCGGACGCATCGCGTGCACCGGGGCTTCTACATCTCGCGGGGCGTGGAGATGCTTCGATCCCCCGATCGGGAGGTCGCCCGCCGATGAGGATCGGACACGCGCTGGCGCGGCTCGGCCCGGAGTGGTTGCCCTTCGCCGACGCCGTATCGGAGCAGCTTCCGCTCGGCAAGCTCCTGCGCCTCGGCCTGTTTCAGGTGACGGTGGGCATGACGCTGGCCCTGCTCGCCGGCACGCTCAACCGGGTCATGATCGTCGAGCTGTCGATGGCGGCCACACTCGTCGCGGCATTCCTCGCGCTCCCGATGCTTCTCGCGCCGCTGCGAGCAATCCTGGGCCACGCCTCCGACGGCCACGTCTCCGCACTCGGTTGGCGTCGAGTGCCGTACCTGTGGTTCGGTACCCTGCTCCAATTCGCGGGCTTCGCCGTCCTGCCCTTCGCCCTCCTCCTGCTCGACCAGGGAGCCGGACTTTCCCAGGCCCAACACATGGCCGGAATCGCCGGGGGCGGATTGGCGTTCGTCCTGCTCGGGCTGGGGGCGCACACGGTACAGACCGCCGGGTTGGCGCTGGCGACCGACCTCAGCGCGCCGGAGCAACGCCCCCGGGTCGTGTCTCTTCTGTACGTGACCTTCTTGCTGGGCCTCCTGGTGGGATCTCTGGTCTTCTCATGGCTCCTGCGCGATTTCAACGAGATCCGCCTGATCCAGATCATTCAAGGTGCCGCCGTCGTCACCGTCGTGCTCAACGGGATCGCCCTCTGGAAGCAGGAGGTGGGAGGGCGGCCGAGGGAGGCCCCGGCCGAACACGCCGGCTTCCGTACCGCGTGGCGCAGACTGATGCGCACCCGTCGCACGGCGCGACTGCTGGTGGCCGTCGGCATGGGATCCGCCGGCTTCGCCATGCAGGACGTGCTGCTCGAGCCGTACGGTGGACAAATCATGGGGCTGAGCGTGGGCGCCACGTCGCTCCTCACCGCGCTCACGGCGCTCGGAGCCCTCGTCGCATTCGCCGTGGCCGCTCGCGTACTCACGAGATCGGGCGACCCGAACCGGCTCGCGGCCTGGGGTGCGGTGGTCGGAGTGTTCGCCTTCGCCCTGGTCGTCCTCGCCGCCCCGATCCGTTCCGCTGCGCTCCTTCGATTGGGGAGTGTGTTCATCGGCTTCGGAGGAGGACTGTTTTCGGTCGGAACGCTGATCTCGTGCATGAATCTCGAGACGTCGTTCGGGAGCGGCCTCGCCGTCGGAGCCTGGGGCGCGGTGCAGGCCACCAGCGCAGGAGCCGCCGTCGCGATTGGCGGCCTCCTCCGCGACCTCGTCAGTACGGCCGCTGTTCGCGGCAGCTTCGGGCCCGGACTGGTCGGCCCCGAGGCGGGGTACATCTTCGTCTACCACCTCGAGATTCTGGCGCTGTTCATAGCCATGGCGGCGCTCGGGCCTCTCGTGGTACCCCGTGGTGCTTCGGCAACCAGCGAGCCGGATCGCCCGCCCATCTTCGGCCTGGCGCAGTTGCCGGGCTGATCGTCTCACGTACGGAGGGATGATGGAAGCGAATTACATCGATCTTCCCACGGTGTTGATCTATCTGTTCTGGTTCTTCTTCGCGGGGCTGATCTACTATCTCCACCGGGAGAACAAGCGAGAGGGCTACCCCCTCGAGTCCGACCGCCGCGCGGTGATCGTGCAAGGCTACCCGGCGGTCCCCACGCCTCGCAGCCCGCGGGTGAAGCACCCCGCGCTCGTCGAGGATGAATCCGCCCCCAACAGACTCACGGAGAGCTGATGTCTACTCGTCCCTTCGTCCCGCACCCCGGGGCGCCGATCGTCACCGACAAGGACCCCATGAAGGAGGGGATCGGGGCCGCCGCATGGGCGACCGACCGGGCCGATCGGCCCGATCTCACGCACGACGGGCGGCCGCGCATTCAACCGGTCTCCGTGCAAACCGACTTCCACGTCGATCCATCCAGTCCCGACCCGATGGGCATGACCGTCGTCGCGGGTGACGACGTGGAGGTCGGCACGGTGACCGACATGTGGGTCGACCTCGCCGAGCCCCAACTCCGCTACCTGACGGTCACGCTGAACGAAGGCGGCACGGCGATCCTACCCATCGGATATTGCAAGCTGCGCGGTGGCCAGATCCGAGTGATGTCGATCTTCGGCAAGCACTTCGCCGACGTGCCGCAACCCAAGACGCCCGGCCAGATCACCCTGTTGGAAGAAGACAAGATCGTCGCCTGGTACGCCGGCGGATACCGATACGCCGAACCGATCCGGAACGAACCCCTCATCTGATCATGGACCGAACCTACATCGATGGTATCGACCAACCCCTGCCCGAGGGCGAACGGCTGCTCTGGCAGGGGCGGCCCAGCGCGCGAGGGCTCGCCCGCGACGTCTTCCGTGTGCACTGGATCGCGATCTACTTCGTGGGGCTCGCCGCCCTGAGCCTCGTACTGGCAGGCTCCGGGGCCGCTGTTGGACGGGCGGTGTGGCTGATGATCCTCGGAGCCGTCGTGGTCGGAATCGCCGCGCTCTATTCGCGTTGGGTCGCGTCGTCGACGATCTACGCCTTCACCGACCGGCGGATCGTCATGAAGATCGGCGTGGCCTTCCCGGCGGTATTCAACCTGCCGTTCTCGCGAATCGGCGGTGCCTGGCACCGGGCCGGCTCCGACGGGACCGGCGATGTGGCTCTCGACGTCGTTGGTAGCGACCGCATCGGCGTGGCCTACCTCTGGCCGCACGCTCGTCCGTGGCGCTTCCGGAATCCACAGCCGATGATGCGGGCCATCCCCGATGCTCCGGCGGTGGCGGCCCACCTTCGGGATGTGCTGCTCGAGGCGGGGGTCGGACACCCCACGCACGCGACGACCACTCCCGTCGAGTTCAACGTGCTCGACGACGACGGAACCGTGATCCTCACGAATCGAGTACGGGCCGGGTCGGAGCCGCAGTGACCCGACGAAGGGTCGAACGAAGATCATGGGTGGCCGTCCTGATCGGAGCCGCAGCGATCGGGTGCGGGGCCGAGGAACGCCGTGCCGCAACCGACGATCCGGCCGCCGAGGTCGCGGCCACGGTCGAGGCCCGGCAACTCGTGTTCCGCGACGAGCCCGGCGACCGGATCATCGTCGTCGACGCCGAAACCGACGCGGTAGTGCGTTCCCTGTCGCCGGGTGAGGGCGGCTTCCTTCGCGGAGCCCTCCGCCCCTTGCGACGTGAGCGCGCGCGGTATGGTGTCGAGAGCGATCTGCCCTATGTTCTTCGTCTACGGACCGACGGAGCACTGATCCTCGAAGACGAACCGACGGGAATGGTGCTCGACGTGGCCGCGTTCGGCGCCTCGAGCAGGGAGCAGTTCCTCACCCTCCTCGAGACGACCGCTCGGGCCAACGACGTCGGCCCCACGACCTCGAACTGACCCGCGGAGGGTGTACGATGACCACGGTCCTGTGGATCGCAGGAATCGGACTCGTATTGACGGTCTGGTTTTTCTGGAGGACGACCTCGCACGTTCCGTGCACGCTCGATTTCGAGTCGTCGCACGAGCACCTGCATGCGCTTCTCGAACTCGAAGGGTTCGCGCCCCAGCCCGGTGACGGCGTCCGGATGGAGCCCGTGCCGGAGGACTTCTCGGACGTACCGTTGGGACACCGAAGTCGCCACACGTCTCGCGCGGTGGTGCATCGCGCGAGCCTTCCTCGACGGATCTGGACGCGCCTGACGGGCGGGTTCGAATTCAAGGAACTCTTCGAAGTCGGCTTCGAGTAAACCGGGAGACCCTCCATGTACGAAGCGACCACGCGGCCGCCGGTCAACGAGACCACCCGCATGGCTCAGGAAAACGCCACACTGAGCCCCCGATTCTACACCACGGACTTCGACGAGATGAATCGCATGCAAGTCGATTCGATCCGCGAGACGTGGGACGATTTGATGCAGGAGTTCAAAGACGACCCCAACAAGGGGCACTTCAAGCGCACCGACGAGTTCGACGGGGATTGGTCGGACCTCCCCGCGCGCGACATGTTCGTCGACTTCCTCGTGGCGTCGATCACGGCGGAGTTTTCGGGGTGTCTGCTCTACGCCGAGATCAAGAAGCGGGTCGAAAACCAGGACATGAAAGACCTCTTCGGCTACATGAGTCGCGACGAGGGTCGACACGCCGGGTTCATCAATTCTACGTTGCGCGACCTCGACATGGGTGTCGATCTCTCGTTCCTGACGCGGGAGAAGAAGTACACCTTCTTCAAGCCGAAATTCATCTACTACGCGACCTACCTGAGCGAGAAGATCGGCTACGCCCGCTACATCACGATCTACCGGAACCTCGAGAAGAAGCCGGAGGGACTCATCCACCCGATCTTCAAGTGGTTCGAAGAGTGGTGCAACGACGAGTTCCGCCACGGCGAAGCCTTCGCCTGCCTCATGCACGCGAACCCCGAACTCATCACGGGACGCAACAAGTACTGGATCCGCTTCTTCGTCCTCGCGGTGTTCGCAACGATGTACGTACGCGACCACCTTCGGCAGGAGTTCTACGAAACGCTCGGGTTCGACGCCACCGAGTACGACTACGAGGTGTTCCGGAAGACGAGCGACATCTCCAAGCAGGTGTTTCCGCTCACCCTCGACCTGGACAATCCGAAACTGCGGCATCTGTTCGACAAGATGTTCCGGAATACCCAGGCGATCGAAGAGACGCGGCAGAAGGGCGGCCTGATCGCCGGAATCCGCCGTGGATTCCTGCTCGTAGGCAATGCGGTCGCTTTCGCGCGGCTCTACATGCTGCCGGTCAAGCCGAACACGCCTCCGGCCAATTTTCGGATGGTACCGTCGTACTGATGGTCCCGTCGCACTGAAGAGGGTGCCGATCACCGATGCGTGTGCGTGTTTCGATCTCGATCGATACCGAAGAAGACGACTGGGGTCGGTACCTCTTCGACGGGGCGTCGACCCGTAACATCGGTCACTTGCGCGAACTCCAGGACGTGTTCGACGAGTTCGGGGCGCGGCCGACCTACCTGGTCAACCGCCCGCCACTGCTCGACGCGGACGCCGTCGCGGTGCTGGGCGAGCTCGCCACCCGCGACACGGTCGAGATCGGCGCGCACTGCCACCCCTGGAACACGCCACCCGACACGGGTGAGGGCATCGAGAACTCCATGATGTTTCGGCTCGACCCCGAGTCGAATCGCCTGATGGTGCGCGAAATCACGGAGCGCATTCGGGCCGAACTCGGCGTCCGGCCCACCTCGTTTCGAGCCGGCCGTTGGGGGTGGGGGCGGTCCGTGGCCGCGGGGTTGGTGACCGAGGGGTACGCAGTCGATGCCTCGGTGAGCCCACTCATCGAC
>JANQNV010000006.1 GCA_028279425.1 Longimicrobiales bacterium | reverse complement strand
GGCGCCGCGGGGGCGAGGCGGAACGACGCGGCGTAGCGATAGCTACGGCAAGGAGTTCCAACGACGCATCCCGTGGATGCCCCCGCGCACGAACGGCATCAGGGCTTTGGCGACACTACACTAGCCCGGTTCAGAAACGCCCGGACCCCCGACACCGATACGGTGCCGAGAGTCCGGGCGTTCGCCCGTCATCGCAGGGGCGGCCGCAGGGCGGCCCGATGGGTTACCCTGCGGTCACCTTCGGAGCCGCGGCGAGAATCTCCTCCGAGGCCTGGTCGGCGAACTTCTCGAAGTTGTCGACGAACATCTGAGCCACGCGGTTGGCGGTGCGATCGTACGCATCTTTGTCGGCCCACGCGTTACGCGGGTTGAGAACCTCGTTGGGCACGTTCGGCACGGCGTCGGGCATGGCCAGACCGAACACACCATCGGTCTCGTAACTCGCGTCGTCGAGGTCGCCGCCCAGGATCGCGTCGATGATGGCGCGCGTGTACTTCAACTCGAAGCGCTTCCCGACGCCGTGGGAGCCGCCCGTCCAGCCGGTGTTGACGAGCCACACGTTGACATCGTGCTCGCGCATCTTCTTGGCGAGCAGCTCCGCGTACACGGTCGGGTGCAGGCTCAGGAAGGCGGCCCCGTAGCACGCCGAGAAGTCGGGCACCGGCTCGGTGATCCCGATCTCGGTGCCGGCCACCTTGGCCGTGTACCCGCTGATGAACTGATACATCGCCTGACCGGGTGTGAGCTTGCTCACCGGAGGGAGTACCCCGAAGGCGTCGCACGTCAGGAAGATGATGTTGCGCGGATGCCCCCCGACACAGGGGATCTTCGCGTTGTCGATGAACTCGATCGGATACGAGCAGCGCGTGTTTTGCGTGATGCTCACGTCCGTGTAGTCGACCTCGAAGGTCTCGCGGTCGAAGCCGACGTTTTCGAGGATCGATCCGTACCGGATCGCGCGGTAGATCTCGGGCTCACCCTCTTCGGTCAGGTTGATCGTCTTGGCGTAGCAGCCGCCCTCGAAGTTGAAGATGCCCTTGTCGCTCCAGCCGTGCTCGTCGTCGCCGATGAGCTTGCGCTTCGGGTCGGCCGACAGGGTGGTCTTGCCCGTGCCCGACAGTCCGAAGAAAAGCGCCACGTCGCCGTCGTCGCCTTCGTTGGCGGAGCAGTGCATGCTCAAGACGCCCTTCTTGGGCAAGATGTAGTTGAGCACCCCGAAGACGCCCTTCTTCATTTCGCCGGCGTACTCGGTGCCGAGAATCACCATCTCACGCGTCTTGAAGTTGACGTTGACGCTCGTCTTCGACCCCACGCCCGGCAGGCCGGGAATCGCCGGCATCTGGCCCGCGTTGAACACCACCCAGTCCGGCTCGCCGAAGTTTTCGAGTTCTTCGGGGGTGGGGCGGATCAGCATGTTGTGCATGAAGAGAGCGTGGTAGGCCCGCGTGCAGACGATGCGCACCTTGATGCGGTGCTCCGGGTCCCACCCTGCGAAGCCGTCGATGACGTAGATCTTGTCGCGACAGTTGAGGTAGTTGATCGCCGCCTGACGATTCATCTCGAACGAGGCCTCGGGAATCGGGCGGTTCACCTCACCCCACCAGATATCGGCCTTGGTGGTCTCTTCTTCGACGATCCGCTTGTCCTTGGGCGAACGGCCCGTCTTGGGGGCCGAGAAGGCCATGAGGGCGCCGTTGCCGGCGAGCGCATACCTCTGCAGCGGAACCGCCATGGAGTAGATCTTCGCGACAGACGGATTACGGAAGACGTGATAGCCCACGAGCGTGTGGTTCGTGGTCTCTCCGGTGATTCCGTATTGGGTAAGGTCGAAGCTCACGCGACATGCTCCCAGATTTCGTACGAGGGTCGTTTGGTGCAGCGGCCGGGGAGGGCCGAACCAGTCAATTAGCATGATGACCCCCCGACAGGGTAGGGGGAGGTCTCCCAAAACCGTGTAGGGTTACGTCCATGTTGCCTTTCGTCGAAGGCCGAAACGACCCGGCGGCGGTGCGGTGAAAACCCGCCGGTCGGTTCGTCGCTCTTCGAGGCAGAGCCCCCATCATCTGCCCGAGAAAGGAGCCCCCTCATGAACCGATCGCTCTACCGCACCCTGTCCCTCCCGCTCGCCCTGGCCGCCCTGGTCGGGGCCGGCGCCTGCACACAGTCCTCATCGGCGCTCGCCCCCGATCCCGAGGCCGAACAGGAAGAGCTTCCGGCGATCGTCGAGGTGGCGGCGGTCGCTCTTCCCACATTCGACCGCGAGTTGTACAAAGCCACGTGTCAGACCGCGTCGGGCCAGTGCCCCGTCGTGCGGTGGGAGGCGGTCGACTACGTGGCGCTCTCCTACCACGACAACCGGTTGTCGTTCGCTCTGCACGCCTTCGGGGCCGACGGCTCCGTCCTGGGTGTGCGGGAGCTCGTGGGGGCCCGCTACATCGCCTCGGTCGCGCTCGATTCTGCGGCGCGCGCGGTGACCCTGGTGGGCCAGGGGGAGCGGTCGATCGTGGTGACTTTCGACGAGCTCCGCCAACTGCGCTAGTGTCCCGTTAGAAGAGTCCCGATGGTATTCGAGGAGGTGAGCATCTTGTGGGGACGTCGTTGGAACTCCTTGCCTAGCTCTGGCTACGCCGCGTCGCTCCGCCTCGCCCCCGCGGCGCCTCCGCACCCTCGGCGGTCACCAGACTTTGGCGACACTACACTAGTGTCCCGTTTGAAAAGCCCCGATGGTATTCGAGGAAGAGTGCATCTTGTGTGGACGTCGTTGGAACTCCTTGCCTAGCTCTGGCTACGCCGCGTCGCTCCGCCTCGCCACCCAAGCCCACACCCCCTCTCGGTACGCACCGGACTTCTCAAACGGGACACTAGAAGGCTCCGAGCCGTGAGCGGGGCGGCCGGGTCACTCCGGGCGCAGCGCCCGCGCCGGGTCGATCGAGAGGGCGCGCAGAAGCGGCGCCACGCTCGCGCCGAGCGCCACCGTAGCCAGAGCCGCGACGACCCCACCGAAGACGAGGGGGTCGTAGGGCGCAATGGCGCTCAACTGGCTCGCGAGGGCCCGTCCGGCGAGCAGGGCCCCGGCGAGACCCAGGGCGAGACCGACTCCGGTCAGGCGGAGGGTTCGCCCGAGGACCAGCCGCACCACCCCCGACGTGTCGGCGCCGAGCGCCCTCCGAACGCCGATCTCGTTCAGGCGTCGGCGTACGGCTTGCGAAAGGACCCCGTAGATGCCCACGGAGGCGAGGGCCAGGGCGAGAAGCGCGAACACCGAAAGCAGCGTCGAGCTCAGGCGCTCGCGAGCCAGGGAGAGGTGGACCATGTCGCCGAGGGTGTTCACGCGCGACACGGCGAGATTGCCGTCGAGCGCCGCCAATTCGGCCCGCATGGCCGCCACGGCCTCTCCGGGGTCACCATCGGCGCGAACGACCATGGTCATGCGGCGAAAGGGAGCCTGCCGAAACGGGAAGTAGACCGTCGGCTCCGCGGCGGCAGTCAGCCCGTCGTAGCGGACGTCGCGCACCAGGCCGATCACCCGCACGTCGTCCTTGCGGGTTTCGCCCAGCGGTCCGAAGGGGCCCGCGGTGTCGGTGAATCGACTGCCCACCGCGCGCTCACCCGGAAAGAACAGTCGAGCTGCCGCTTCGTTGAGGATCACGACGCCCTCACCCTCCAGGTCGTCGTCGATCGCGAAGGTGCGGCCCTCGAGGAGGGGGACCCCGAGCGCTTCGAAGAAGCCCGCGTCGACGATCCGGTTGAGAGCGCGCGGTTGCGCGTTCACGTCGAGTGGGGCGGCGCCCACGGCCTGCATCGGTACCGGGTAGTCCCAGTTGGGTCCGAAGGGGACGCTCGTCGCGAGAGTCGTGACCTCGGACTCCCGCCGCGCCGACACGCGGGCTACCCACTCCGTGTACAGTCGATCGACGGCGTCGTAGTCCGGGTAGGCGTTGGCGTTCAGCGTCAGTTCGGCCGCGACGAGTCGGCCCGGT
This sequence comes from Longimicrobiales bacterium, assembly GCA_028279425.1. Lineage (GTDB taxonomy): Bacteria > Gemmatimonadota > Gemmatimonadetes > Longimicrobiales > Gaopeijiaceae > Gaopeijia. The sequence goes on along the minus strand of JANQNV010000006.1, from coordinate 321 downwards.
CGGAAGCCGGGATCGGTGCCGAGCACGGTCGTGAAGTCCCGCACCAACAGGCCGGCGGCGACGACCAGCACGACCGACGAGGCGAGCTGCGCGAGCACGAAGCCGTTGCGGACCCGCTCGCGCGCTCGGCCCACACCGGCTCCTCGTCCTCCCTCCCTGAGCGCCGTGGCGAGTTCCAGTGCGCGGAGTCGGGCGGCGGGCAGGAGGCCGAACCCGACCGCGGCGAGGAGGGTGATCGCGCCGGCGAATCCGAGCACGACCCGGTCGAGGCGCACCTCGTCGAGGCGTGGCATCTGCGCCGCCCCGAGCCCGACCAGAAGG
>JANQNV010000336.1 GCA_028279425.1 Longimicrobiales bacterium | reverse complement strand
CGGAACGACGCGGCGTAGCGATAGCTACGGCAAGGAGTTCCAACGACGCATCCCGTGGATGCCCCCGCGCACGAACGGCATCAGGACTTGGGCGACACTGTCGACCCGATCCTCCGGCCACTGGGGAAACATGCCGTCCGCCTCATCGCAACCACTCGAGCGGGTCGTGGGCTCCGGCGGAGCGATCGGCCTCGGCCTCGGGTCGATTCTCGGGACCGGGGTGTTCGTCAGCCTCGGTATCGCCGCGGGAATCATCGGAAGCGGTCTGGTCCTCGCGGTCGTTCTCGCGGCCCTCGTCGCCACCGCCAACGGCCTGTCGAGCGCCCAGCTGGCGGCCGCCCACGCCGTGAGCGGCGGGACCTACGAATATGCCTACCGCTACATCCACCCGTCCGCCGGTTACGCGGCAGGGTGGCTCTTTCTGCTCGCGAAGAGTGCGTCGGCCGCGACCGCGGCCCTCGGGGCCGCAGGCTACCTGCTCGATACCGTCGGGGTGGGCGGCGGTGCGCCGTGGATCCGCACCATGGTCGCCCTGTCGCTCGTGATGGCGCTCAGCGCCTTGGTCGTGGGGGGGATGCGCCGCTCCAATCGGGCCAACGCCGTCGTGGTCACCCTGACCATCGCCGTGCTCGGCACCTTCGTGATGGCAGGCTGGCTCCACGTGGGCGCCGACGTCGGCTTCGACACCGTCCGGCCGGCGGCCGACACCTCCGTCGGATCGCTCCTCCACGCGACGGCCCTCCTGTTCGTCGCCTATACCGGATACGGCCGGATCGCCACACTCGGCGAAGAGGTGAAAGACCCCGCCCGCACCATTCCACGCGCCGTGGTGAGCACACTCGCCATCACGATGGTGCTGTACGCGTGCGTCGCCGCGACGGCGCTCGCCGCCGTCGGGGGTCCGGCCTTCGCCGAGGCGACCCGGGGATCGGCGGCGCCTCTGCAGGTCGTCGCCCGTTCCCTCGGCCCCGCGTGGCTGCCCGGTTGGGTGGGCCTCGGCGCCATCACCGCGATGACCGGTGTGCTGCTCAACCTCGTCCTCGGGTTGAGCCGGGTCGTGCTCGCCATGGCGCGGCGCGGCGACATGCCGCCCGCCTTGGCGGTGATCCACTCCGCGCAGGGTAGCCCGCGGCGGGCGGTCTGGACCGTCGGATTCGTGATCGGAGCCCTCGTCCTGATCGGCGACATGAAAACGACGTGGTCGTTCAGCGCCTTTACGGTACTGGCCTACTACGGACTCACCAATCTCTCCGCCTTGCGACTTCCCGCAGCTTCGCGCCGATTCCCTCGATGGGTGGCCCTCGCCGGCCTGCTCAGCTGCACCGGCCTCGCCTTCTTCGTCGAACCGGCGATCTGGTCGACGGGGCTCGTCGCTCTGGGCGTCGGCTTCGGGGTGCGCGGCTGGATCCGCAGGGCCGTTTGACCGCCCACCCGATCGACCCAAGCCGGGAGACCCATCGTGCGCACCCCACCCCCTCGTCGCGGACCCACCCTCGTCATGCTCCTCCTCGCCCTCGCCGCTTGTGGAGGTGACGACGGGCCCACCGAACCGGTCGACCCCGGGCGGGTGGTGAAGGCCAACCCCGCGTTCGCCGCCGATATCCAGGAGATCTTCGACCGGGTCGGCTGCTCGTCGTCGTCGTGTCATGGATCGGCAATGCGAGCCGGACTCGATCTCCGGCCCGGCAACGCCTGGGCGAGCCTGGTGGGCGTGACCGCGACCAACGAACCCATCCTTCGGGTGAGCCCCGGCGATGCCGAGGAGAGCTACCTCGTGATCAAGGTCGAGGGTCGCCAGACGGTCGGCTCCCCCATGCCGCTGGGCGGCACGCCGCTCGACGACATCGACGTCACCAACCTGAGAAACTGGATCGACAACGGCGCCCCCAACAACTGAGGACGCCGGCCGGTCTAGAAGGCTGTCGAAGAAGCAGGGCGGGCCGCCTTCTAGTGTAGTGTCGCCAAAGTCTGGTGACCGCCGAGGGTGCGGAGGCGCCGCGGGGGCGAGGCGGAACGACGCGGCGTAGCGATAGCTACGGCA
>JANQNV010000335.1 GCA_028279425.1 Longimicrobiales bacterium | reverse complement strand
TGCCGTAGCTATCGCTACGCCGCGTCGTTCCGCCTCGCCCCCGCGGCGCCTCCGCACCCTCGGCGGTCACCAGACTTTGGCGACACTACACTAGAAGGGACCCTCGAGACGCCTCCGGAGCCGGTCCCAGAGGGGCGGCAAACCTTTCCCCGAGCCCGGAAGACCACGGCCGTTTTGGGACCCCGGACAGCCCTCAGCCACACCACACCGCATCTCAAACAGCTGTAGGACAACCACTTAGCATCGCCTGACCCGAAGTGGCACAGGCGGCACGATGGTTGCCTTCCTTCGGGGCGAACGCTCACGCCCTGGAGTCACGAGATGACGCCCTATACCACAACGTGCCGCCCGCGACGATCGCGAGGCTTCACACTGGTCGAGATGCTCACGGTGATGGCCCTCCTGGTCATCATCATGGGCATCGCCCTCCCCAACATCGACGTCGCTCGCTTCCGCCTCGACGGCGAGGTCCAAAGCCTCGCCCTCATGGTGAACTCGTCGCAGCGCCTCGCGGTGCTCCGGCAGTACGACATCGTGCTCGCCTTCGACGAATCCGATCGGATGATTCGACTTCACCACGACACGGACAACGACGGCGAGATGGAAAGTGGCGAGGAGGTCCGGTACATCCGCCTCGAAGAAGAGGTGGTGTTCGGACAGGGCGGCGCGACGGAGCTCGTGCCGGGGCCGTCGACGGTGACCTTCACCGAGACCCAGGGGGGCCTTCCCTCTCTGACCTTTCGGCGGAACGGAAGCGCCAGTGAGACGGGCGTGATCTACCTGACCTCCCTCCGTGCCTCACGCGCGTCGGGCTACAGCCACCACTCGCGCGCCATCGAAGTGGAACGGGCCACGGGACAGGTGACGTGCATGTCGAACAAGACTCTCACCTGGGAGATCGGATGTTGACGAACGAACGGCCCCGGACGCCCCGGGCAGCACGCCAGGGCGGCTTCACGATGGTCGAGGTCACGATCGCCTTGGTCATTCTCAGCGTCGCCGTCCTCGGGATGGCCGCATCGGCCGGAGTGCTCGGCCGCTACTCGGCCGACGCCGAGGTCCGGGCACTCGCCATGCAGGCGGTCCAGGACCGCATCTCGCTGGTCAAGGTCGACCCGAGATACGCCGAGTTGGAGACGCTCTACGCCGGCTCCGAGTCGGATCTTCCCGGACTGAGCGGCTTCACACGGACGACGACGGTCACCCGCGTGCAACAGTCCGTCACGGGCGGCGGCACACTCGACTACAAGGTCGTCAGCGTGGTCGTCAACGGCGAACGCCTGACGCAGCCGCTTTCCAGACGATTCACCGTGGGGGCACCATGACGCCGCGCACGAACACCACCCGACCCCCGAGCCACGAAGACCGGCGCGGGATGACACTCATCGAGCTGTTGATCGTCGTGATCGTCTTCGGCGTCGTCGTCTCGGGCGCACTCGCCTTCATGGCGACGCAGAACTCGGCCTTCACCGACGGGTCGAACCGATTGGGCGCACTCCGGAATCTCCGCTACGCCGTGGGCACGCTGGAGACCGACCTGACGACGGCCGGTACCAACGTACCCCAGGGTCAGCCCCCGGTCGTGTACGCCGGCGACGACGTCTTCGCCTTCACCGCCGACTACACCAGCAACGTGCGCACCGACGTATCGGCCGTGTACGTCGACCCGAGTGCGCCGGATGGCATGGTCGCCGCACCGCGCGCCGCCGTGACGATCCCGAACGCCAGCTGGAGTTGGCCCGACACCGTCTACGAGGTCGGCGGCATCAACAGCCCGGCCGAGCTGATCGTGTTCTGGTTCGAGTTGGACCCCACGACCGACCGTAGCGACGACTACCGCCTCTACCGATCGGTGAACGGCAGTACGCCCGACCTCGTGGCCCGCTCGCTTCTGAAGGACGAAAACAAGCCGTTCTTCCAGTACAATCGGAAGACGTTCGACAACACCGGCGCGAGCTTTCTGACGCCGATCCCCGACTCGCTGATCCCGCTCAAGCACGAGGTGAAGATCCACTCGTCGGCGGCCGACACCGGGCGCTTCGCGGTCATCGATTCCATCAAGACCGTGCGGATCAACGTGGCCTCGTACAACCTGCGCGAGGCCGACACGGGGGGCGCCCCGGAGGCCACCCTCAATCGTCTCGTCGACCTCCCCAACACCGGGTTCGGGGTGCTCCTCACCTGTGGAGACGAGCCCATTCTCGGGGTCGGCATCACCACGACCTTCGAGTTGCAGCCCGACGGCGAGCCGGCGCTTCGGCTGAATTGGAACGCCGCCACCGACGAGGCGAGCGGTGAGGGAGACGTCATCCGCTACGTCATCTGGAAGCGCGTCAACGGCGCTGCGTGGGCGGATCCGTTCCTGAGCATCCCCGCCGGCGAGTCGGCCTACACGTTCCTCGATACGGCGGTCGAGAGTGGCGACCAGGTGCAGTACGGCCTGGCGGCACAGGACTGCACGCCGAGTCTGTCTCCCCGATCCGCCGGCGCGACCGTCGTCGTGCCCTGAGGAGGCAGCGCCATGACTACCAATATCAGCAGCAGACTGGAGTCTACCATGAAGCGGTCGACGGATTCGCGCGGCTTCGCCCTGATGACCATCATGCTCGTCATGCTCGTGGCTGCGGCACTCGCCACCAGCGCGGTGATGATGGGATCCAACCACATTCTGGCCAACCGCTATCTCGAACGGTCGTCGATGCTCGAAGACCTCTCCGAAGAGGGGCTTGAGTTGGGCCGTGCGGCGATCAACGCCGACAAGACGCTCTACCCCGATACCGGCTACTCCACCCTGGTGTCGAACGCCGCCGTGTACGACGGCGAAGGCAACGCGATCCCAGGTGTGAAGCGCTGGATCTACGCCGGGCCGACCGGAGCCACCTCGGGTCAGTACGGTGTGTTCGGGAGCATCGTCTCGGTGGTCGAGGATCAGACGGGCGCGCTCGCGATCCGGCGGTCGCAGGTCTACCAGGAGAGCTTCGCCCGGTACGCCTACTTCACCGACTTCGAGCCGTCGTACATCTCGTTCGGTGGAGGCGACCAGATCTTCGGGCCGGTCCACACGAACGACTACCTGAAGATCTACCCCTCGGGCGCGACCTTCCACGGTGAAACGCGCACCGCGAAGACGGTGCAGGGCGCGTCATACGGGACGTTCAAGAAGGGCTACGAAGAGAACGTCTCCGAAATCGCCATGCCCAACACCGCCGAACTCACCAAGCTCCAGTCCCAGGCCGCGGCCGGGAGCATGTCGTTCACCGGTAGCAACACCACGAGCTACGGCGAAAGCACCTTTCGCATCGAGTTCGTCGCGGTCGACGTCAACAACGACGGCGACACCACCGACGAAAACGAGGGCTTCATTCGCGCCTACACCGGCACGGACATCCGGTGGGTGGGAGCAGAGATCCCGTGGGGTGGGATGGACGACGCCATCAACTGCGGCGCCTACTACAACGGGACCTTCCTGGCGGCCGACGACCATCCGGCCCCCAATGGGGACAGCTGGCTCGACGCTCTGACCTCGCCGTCCCGCCGCTGCTTCCTCGGCGGCGATCCGGAGCTCACCGGCGGCGTGTTCACACCGGTCTCACCGGGCGGCCGCGGCCAGTGGATCCCCTGGGGCGGCGTCGTGGACGCCGCGTTGGTCGCCAGGGTCGGCGCCACCGAGGCGCAGTATCTGCACCCGATCAACCGCCCGATGAACCCGTCGTTCAAGGGTGTGATCTACGTCGACGGCAAGGTCATGATCTCCGGCGAGCTTCGCGGCCGCGTCACGATCGCCGCCTCCGATCAGATCATCATCGGTGACGACATCACCTACACGATCGACCCGGGCACGGGCACCTGCCAGGACATCTTGGGTCTGTTCTCGGGCCAGGACGTCATCGTGGCCGACAACACGATCAATTCGCCGCAACGCCCGGCAAGCGGGTGGTCGTACCGCTCGTACGACGACACGGCCGACGAATTCATCCACGGTGTGGTGCTCGCGCTGAACATCTTCACGGTGGAGAACTACAACTCCGGCTCGACCGGCGCCGAGGACTGCGAGGCGACCAACTGGGGCCGCGGGTGCCTCTACCTGACCGGAGGCATCATCCAGCGCACCCGCGGAGCCGTCGGTACGACGGCGGGTACGGGACACCTGAAGCGGTACTCCTACGACACCTGCGGAGCCACCGCCCCGCCCCCGTACTTCCCGACCACGGGGCACTTCTCGAAGGCCCAGATCTACAACGTGGATCCGGTCGGCTTCGACGTCGGTAGCTACTTCGCCCAGTTGAGCGCGAATTGATGCGACCCATGCCGGGGGTCGCCATCGACCCAACGAGAGGAGAGACCCGAGGCATGGGACGTCACGACGACATGTCGGAGGATCAGCTGCGCGAAGAGCTCGTCTCGTTCGCGCGGCTGATCCTCCTGCTCGACCGAAAGGGGGCGCTGCTCGACCGGTCGGCTTCGGTTCTGCGCCTTCTCGGCGAGCTGAGACGAATGGTCTTCGCCTGGGAGGTGCGCGCCACGAATCGGGAGGGGCCGCCGCAGGCGCGCCGGCCGCGGACGCCGGAGCCACTGGCCCCGGACGATCCCTCGGCGCGAATCGTGCGCGAGGCCCTGCAGCGGGAGGAGCAATTGAGGCGAGAACTGGGAGGGGAGGCCGTGGACGATGACGCCAAGGGTGAGGGCACCTGAGATGCTACCTGCTCATTCGGATTCGCCACTGGGTGTGGGTGCACCGACCGAGGCGCGACGGGAGTACGCCCAGCTGCTCCGCGTCCACGAGCGACTCAGCACGCAGTTACGTCGCGTTCGCGACGAGCTCGGTACTCCCGAACTCGCCAAGCTCCTGCGCGAAATCCGCTCGCGCACCGGGACCGCGCCGAAAGATGCGATGGTCGAAGTGCGCGGAGCCGTCGAGGAGGCTCTGCGGACCCTCTCCGTGGCCTCGTCCGAGGCGCACTCGGCGATCACCTCCGAGGGCGAAGAGCCGGAGATCGAGGGGATCGCGCACCTCCCTCGTCCGCTGGCCCGCTTCCTCGCCGAACGGACCCGACTCGAGGGCTTTCAGTACGAAGTTCTGCAGGACGACGTTCGGGGGTGGGTGATCCGCTGGAAGGAATACACGGCCGACGGACACATTCGCGGCTTCGGGCAGTTCTACGAGCGACCGTACGCCTGGCTGGACGACTGATCGCGGACGTTCAGTACTTCTCGCCACGCACTACGCGAACCGGGGTATCCCAGACCACCACCGCGTAGTGGGGGAACCACTTCTCGGAGGCCCGCGTCAGGATCCGATCGGCCACCTCTTCCGACACGAGGGTCTCGATCCGGATGTTCTGGCCCGGGATGTCACCGGTCCGAATCCCGCGACTTCCGCGCCCTCTGGCCTCGATGACCGTATACCCCGTTGCTCCGAGCTGCATGCACTCGCGCGTGATTCGCTCCTCGAGCACCGGCTCGGCGACGATCGTGATCAGGGTGAGATCGTGGGTTTCCATGGCGGCTCCTCAACTCATCCAGAGGGCGAGCTGATAGTAGAGGGGAATCCCGAAGACGATGTTGAACGGGAAGGTGATGGCGAGCGCCGCCGTGAGCGACAGCGTGGGGTTGGCCTCGGGGAGGCTCATGCGCACGGCGGGAGGAGCGGCGATGTACGAGGCACTCGCCGACATGGCCCCCAGGACCGTTGCCCCACCGGGCGTCAGACCCGCCAAGAGGCCCACGAACACACCGAGGGCGCCGTGGATCACGGCCATCCCCACGCCGAAGACGAGCAGCCGCACCCCCGTCGACTTCAGATCTCCGAGCCGCTCGCCCGCAACGACCCCCATCTCGAGGAGGAAGAGGCAGAGCGCTCCCTTGAAGATGGCGCCGTCGTAGAACAGCTGAACCTGCTCCCACGTGCCCGGCGCCATCGCATAGCCGACGACGAGTCCCCCGACCAGAAGAATCATCGTCCTTCCGGTCAGCACCTCGTGGAGCACCTCCCGCATCGGCCGCCCCGTGTCACTGCGCTGCATGACCCCCAACGCGAGGGCCACGTGGATCCCCGGGCTCTCGAGGAAGGCGAGCAGCGTAGGCAGATACCCCTCCACCTCCTGCCCCATGGCGTCGAGAAAGGTCAACGCGGCGATGAAGGTCACCGCCGAAACGGAACCGTAGTGCGCGGCGATGCCGGCCGAGTCGATGGGTTTGAAGCGGAAGACCTTGCGCAGGAGCGCATAGCTCGTCAGCGGCCGCACGAAGCCCAGAGCGAGCGTGGCCAGAAGGGGCAGAATGATCCCCCCCAGCGGCACCTTCGCGAGTTCCACGCCACCCTTCAGCCCCAGCGCGAACAGAAGATAGATGCCCAGCCCCGCGTAGATGTCTCGCGGGAGCGAAAACTCGCTTCGAACCACCCGTGAGAAGATCCCGAGGGCGAAGGCGAGTGTGATCGGCGACAGGAGATTCAGCTGGAGGATTTCGGTCAAACCACGGTCCTGGTTCGAGTGCTCCGAAGGTACAGCCCTGAAGAATGGTTTTCGCCGTCCCCATGGTGAAGGCACCCGGGCAAATGCCCTGAATAGAGATTATCTATGGACAACGACAGGGGCCAGGCGCCGTGGAGACGGCCTCGGGCGGATGCAACGTGTCGCCTTCAGCGCGAGTCGTTCGCCCGACCCGACGGAGTCCAGAGAGAGTCCCCACCGTCGCCGAGAGACGCGCTCGCATCGTGATCCCGAAGCAAGGCAACCGCGTCATCGCCGTAAAACATCCCGATCCATCGCGCCTGGATCGGCGTTACCCGACGAACGGCCCAGACGAGGTGAACGTAGTCGGGCTCGCGAGGCGTCGAGAGCAGCTTGAAGCCGACCTCGGCCAGGCTTCGGTCCCCCTTCCGGTTGTTGCAGGGGGAACACGCCGTCACGACGTTGCCCCACCCGTTCTGCCCACCGCGAGCCCGGGGCACGATGTGGTCGCGGGTCAGGAACTGGCGACCGCGCAGGGCGCTGCGGTGGCGACCGCAGTACTGGCAGGTGTAGTCGTCGCGGGCGAACAGGAAGGTGTTGGTCACCTGCCGGCGGTACCGACGCGGCACATGGACGTACCGCACGAGCCGGATGACGGTCGGATACGGCACGGACGACCTCTCCGACCGAAACGCCAGATCACCATCCACTTCGAGGATCTCGGCCTTTCGGTCCAGGACGAGCCGTACCGCCCGCCTCGTGGGGACGAGCGTGAGGGGTTCGTAGGACGCGTTGAGGGCAAGGCAACCCATACCGCAACGTAGAATGCTCGTCGCCGCGGGGGCAACGGTCGTGACCCGTCCGCGACGCGCTCGACGCGTTCCCGTGTGCGTCCACGAAGCCTCGCGACGTGTCGCGAACCCCTCTACAGGAGGGCCACGGGGTCGCGGTCGAGGGCGACGCGCACATCGGCACCGCGAGGCTGGAAGCCCCGCACGAACCCTCGACACACGCGACCGAGGTGCTCGGGTCGCGCGGAACGCAACAGGAAGTGCCACCGCCAGCGGTTGTGGAGGCGCTCGATCGGCGCCGGAGCGGGTCCAACGAGCGCCACCGCGACGTTGCCCAGACGCGCCCGAATCCAGCGGGCCGCGGCCTCGGCCTGGTCGGCCGCCGCCCCATCGTCCGGGCTGCTCACGACGACGTTCACCAGTCGGATGTGCGGGGGATACGCGGGTTGGAGGCGCTCTTCGAGTTCGCGGCGCGCGAAGCCTTCGAAGTCGTGGTCGAGCGCCGCCCGAAGGACGTAGTGCTCGGGGAGCGAAGTCTGGATCAACACCTCCCCGCCCCGCTCCCCGCGGCCCGCACGCCCGGCCACCTGGCTGAGAAGCTGGAAGGTGCGCTCGCTCGCGCGGAAGTCCGGCAGGTGGATCCCCACGTCGGCGTTGATGACGCCGACGAGGGTCACGTGCGGGAAATCCAGCCCCTTGGCGATCATCTGCGTGCCCAGAAGGATGTCGACCTCGCGGCGCTCGACCCGCCCCAGAATCTCGTGGTGCGACCACTTTCCCGACGTCGTGTCGACATCCATCCGCGCGACGCGCGCACCCGCGAAGGTCTCCACGACGACGCGCTCCACCTGTTCGGTCCCGAGACCGCGAAACGAGAGGTCGTCCGAACCACACCTCCGGCACCGGCTCGGGGCCACCTCGTCGAAGCGGCAGTGATGGCACACGACGCGACCCGAGCGCCGGTGGTAGGTGAGCGAGATGGAGCAGTTGGGGCACACGCGCACGTCACCGCACTCGCGGCATTGGATGAAGGAGGCGTACCCGCGTCGGTTGAGCAGCAGGATGGACTGCTCCTGGCGCTCCAGCCTCCGTTCGACGGCCTCGACGAGGCGTGTGGACAGCACCAGCCCCGCCTCCGACGACGGTCCCCTCGACGGTTTCGGCCGCTTGCGCGCCTCGCGCAGATCGATCAGGTGCACGGGGGGGAGAGGTCGGTCCGCGACTCGTCGCGGGAGCGACGCGCGCACGAACCGCCCCTTCGCCGCATTCGCCCAACTCTCCAGCGAGGGGGTGGCGCTGCCGAGCACACACACCGCGCCCGACAACGACGCTCGCACCACGGCGAGATCCCGCGCCTGGTAGCGGGGAGCCTCGGACTGCTTGTACGAGCCGTCGTGTTCCTCGTCGACCACGATCGCGCCGAGTCGGTCGAGCGGCGCAAACAGCGCGGAGCGGGCGCCCACCGCGACGGATCGACGGCCGGTGGCGAGCTGTCTCCAGGCGTCGTAGCGCTCGCCCTTCGAAAGGCCGGAGTGCAGAACGGCCACCTGGTCGCCGAACCATCCGCGAAAGCGGGTCACCGTCTGGGGAGTGAGCGAAATCTCGGGCACCAGCACGATGGCGGTCTGCCCCCGCTCCAGCACGTCCTTGAGCAGTTCGATGTACACCCTGGTCTTGCCGGAGCCGGTGATCCCGTGGAGCAGGACCGGCCGCGGAACGTCGCGCCCCGCCTCCTGACGAATCACGGCCAACGCTTGCCGTTGGTCCGCGGTCAGCGGATGAGCGACCGGCGTCACCCGTGCGGCCGCGAAGGGATCCCGCACGACTTCTTCGTCGGCGAGCTCGATGAGGCCCTTCTGCTCGAGCCCAGCGATCACCGACCGCGAAAAGCCCCCCTCGCGTAGCATGTTCGAGAGGGAGCGTGCGCCGCCGGCGTCCTCGAGCGCGAGGTATGCCTCGCGCTGCCGCACGGCCCGGCCGAACAGCGCGTCCCGCTCGGCGAGATCCGGGAGAGCGCGTACGACCCGCACGACCCGGCGTGTCTTCACCGACGGCTCCTGGGGCGGCACCACCTCGTGACGGAGCACGCCCGCCCGCTTCAGGGCGTGTACCTCGGGCCAGATGGAGCCCATCCCCAGCCGTCTGCGGAGGGTGGACACCATGTGCACTCCCCCGCCCTCGAGAGCCGCGGTCAATCGCGCCAGCCGAGGCGAACCAACCGGCGGAGCACCGTCGAGGGCGATGTAGTCCCGCGACACGTCGGACAGCACGGCCGGCTGCGTGGCCGACAGGGCGATCCCGATGGGGGCCGCGTAGTAGTCGGCCATCCACCGCGAGAGGCGCAGCAGGTCGGGGCGCACACCGGGCGTGTCGTCGAGGACGTCGAGCAGGTTGCGCAACCGGGTGACACCGTCCGGTGCCCCCTCTCCGACCACCCACCCGATGCGTTCGTCTCGACTGAAGGGTACCCGCACCCTTACCCCGGCCGCAGGGGTGGGCAGGTCGTCGGGCACGCCGTAGGTGAAGGTCGAGTGGATCGGTACGGGGAGCGCGACCTCGACGAGCCGAGAGGCTCGAGACGAGGAGCCGCGCGTCACACGTCCAGCAGGATGAGGTCGACCTGTGGGTCCCGAGGCGTCACCTCCGGGCCGTCTTCGCTGAAGTGAACGTTGATTTCGCTCCGCAGTCCCACATCCCCCGGAAGGTAGATCCCCGGCTCGACCGAAAAGCCGACCCCCGGAATGATCCGCCTGGTGTCCCGGGTCTCGAGGTTGTCTAGGTTGGGCCCGCTCCCGTGGAGCTTGCGGTCGATGGAGTGGCCCGTACGGTGGATGAAGTAGTCGCCGTACCCGTGCGCGTGGATCACCTCGCGGCAGGCGTCGTCGACCTCGTAGCCCATGACCGGCCGCTCCCCGTCGGCGCGCTCGCGAAGGAGGGCGACGCCCGCATCGCGACTGTCGCGGACGATGGTCCAGAGATCGACCACACGGTCGGGAGCGGTCGCACCGAGGTACCCCATCCAGGTTTGATCCGCCGACACGGTCTCCTCGGAGCTGCGACCCCAAAGGTCGACCAGAAGCACCTCCCCGGGGCGGAGCACCTCTCCCTCGCCCTCCGGGGCGTAGTGCGGATCGGCGGCCCGCGCTCCGATCGCGACGTGCGTGTCGGCGTCCACGACCACCCCTCCCCGAGCGAGGCCCTCGAGGATCCATCGGGTGAGCGAACCCTCGGTGTGGGGTCGGCCCTCTCGGAGCGAGCGCGCCGCCTCCTGAAAGGCCCCCTTCCCGACCGACGCCACGACCTCGGCCGTGCGACGATGGTCCTCGAGTTGCATCGGACTCCACGCCGAAAAGAACCGACTGACCAGATCGCCCGAGCTGACCGGCTCCACCCCTGCGCCGCGCAGGAGCTCGATCGTACCCGACGGCACGAGGTCGACCGTGGGCACGGCCCCACCCGGTGAGAACTCGACGGCGAGGCGGTGGTGACCGTCGACGAGCGAGGCCAGCTTCGTCTCCATCTCGCGCCAGCCCGCGTAGTGCTCGGCATCCCACGGCCAGTGCCGCCACGACGACCCCTCGATCGCGTGGATCAGGGCCCGGGGCCGCCCCTCCCTCGGCACGAGGACGAAGGTGCGTCGGGTGGTCCACCCGGCGCCGAGCAACTCGGCCGAGATCCAGTTCTGCCCGCGGAATTCGTAGAGCAACCAACCGTCGAGTCCCTGCTCGGCAAGGGCTGCCTGGACCCGGGTTACACCGTCGGGCTGGATGAGGAGTGCGGAGTCGCTCATGTCGCTTCGGGGCTGAAGAGTGGCAGACCGCGGGTATCGCCGCGATCGTCGTCGGGTACGTCGGCGACCTCACCGGATGTCGGTTCGTCGTCGGGCGGCGTCGGTGGGGCAGCCTCGACGGACCTCGGGTCGCCGGCGTCGAGGTTTGCCTCCGGGACGAGGGCCTGTGCCTCCGCCCGCTCGTGGCTCGGCGATGCCGGGCCCGGGTCGGAGGCCGCCGCCTTCGTCCCCTTGATCAGGTCGAGGCCGAGCACCCGATCGCGGGTGAGTAGCTGGTGGATCTCCCGTTCCCGCGTGAGCACCGTGCGCACACCGGTCCACCCCCAGCGCCGCCACGCTCGGCGCAGAATACCGATCTTCTCGGAAAGTGAAAACAGCTCGGCAAAATCGGGGAAGGGTTTGACGTCGTTGGGCCGGAAGGCGGTATCGGGATCGGTCCAGTCCTCGATGTGCAGATCCTCGACGCCGGCGTCGAGCAACAGTCGCCTCCATTCCACCAGCATTCGGGGCCGAACCCCCAGGTGATCGCCCAGAAGCCGGCGCCGGGGCGCCTCGACCGGAGCGAGCCACACCAGCTGCACGAGCACGACGGACCCCCCGGGTCGGGTCACTCGAACGAGCTCGCGAACGGCATCTGCAGCGTCGGCGGTCGCCGTCATCTCGAGTTCGCCCACGACGACGTCGAAGATCTCGTCGCGATACGGAAGTTGGTCAGCGGGCGCCTGCTGCACCTGCACCCGATCACCCAACTCGGCCGCACGGATCCGGTCGACCGCCGATTCCACCAGCGCACCGTCTGGCTCGATCCCGGAGGCCTGTACACCGTATTCTCGCGCGAAGTACTCCAGCGTGACCGCTCGGCCACAGCCGACGGCGAGCACTTCGAGGCCCGGCTGCATGGCGGTCAGGACGGCGATCTGACGGTACAGCGCCTCACCGCCGGGCGGGAAGAGCAGCCGAGGACTGAGGCGCACGAGATCGAGCATCGACGGGGCGCTGCGCGCCCCCGCCCCGGCCTGGTCGGGAGGGCTCACGAACGGCTCAGAAGAACGTCGCTTCTTCCTCGGCGTCGAGCTCCCGCATGGCCGCCCGTAGTCGGTCTTCTTCGTCGGCCGAAAGAGGAGCGTCGCGCGTGACCGGGCGCGGAGCATTCGACCGCATGCGGCGCAGAGCCACGATGACGAGGCCGAGGCCGAGCAGGACCCCCGCAGGCGGGATCAACCATGCCATGATCAGCGACATTCCCGAACGCTTGGGCAACGCCCGCCACTTCTCTCCGTGGTTGGACACCACCCAGTTGACCAGCTCGTCGGCCGTGCGCCCCTCCTCGGCGAGCTCCTGCAAGCTGTCTCGAAGGGCCATACCTCCCGGAGAGGGGCACACTTCGAGCATCAGACCCGGACAGTAGGGCGACTTCAACTCGTCGATCGCCTGCTGGGCCGCGGGGTGACGCTCCGCAGGACCCTCTCCGTCGGGGGGCAGCTCGTTGGCCGCCTGGGCCGCCAGCACCGCTGGAAGGCTCGCAAGGATGGCGAGCGCCGACAGACCGCGCGCAAGAAGTGTGACTCGCCTTCTCATCTCGTACAGCCTCCAGCAGATACGGTCCGGTTGAAACGTGTCGTCCCCCTACCCCTCATCCGCCGGCAGGGTCGAATCGACCGGGACCACACCGGCGAGAGCGCGGATCGTCATCGCGACTGCCGACCCGGTTCCAGGTGGATCGTAGCCCCCTTCGAGCATCGCCACCAGTCGGGATTCTCCCCCTTTCGAAGACCGTTGCAACACCATCTCGGTCATGCGGTGGAAGTCCGCCGGCCCCAGGCAGAGCCCACCGAGCGGGTCCGCCGCCAGGGCGTCGTACCCGGCCGATACGAGGACGAAGTCGGGGCGCGAGGCCTCGAACGCCTCGTCGAGCGCCCGCTCGAACGAAGGACCGTACGTCGTCCAGTCGGCTCCGGCGGCCACCTCGACGTTGTGCGTCGCACCCTCCCCCGCCCCAGCGCCGATCTCCGACGGTCGGCCCGTGCCCGGCCAGTGCGGCGCCTGATGGAGGGAGAGCAGATGGACGGAGGGGTCCTCCCAGAACACGTCTTGCGTGCCGTTGCCGTGATGTACGTCCCAGTCGACCACGAGGACGCGCTCCGCCAACCCGCGCTCCTGGAGCCACCGCGCCGTGAGAGCCACGGTGTTGAACAGGCAGAACCCCATGGCACGCCCACTCGACGCGTGGTGCCCGGGAGGTCGGGTGGCCACGAACGCGTTGCGCCGATCGCCGCGGGCCACCGCACCTGCCGCAGCCCATGCGGCACCCACCGCCCCGAGCGCGGCCTCGAGCGACGCGGCGCTGACCACGGTGTCGGGATCCAGCGCCACCAGCCGGGCCTCGGCGCGCGCACGCTGAGACGCCGCCTCGATCGCTGCGAGGTGATCAGCGGTGTGGACGAGCCGAAGCTCCGAGAGATCGACCTCCACCGGGACGTCGACGACGACGCGCCCGCCGAGTGCAGCGATCTCCCGACCCACCGAATCCGCAAGCGCCCGAAGCCGACCCGGGTGTTCGGGATGCCCCGGCCCCGTGTCGTGGAGAGCCGACGACGGATGCAGCAGAAACCCTGTGGTCGCGACCTGCGACGGAGTCACTCGCGCGACGCAGTCGCCCGCAGGGCCGCCTCGACGCGCTCCTGGAGCGAGCGCACCGACGGTTCGCGGTTGCCCACGGCGATGAGCGCGTCGCAGGCCGCCTTGGTCGCCGACATCGTGGTGATGTAGGGCGTGTTGTAGGCGATGGCCGCGCGGCGCATGGCGTAGTCGTCGTACTGAGACCGCTTGCCGAGAGGCGTATTGATCAGGAGCGCCACCTCGCCGCTCACGATCATGTCGACGATGTCGGGCCGTCCCTGGCCCACCTTCGCCACCTTCTCGCTCGGGATACCCAGCTGTGCGAGGTGCTGGTGTGTGCCCCGGGTCGCCACGATGTCGAAACCAAGATCGACGAAACGCCGCAGGATCGGCGTCACCGTCTCCTTGTCGCGGTCGTTGACGGTGGCGACCACCTTACCCGGTGCAGAGGGCAGGGCGTTGCCGGCCGATACCTGCGCCTTGGCGAACGCCATCCCGAACGAATCGTCGAAACCCATCACCTCGCCGGTGGAACGCATCTCGGGCCCGAGAAGGATGTCGACGTCGAATCGGTTGAATGGGAAGGCGGCCTCCTTCACCGCCACCCCACCGGGCACCGGCTCATGTGGCACGCCGAGCGCCTGGAGAGATTCCCCCGCCATGACACGGGCGGCGACGCGCGCCAGCTGGACCCCTGTGGCCTTGCTCACGAACGGCACCGTGCGCGATGCCCGCGGGTTGACCTCGAGCACGTACACGACCCCATCGCGGATGGCGTACTGGACGTTCATCAAGCCGCATACGCCCAGTTCGAGCGCGAACTTGCGCGTCAGGTCGCGGATCTCGGCCAAGCTGTCGCCGGAGAGGAGGTACGGAGGCAAGACGCACGCGGAGTCGCCCGAGTGCACCCCCGCGTCTTCGATGTGCTGCATGATGCCACCGATCACGACCTCCGACCCGTCGCACAGGGCGTCGACATCGGCCTCGAAGGCATCCTCGAGGAACCGATCGATGAGCACGGGATGGTCGGGACTCGCACGCACGGCGCGGTCGAAGTATCCGCGCAGAGTAGGCTCGTCGTACACGACCTCCATCGCGCGTCCGCCCAGCACGTACGAGGGACGCACGAGCACGGGGTATCCGATCCGCTCCGCGATCTCGATCGCCTGATCGGTACTCGTCGCCGTTCCGTTGTCGGGAACGCGGGCTCCGATCGCGCGGCAGACGCGCTCGAACCGTTCGCGGTTCTCGGCGCGATCGATCGCATCGACGCTCGTTCCCAGGATCGGCGTACCGAGTTCCTCCAGGGCGTGCGCGAGATTGAGCGGCGTCTGCCCCCCCAGCTGGACGATGACGCCCTTCGGCTTCTCGAGGTGGAGGATCTCCAGCACGTCTTCGAGGGTCAGCGGCTCGAAGTAGAGCTTGTCGCTGACGTCGAAGTCGGTCGAGACCGTTTCCGGGTTGGAGTTGACCATGATGGTCTCGTACCCGGCTTCGCGGAGGGCGAGCACGGCCTGCACGCAGCAGTAGTCGAACTCGATCCCCTGCCCGATTCGATTCGGCCCACTCCCCAGAATCACGATCTTGTCGCGATCCGAGGGCTCCGACTCGTTTTCGTCCTCGTACGACGAGTAGAAGTAGGGTGTCTCCGCCGGAAACTCGCCGGCGCAGGTGTCGACCACGTTGAAGGTGGGGCGGATGTCCCACTCCCACCTCCGACGCCGGATCTCCTCTTCCGAAACCCCGCGTAGATCGGCGAGCTGCCGATCGCTGAAGCCGTCGCGCTTCATACGACGCAACACCTCGGGAGTGAGCTCGTCGGCCGCGGCCCACGCGGCCTCCCGTTCGAGGATGTCGGCCAGTTGATCGAGGAACCAGGGGTCGATTCCCGTGGCCTCCTGGATATCGGAGAGGGCGACCCCCGCGAGCATGGCCCGCTTCAGTTGGAATGGACGCTCCGAGGTGGGACGACGAAGCGCGGAGAGCAGACTGTCGACGTCATCGCCCTCCAGGCCGTCGTCGTCGAGAGTCGCGCCTACGACCCACCCGGGCCGACCGATCTCGAGACCACGCAGCCCCTTCTGCCAGGCCGCGCGGAACGTCCGGCCGATCGCCATCGTCTCGCCGACCGCCTTCATCTGCACGCCCAGCACGGGGTTCACCTCGGGAAACTTCTCGAAGGCGAAGCGCGGGAACTTGCACACGACGTAGTCGAGCACCGGCTCGAACGAGGCCGGGGTCGTGCGTGTGATGTCGTTCGGCAATTCGTCGAGATGGTAGCCCACAGCGAGCTTCGCCCCGACGCGGGCGATCGGGAACCCCGTCGCCTTGGAAGCCAGGGCCGAAGAGCGCGAGACCCGCGGATTCATCTCCACGATGAGCATCTCGCCGGTCTCCGGACTCACCGCGAACTGGATGTTGCACCCACCCGCTTCGACCCCGATCTCGCGAATGATCGCGATCGAGGCGTCGCGCATGCGCTGATACTCGACGTCCGACAACGTCTGGGCCGGTGCGACGGTGATCGAGTCTCCGGTGTGCACGCCCATCGGGTCGACGTTCTCGATCGAGCAGATGATGATGACGTTGTCGGCCCCGTCGCGCACGACCTCGAGTTCGTACTCCTTCCAGCCCAGCACCGACCGATCCACCAACACCTCGCCGATCGGCGAGGCGTCGATTCCCCGACGCACCTGAGCCTCGAACTCCTCCCGGTTGTACGCGATTCCGCCCCCGGTCCCCCCCATGGTGAAGGAGGGGCGAATGATGCTCGGGTAGCCGGTCTCTTCGACGATGCCGAGCGCCTCTTCGAGGGACTGTGCAAAGCCACCCGTGGTCACGGCGAGGCCGATCCGATCCATCGCTTCGGCGAACTTCTCGCGATCCTCGGCCATCTCGATCGAGCGCGCATTCGCCCCGATCAATTCGACGCCGTGCTTCTCGAGGACTCCGGTCTTCTGGAGCTCCATCGCGATGTTGAGGGCGGTCTGCCCTCCCATCGTCGGCAGGATCGCGTCCGGCTTCTCCCGCTCGATCACCCGCTCGACCCACTCCGGAGTCAACGGCTCGATGTACGTCCGATCCGCGAGGTCTGGATCGGTCATGATCGTTGCGGGATTCGAGTTGACCAGGATGACCCGATAGCCCTCTTCCTTGAGGGCGCGGACGGCCTGGGTCCCGGAATAGTCGAACTCGCATGCCTGGCCGATGATGATCGGCCCGGATCCGAGAATCAGAATGCTGTGGAGGTCGTCGCGTCTGGGCACGTCGCCGCGTGGGTCAGTCGGCCTTGCCCGACTCCTTCCGGAATGCCGTGGACACGGCGATGACGAACCCACCCCAGACGAATCCGACGATCAGGACCATGGTGATCCAGGTGGCTGCCGTCATCGAACTCCAGGCGGGCGGAGGGGGAAGCGGAAGGCGTGGGCGGTATCGCCCCTGCCGGATTTCGACTCCGAGGTGGGACGAGCGATCCCTGAATAGTGTCGGCGCTGGACACGCGAGGCAAGGCGCCGAGATGGGGGTCAGCGGGTCAACGCGACCTCGGCCGATGCCGGGTTCGCGATGGGGGCATCGGCGGCGTCGCTCGCCTCGAGCACCGTCGCCGTCGGGAGAGGAGCCGCGACGTCGACGACCTCGACACGAACCCGCAGATCGCCGGGTTGCTCCTGGATCAACACGAGCCGATGGACCGGAGTCGAACCGATCGGCGCCACCGGCACGAGCTCGGCCCAACCGACCGCGGGCTGCTCGATGCCCCGTACCCCTTCTCCGACCAACTCCACGACGGCGGCGCCGAGCGGTACGGGGCCGCGTACGACGAGGTCGACCGACCCTGGTCCGGACGGATCTTCGCCACACGCCGTGGCCCCGATACACACACACCAGACGAGGATTCTTCGGGAGAGCTTCATCTCACCGCTCCCTCTCGGGGGGCGCGACCTCGCGGCTGGCCGCCGAAGTCGACAGCGGCTGCAGTCCGCTGCGGAGGTAGGCGCGCAAATCGCCGACGTCGAAGCGTCCATTGGCATTGCCGAATTCGTCGAGCGCCGTGCGGAGGCCCGGATCGAGACCAGCAGGTCCGGTGGCGAGGGCGCCGGCCAGTGAGGCGAACGTCAATCCGAACTCGGCGCCTACGGTCAACGGCGCCGAGGTCGTGACTGCGAACGGATTGGGTCGCCCCGACCACTCCCCCAGCCATCCGAGAAACGCGTGGCCCTGGGTGGGCACCGCGCGAAGCGAGACCGACTCGCCGGCCGGGATCCAGGCGTCACTCGAAGGCGGGGTCGTCACGATCGAGCCCGGTGCGACGCCCAGGATCCCCCCCACGAGCGACGTCTCGAGACGCACCTCTTCACCTCCATAGAGGGCCCGTATCGAGACCTCTTCGTCGAGAGGAGTGATGAACACCCGGATGCGCTCTGCTCCGGGGTCGTCGGACCACCCCGTGAAGGGTCGGCGCATCCCGGGCCCGAGGGACTCCCCCGCAGAGGCGTTGAGAACCAACGACTCGAAGGGCGCCCGCCGAAGCGACAGCCCCTCGATCGGGACGGGCTCGTCGTCGGCCGTCACCAGCCCCGGTGTGGTCGTGCCGTCGACACCCACGTCGACATCGCGAAGCCCCGTGACCGCCCGAAACGAGACACGACCCGCCTGTTCCGCGATTTCGGTCAGCGTGACTCCTGCGGCCCGCCCTTCGTGCGTCACCGACTGCGGGGCCTGGCCGGCGTGGAACACCTCCGTGCCCTGGAGCCCCGGGAAGGGGTCGCCGGCGTCGGACCGATTGATCCCCCCCTCGATGTCGAGGCGCCCGTCGGCCTGACGCACACGCACGCCCAGATGACGCCCACGGTTCGGCTCGGGGTTCACGGAGTTCGACGGCCAGCGCGCCAACACGTAGTCGGGGTCCACATGCCAGATCAGCATTCCCGTGCCGGGGAGCTCCTCATCGAAGCCGATGCGCTGGCGATTCTCGAGGAGGAAGTACTCGTCGGATCCATCGGCCGCATCGATCCGAAGCACATCGCCCGACGACTGGACCGGGTCGAGGCGCACATCCGGATGATCGGTGTCGCCTCCCAGAGTTCCGACATCGACCCACCCCAGGACGGACTTGCTCCACGCGCTGAGGTGACATGGCCGCGCGGGGTTGAAGGATCCGCATCCCCACGATCCGGAACCCATGAGCCCCCAACGGCCGATGCCCCCGGAGGTACACCCCGTGGTCGTGCAGTAGAGGTCGGGTAGCCCGAATCCGTGTCCCAGTTCGTGCGCCAGGACGCCGATTTCGTTGATCGACGACTCGTCGCACGAAATCACCGGCTGGATCGTGTAGTCGTCGATGCGAATGGGCTGACCCGAGGCCGAGACCGACGAGGTCTCGAAGGTGGCTTGCGCCGGCCGCTGCCCGGGTGGGATCGAGAAATACGCCGCCGTCAACGACCATTTGTGCGACCACACGCGATCGGCGGTACCCGGCCCGCCACACTCCGCACCGAACGAGGGCTGGAAGACCGCCAACACGTCGACGTACCCATCGTCATCGCCCGAGTCGGGGATGCCGTCCGGCCCGTCGTTGTCGAACGCCCCCCAGTCGATCGACCCGTCGTCGACCTGGTCGAGGATCTGATGGATGAACAGGCCGACGAGACCGCCCAGAGCGCTGATCCCCGCCGTGGTCTCGACGCGGGTCAGCTCCGATTGGACCCACCCGAAGGTCTCACCCTCGAGTTGCACGCGGCCGCCCGAGACCTCGTCGTAGTACTCCGGGATCGTGCGATATCGCGAGTTGGGGCCGTCGAAGAACTCTCGCTGGACGTCGGCCGAGGAGTACGCGGGGGGACCGCTTTCGTCGGCGAAGTAGCCGAGCACGAGGGGAAAGCGGAAGGTGCCTTCCACGACGCCACCCCGCTGACCGAGAACGCCGGCGGGGCCCGTAGCCAGCGACGCGGCCTGCGCGTCGAAGCGGGGGAACAACACGTCGTCGCGGCCGAACGCGCGATTCTTCATCGCGCGACCGAACTCGAAGGGTCGCTCCTCGCGGAGTTCGTAGTAGGCGGCCGGAGGTCGGGTACCGTAGATCCGGCCCAGCATGGTCACGTCGTCTTGCGCCTCGACCGCGGGGGCCGATGCCGCCGAAGCCACCCCCATCGAGACGCCGAAGACGACGGAGCGGATGAGCGTCGTCATGACATCAGTATCCCCATGTACCACCGACCGTTCCGCGACTATCCGGGGTTCCGATCCACCGCCCGCAGCTTCAGGTCGGCCGCGGCGTCGCGCATCCCGTCGATCACGTTCTGGATGTGCTCGGCCCGCTCGAGACCGATCAACTCCAGCCCCCGAGCCACATCGTCACGATCCACACCGGCCGCGAACGCCTTGTCTTTCAGCTTCTTCGTCACGGACTTCGGTTTGAGATCGTCGATCCCGTTGGGGCGTACGAGACAACAGGCGTAGACCAGCCCGGCCAACTCGTCGCAGGCGTACAACACACGATCCAACTCGGTCTCGGGTTCGACACCGGTGTAACCGGGCCTGTGGGCGAGGATCGCCCGACATACCTCGTCCGGGTATCCCTCGGCGCGCAGATGATCCACGGCCGTCACCGGGTGCGTCTCCGGGTGTTTCTCCCAGTCGAGGTCGTGCAGGAGGCCGGCCAGCCCCCAGACGTCGGGGTCGGCACCGCGAAGTCGGGCGTAGTGTCGCACCGCGGCTTCGACCGACTTCATGTGGAGTTGCAGCGCTTCGTTGTCGACCCACTCGTCGAGCAGTCGCAAGGCATCGTCGCGGTTGGGCATGGGGGTTCCAGAGGGGGCAGTGTGGGGTGCGGGGATCCGTATCATATCGAAGTGCGACACCGTCCGCGCCCCACGACGCGGCCGTCCTTCCAGGACCCCGTCCAGGCACGGGGGTGCGGACGGCCTCCTGGGGCCTGTTCACGCTACCGGGCCGGGCCCTTTCGCCTCGGCAGCGGCGATCCCCGTGGCGTGGACAGGCCCTAGTGTAGTGTCGCCAAAGTCCTGATGCCGTTCGTGCGCGGGGGCATCCAGACTTTGGCGACACTACACTAGTGTCCCGTTCGAAAAGTCCCGATGGTATTCGAGGAGTTACGCTCCGGACTTCTCAAACGGGACTCTAGCTCCGGACCGACTCGGCCGAGGCTTCCGACTCCAGCACGTCCGGTCGACGCCCGGAAATCGCCTCGCGCGCCCACTCCCACCAGCGCCGCTCCCGGACCAGCACCGCCTCGACCCTCGAAGCGGTGGTCGCGACGCCGTGGAGGAGCACGAAGTGGAGGTCACCCAGGCGATCGGGTCGCGGGAAGCGCCAGCGCCGCCCCTCGAGGTCGAACTCCACCTGGTCGATACGCTCGAAGTCGGCAGGGGCCCAACGCAGTTCGACGAAGAGTTGATCCTCGACCGCGTAGACGCCCGCGTGGACGGGTTCCCCCTTCTGGAAGAACCACGGATCCCACTCGAGGCCCTCGAACCGCTTGAAGCTCTCGTCCATCGCCGCGTCGACGTCACCGAGCTCGTCGCCGCCGGCCAACCACTCGAGGTGGTGTCTCACCTCGTGTTCCACGGTCTCGTGGATCTCGGCCTCCCAGTCGAACGACCCCTCGCTCCGCGCCAACTCCACGAAGCTGCCGTAGTACAGGCGCACGACCGAGCGGAGCGTATCCGGGCCCACCCACTCCGAGGGGTACGACTCGGTTTCGCAGGTTCCCAGCGTCCAGACCCCGGGCAGTTCGGGATGAGCCTCCGCCTCTCGCGACACGACGAGGCCGTCGATGCCTTCCCGGTAGGCGGGTGGGATGTCCTGGAAGGCCGCTTCGGCGACTTCGACGAATCGGTCGAACTCCATCGCGCGGCCCCGACTCGCCCGACTCAGGGGGCGTGGAAGTCCTCGTCGGGGCCGACGTGGTCGCGCGCACGCGCGTCCGGCCGCCCCACGTCGTGCCGCTTCAGGCGGCGCACCATCCACCCGTTCATCGAGATCAACACGACCAGAACGATGGCCCACTGGATCAGCACCGTGCCCACGTTGTAGGGCGAAAACAGCGTCCACGTCGCGGCCGGGTCTTCGCCTCGGGCATTCCAGAGGAACCACCCCATCAGGACCACGGCCTGCACGACGACGAAGCGAATCGCCCAGTCCCACCACGCGCCGATCCGAACATCGGAGTGGCTGTGGTTGATGAAGGTCTCGCGCCAGTCGGTCACGCCGTACTTGAGCACGGCGACCGCGAAGAAGAAACCGCTGAGCATGAGGCCGACGCCCCATACCCAGTCCTGATTGGCGAACACGTCCATGTTGAGCGCCGACGGCGTCCCGAAGAGCAGGCCCGACACCCCCACCAGCGCGATCGCGCTGCCGCGCTGCACCCCGAGATCCATGAGGATCCGGCTGGCCAACTCGATCATGGCGACCAGACTCGTCCAGGCCGCGAACGAGAGGGCCAGGAAGAACAGCCCCATGAAGAACTGCCCCCCGGGCATCTGTGCGAAGAGCTGGGGTACCCAGATGAAGGTGAGCCCCTCGTTGCCGGCCCCCACGATGTCTCCGGCCGCCTCCGGCATCACGGAGTAGATGGTGCACAACACCATGATGCCCGCCAGGAGCGACATCGAGTTGTTGCCGAAGCCGATCACGAAGGCGTTGAGCGCCGTATCCTCGCGCTTGCGCATGTAGATCGCGTAGGTCAGCACGAGCCCCCAGCCCGCACCGGTATCCCACGCATTCTGCGTGAGCGCCTGCAACCAGATTTCGTAGTTGGCCAGCCCCGAGAGGTCGGGTGTGAAGAGGAAGGCGAGCCCTTGTGACGCGCCCGGGAGGGTCAACGCCTTGATGGCGAGTACGATCACCAGAACGATGAGCGAGGGGATCAGGAACCGCGCGGCCGTCTCGATGCCGCGCACGCCCCAGGCCACCACGAAGACCCCCATCCCAACGGCGAGGGTGTGCGTGACGAGTGCACCCGACGAGCCCGCAAACCCCTCCCAGAACGCCCCTGGAACGGCCGTCGGGATTTCGCCCGTGACCGTCGCCCAGAAGAAGCGCAGCGTCCACCCCATCACGACGCTGTAGTAGAACATGATCGCGGTCGCCGTGAAGGCCACCCATGCACCCATCCAGGCGAACTTCTCGCCCATGGTCTGCATCATCGCCCCGATGGCGCCGCGACGCGTTCCCTTCCCGAGACCGAACTCCAGGATCAGGAGGGGAATCGACCAGATCAGGAGGAACACCACCCACGCGACGAGGAAGGTGCCGCCGCCGTTCGAGGCGGCGATGCGTGGGAACCGCCAGATGTTACCGGTGCCGACCGCCATGCCGAGCATGGCGAGGAGCATCCCCCATCGGGAACTGAAGACCTGCGACTTCGATGCCGAGCTCAAGAGCGCCTCCTGTTGGGACTCAGCCGTCGAGTCGTTCCCGAATCCACCCTCGTACGTGATCGAGCCCGACGCGCACCTGCTCGAGCGTGTCGCGGTCCCGAATGGTCACCGACCGGTCTTCGAGGGTCTGGCCGTCGACCGTGATGCACCACGGCGTGCCGGCCTCGTCCTGTCGGCGGTACCGCCGGCCGATCGACCCGGAGAGGTCGAAGAACGATGGAATGGACGCCGAGCGGAGGCCGTCGTGCAGTGCGCGCGCGACGTCGGGAAGCCCGTCCTTCTTCACCAACGGGAATACCGCCGCCTTGATGGGGGCCAACGCCGGGGCGAGCGCCAATACCACCCGCTCGTCGCCCTCGATCGACTCCTCGCGATAGGCATCGACGAGCGCGACCAGCATCGTACGATCCACTCCGACGGCCGTCTCGATGACGTAGGGCAGGAACCGCTGATTCGTGCCCGGATCGATGTACTCCAGGCGCTTGCCCGAGTACTCCTGGTGGCGAGAGAGATCGAAATCGGTGCGGTTGTGCACACCCTCGAACTCCTTCCAGCCGAAGGGATACTCGTACTCGATGTCGACCGCCTTCTTCGCGTAGTGCGCCAACTCGTCGGGACCGTGCGGGTGCACGCGAAGCTTCTCGGGCCGGATCCCCAGCGACTGGTGCCAGGCGAGACGCGCCTCGAGCCATCGCTCGAACCACTCGTCGTCCGTACCGGGCTCGACGAAGAACTGCATCTCCATCTGCTCGAATTCGCGCGTCCGGAAGATGAAGTTGCCCGGGGTGATTTCATTGCGGAACGCCTTCCCGATCTGGGCGATGCCGAACGGCACCTTCTGGCGGGCCGCCCCCTGGATGTTCAGGAAGTTGACGTAGGACCCCTGGGCCGTCTCAGGCCGGAGGTAGATGGTCGACGCGGCCTCCTCGACCGGTCCCATGAATGTCTTGAACATGAGATTGAACGAACGCGCCTCGCCGAAGGCATCCTTCGCCCCACAGACGGGACACTGCCCTGCGAGCACCTCGTCGAGGTCGGCCCGGAACCGTCGGTTGCAGCTACCGCACTCCACCAGAGGGTCGGTGAACCCATCGACGTGGCCCGAGGCCTCCCAGACCCGGGGGTGCATCAGAATCGCCGCATCCAGCCCCTCGACGTCGTCGCGCTGATGGACCATGGCACTCCACCAGAGGTCCTTCACATTCCGCTTGAGCTCGACACCCAGCGGCCCGTAGTCCCACACGGACCCCGTCCCACCGTAGATCTCGGATGACTGAAAGATGTAGCCGCGTCGCTTGCACAGCGACACGAGCTTGTCCATTGCGTCGTTTGCGGGCATGGGGAATCGAAATCCGGATGCGAGGGCCGCCCCCGAACCGGGAGCCGCCAGGGGGGCAGATGGAAGACCGCCAAAGGTAGGTCCGACCGTCGATCGCCAGCAACCGGGGTCCCTTGCGGGTCTTCAGCTGTGTGGTGAGGGTTCGCGACCCTCGGTTTCACCTCGTTCCGCCCCTCGATGCCGACTCCTCCCCCTTCGCGTCGCCGACGTCCGCCGCTCTCCCCGCGCATGCGGTGGTGGACGCGCGCGTCGTTCCACGTCCACCTCTGGGGCGGGGTCCTGACCGCGGTGGTCGTGACGGCGGTGTCGCTGACGGGGATCGCGTTGAATCACAAGCGCACCCTCGGCCTCATGCCGGATGTGGACGGGCCGGGCGGCGAATTGGCCGACGCCCTCGCCTTGGCCGAACTCGCCGACCGAGCCCGCGAGGCCTCTGCAGCGCTCGACGGGATCGAGATCGATCGGATGGACGTGCGACCCGACGACGGTCTCGTCAAAGTGCGTTTCGCCGACACCGAGGTGACGGAAGTCACGGTTGCCCTGGCGGACGGAGCGATCCTCCACATCGGGCCGCGGCAGGACGTCTTCATGGAGAAGCTGCACTCGGGCGAGATCTTCGGAGATGCGTGGATCTTGTTGAGCGACGGCGCCGCCGTCGGTCTCCTGGTCCTTCTCGGCACGGGGTTGTGGCTCTGGCTCATGCCACGCTTCCGGCCGTGAGCCTACTCCTCACCGCCCTGGTGCTCGCCGGGCTCCTGGGGGTTCCCCTGGGCCTGCTCTGGTCCGGCCGTGAGTTCCGACGTCTGTCGGCCCGAGGCCAGCGGTGTTTCCGCGGATCGGTGATCGGATATGGCCTCGCGGCCGTGGTCAGCATCGCCGTCCTTCTCTGGCCTCCATACCCCTGGCCACCGACCAGCACGCCCGCCCGGTGGTGGCTCGTGGGAGGCCTCCTCGTCGGGCCCGCCCTCGGCGCCCTCCTCGCCTCGGCCGTCGGATCCAGAGACGAGTAGAGGCGGGTGAACCTGGCGGGGCCCCCCGGGTAAGCCCCGTACG
>JANQNV010000334.1 GCA_028279425.1 Longimicrobiales bacterium | reverse complement strand
CTCGGGGTGACCTCGGCCGACGCTCCGTCGAGTGATGCCGACACGGAAGACGGGATCCTGCGCCGACTGAACCCCCTGGTGTTCGACTACCGCCCTGGCGACGACCGGCTCGTATTCGGGAACCGCTTCGCGCTGCATCCGCTGGCCGACTCGGCCCCTCGACACTACACCTATCGTTCCGGCGACACGCTGACCCTCCAGCTACCGACTGGGAACCGCACGATTTCGCTGGTGGAGATCGTCGTCGAGCCGACACGAGCGGACTTCGCACTGATCGCGGGATCCCTCTGGTTCGACCTCGAGACCGCAGCCTTGGTACAGGCCCACTATCGGCCCTCTCGCCCGTTCGATCTGGAGCTCGACGAGGGCGAGAACGTGCCCGGCATCCTGTCCCCATTCCGGGTCCGTGTGGACTACCTCACCATCGAATACTCGCTTCACGAAGGGGAGTGGTGGCTACCGCGACGCTTCGCTCTGGGCGGGGAGGTTTCGGCCGGCGGATCCTTCAAGATTCCGGCGGCGGTCGACTGGCGCGTGTCGAACTATCGCTTGAACACCCGAGACTCCGACATCCCCGCCGAGCCGCCGCCGGGCTGGGTGTCGCACACCGACAGCGTCGAGAGCCGAAGGGGCCAGGCGGAGGGGCTGCGCATCCTCGCACCGCCCATCGACAGCCTTCGCAGCTCGCCACTCCTGACGGGGGAATCGTTCAGGGCATCGGAAGGGACCTTCGCGGACGGGGAGCTCGACCAGATCCGTGAAGCGCTGGACGCACTCGCGCCGGCCGCGGACGGGCGAGGAACAGGCGTACGCTACGGGTGGGCGGATGGAAACCTGCGCTACAATCGAGTCGAGGGACTGGGGGTCGGGCTTTCGCTCGAACACGCCGTGGGACGGCGCTCCACGGTGGAACCGAGGCTCAGGTTCGGCCTCGCGGATCGCCAACTCCGTGGCTCGTTGAGCCTCACACGACAAGGGTCCATCGGGCGCGAGGTCGGCATATCGGCCTTCCGGCGCCTGGCGCACACCGACGACTTCGGCGATCCCCACGGGTTCGGGGCATCGCTGACCAATTTCGTCTTCCAGAACGGACACGCCCAGTTCTATGATGCCGTCGGCGTCGAGGCCCATGCCGCGCGCGAGGGGCGGCGCACCCAGCTCCGCGTCAGGGCCTTCTGGGAGGACCACTCCAGCGTCGGCCGGACGACCAACTTCTATGCCTGGCACCCCTTCACCGGAGACTCCGTCCCCTCGGTGATCGACGCAGACGAGGGGCGCGTCGGGGGTCTGGCGGGCGAGTTCGGCTGGCAAGCCGGCGCCGATCCCACGAGTTGGATCGCCAGCGGTCGAGTCGGCGCAGAGGTGGCGGAGGGGGACTTCGCCTATCGCCGTGTTCTGGCCACGCTGTCGCTCAGTCGCCCGTTGGCCCTCGGGGCGTCGGGGGGGCTGGAGCTGGGGGGCGGGTATACTTGGGGCGACCTCCCGGCCCAGAAGAACTTCTTCATCGGCGGAGATCGCACCCTTCGCGGTTACCCCGGAAGCCATCGGGGGGGAGAAGCGTTCTGGATGATGCGCGGCGAGGTCGGGACCGCGTCGCCGGTTGCCCGCTTCAGTGTGTTCTCCGATCTCGGCTGGGCGGGTCCGCGGAGCGAATTCAGGACGAGCAGGGCGCTGTGGTCGTGGGGCGCCGGGCTCTCGTTTCTCGACGGCCTTCTGCGTCTCGATGCCGCCTGGCCCATCCGTGGGGGCGACGGCGGTCGCCTCTACCTCTACCTCGATGGGATACTGTGATGGGCCCTGGCGACGACCCTCCTCGCCGCCCTAGAGTGACGAGAGAAGCCGCCATGGACACGGACTCCGGTTTCGGACAGCGAGGCGCGATGGGAATCATGGTGCGGCCGGCGACAAGCGCGGACCTGGCGTTCGTAGCCCAGGATGGGCACCTCGACCCGAACCGGGTGGAGTACAAGATCCGGCAGAACGAGGTCTTCGTCGCCGAACGCGATGGAGTGCCGGTCGGCTTCGTTCGGATCGAATACCTGTGGTCCGTCGTGCCCTACATCGCACTGATCCACGTCATCGAGCAGCAGCGGGCGAGAGGGGTGGGCAAGGCACTCCTGGCTCATCTCGAGCAGGTGCTGAGGGACGCCGGCCACTCGACCCTGCTCTCGTCGTCGCAGGTGGATGAGCCCGAGCCCCAGGCCTGGCACCGGCATGTCGGATTCTCCGAGTGCGGGATCATCCACGGCATCAACGAGGGTGGCGTCGGCGAGGTGTTCTTCCGGAAGTCGCTGTAACTGGCAGCGATCCTGGCGGACACGCTGCGAATCCCCCTAGTATTCTCTCTGCGCAGGACCGGCGCAGCATCTTCGCCGCCGGTGCACTTCACCGACGAGGCAGAGATTGGGATTCACGATCGTCATCAGCGTCGCGGCGGCGCTCTCGGTGCACCTCGACGACTGCGTCGACCCGACACTCGCCTGGAGAGGAGCCGGCCCCGGCGAGAGCATTTTCGTCGCCGTAACCACCGGGCATACGACCCAGGTGCCGCCACGCCTGGGCACCCATGCACAGTTTACCCGGGGCTACGAGCTCGTCGTCACGCGGGCCGCACATGACACCTTCACGTACGTGGGGCCCGTCGTGCCCAACGACACCGTCTGGGTCGTCCCCTGGGGCGTCGACGACGACTGCCGCTGGGTGGCGCGAGCCGACGAGGAGTGGCTTGCCGAGGGCGACGAAGTCCTGTTGCGAGCCGACCGGGTCCGCATGCTCGACAGCCGGAGGGTCGTCGATGTGCCGTCGCCGTACGTTGGCTACCCCCGCGCACCGTTGTTGACCCGGCAGCTCGAGGCGCCCACACCAGCGAACCCAACAACGTGGCTGTCACCGCGCGACTACCTCCGATTGCTCGAGGCGGCGCCGCGTCCTGGCTCGAACGACTCGCCCGCTCGACAGCTCGAACGCTTCGAGATGGAGTACCGATCTGGCCCCATGCGCCTCACGCAGCGCTTCCCCGGCCCGCAGTTGCTCCGGGCAGTGCGTGGCTGGGCAGAAGAGACGTCTGACCGGAGCCGATAGGGTGCCGCGACGCGGATGGCTCGCCGCCCTGGCCGCCTCCCTCGTTATCGCTATCCCCCACCCCTCGCGGGCTCAGGCAGCGCGTCCCCCGGACGGGAGCGTCCGAATCGCGCTGGCCGCCGGGCATACGAGCGCATACCAGGGCGGCCCGACGTATCTGCTGTCTGTTCTCCTGCCCCGAAGCGGGGCGCTGCCCATCGAGTTCGCCGCCGAGTTGATGTCGGCCTCGGAGAGGGGAACCGCAGAAGCCTTCTGGCTGGGCCTCGGATCCCGAGAGGGATGGCTTGGAGGCGCACTTCACCTCGGCGCCCGCGCGGGGATCGTCCAAGGGCCCTACGAATCGGAGGTCCTGTTCGACGCCCATTTCAGTGTGGAAGTGGAGTGGAACGAGATCGGACTCATCCTCCAGCCCGCTTTCGTCACAGGCCTCGTCCCGTTTCCTCGCGGCCGGATGCGCCTCGTGGGCGGCCTCACGTGGACGCCCGCGGGGTCGGCGTCGTCGAAGCACCGCGGCATCAGGACTGTCCCGACACCACGTTCAGGGCCTCCCCGACATCGCTGACCGGAGTCAGCACACACTTTGGGGTAGAGGTGTGCGCCATGGTCTTGAAGCTGCTCCTGGCTCTCGTCGCAACGCTGACACTCGGCGTGATCGGTGCGATCGCGCTCGGTGGTCTGCAGTGGCGCGACACGGTCAAGGCGCGCGACGCTGCACTGACCGCGTCGATCGACGCAACCGGCCGCAAAGAGTGCGGATCGGTACCGCAGGTGGTCCTGCGGTACCTCGCGCAGAGCATTCCGCTCGACGCACCGGACATCGGGGTCGCCCGTCTCACGCAATCAGGCACGTTCCAGATGGGCGAAGGCCCGGAAGGCTGGCGACCCTTCGACGCGACCGAAGTCATGTCAGGGCTGACCCCTGGGTTCTACTGGGACGCCGTGATCAAGATGGCGCCAGGGATCCACGTGAGGGTTCGTGACTCCTACGTGGCAGGCTCGGCCGAGATGGTCGCCAAGATCCTCAACGTCGTTTCGGTGATGAAGGCCGCAGACGATCCGGAGCTGCGCCAGGGGGCGCTGTCGAGATACCTCGCCGAGGCCGCGTGGATTCCGACCCGACTCCGAATCGGCCCCGGGCTCACGTGGAGGAGCATCGACGCTCAATCGGCCGAGGCGACCCTCGTCGATGGCCAGACATCGGTCTCGCTACGGTTCACGTTCAACCCCGCAGGTGACCTCGTGGAGGTCTACGGCCTCCGACAGCGCGAAGTCGAGGGTGAATACGTCGAGACGCCGTGGATCGGTCGGTTCGGCGAGCATCGAGACGTCGGCGGCTATCGCATCCCACTCACGGGCGAGGTGGCCTGGATCGTGGAGGGGGAAGAGAAGCCCTACTGGCGGGGCCGGATCGTCGAGGCGGAGTTCACCCCCCTCGGGCCGTGAGCCTCTGCACCGCGTCCCCACTTCGAACCCCCGTTCGCCCTCGGTTGCGGTCGCGATGCGCGGTGACACAGTTTGAGCCCATTCCCGGGTCCTCGGGACCCATTTCACGCGAAGCGGGCTTCGGGGACGACGGCCCAATCGATCACCACGGTCACCGCCGACGGTGTCACGATCTACGGCCGTCCCCCCCTTTCACCAGGGTGGAGCCAACGGCCGTGGCGAATACTCGTCCCTCGCGGAGAACTCGTACTGCGAGCCCTATCCCGACCTGCAAGCCGCGCTCGACTCCCTGATCGAAGAGGCCGGGGGACTGGTTACGCGCCCTGCGGCGCTGACCGGGCCGATTCCTTGAACGCAGAGTAGGCAGGCGCGCCGAGATGATGAGTGACACGAGACCGATACATCCCGACTTCCAGGCCCTCTTGGACACCAGGGGACCGGCCATCGTCGAACTCTTCCGCGACCTGAGGACGTTCGTTCTCGACTTCTGCCCGGAGAGCAACGAGCTCCTGTATCACACCCACGCCTTGTCGGCGGTGTTCTCGGTTTCGACCAGGTTGTCCGATGCGTTCTGTCACATCCCGGTCTACTCCGAACACGTCAACCTCGGCTTCAACAAGGGCACCCTACTCACGGACCCACACGGCCTCCTGAAGGGCACGGGCAAGCTGATACGACACCTGGCGGTTGCGGAGCCAGAGGATTACCGGAATCCCGAGGTGGCGGATCTGGTCCGACAGGCGGTGGCCTTGGCGGTCGAGGACGCGGAGGGTGCCGCGACGCGCGCTGGAGAGACGATCTCGAAGATCAGGAAGGCGTGAGGTCCCTGCTGGCGTGCATGGCGCTGCTCGTCGTCCCGGGCGGCGCGACGGGACAGCAGGCCGACGAACGCTGCGAGCTCGTGGCCCTGGATTCGGCCGCGATCCACGCCTGCGTCTCGGGAACGTCCGGCCCCGGTGTGGTCCTCGCCTCGGGAGCGGGGCTGTCGCTCCGGACGTGGGACCCGGTCGTGGCCGCCCTCCCGAGCTCCGTGCGGGTCATACGCTTCGACCGCCCAGGGTTGGGGAGTAGCCCGCCCTCGACGGAGGTCCGAAGCGCACGCCAGGTCGCGCGCGAACTGCGAGCGCTACTCGAAGAGCTCGAGTTCGGAGCTCCTCTGATTCTCATGGGACACTCCATGGGCGGCCTCCATGTGCTCCGGCTCGCCGAGTTGCTGCCCGAGACCGTGGCCCGGGTGATCCTGCTCGACACACCGCCGCCCGGCTTCGAAGAATCGAGGCGGACGCTCCTGAGCGCCGAGGAGCGAGCGGAAAGAGACCGGCTGCTCGCCGAGGGCGCGGCGTCGGCGCCCGACGTCGTGCGCCGCGAGCGGGAGGCTACTCAACCCGAGCGGGAGTGGATCTTCACCGACTTGCCCCCCGGACTCCCGATCACGGTGCTGGTGGCCGACAGCCAGTACTTCGGCGAACAAGGATCGCCCGAGGAGCATCGGGAGCTCTGGCTGAGCGAGTCGCGCCGCTGGCTGGCCCTGACCGATCGCACGTCGCTCGTCGTGGCCGAGGGGAGCGGACACATGATTCATCGCGACCGAACCGACCTCGTCGTTCGGCTGCTCCGGGAGCTGTCGCAGCGGCATTGAAGGGAACCCCGCACCCTCTCTGACGGTTCTGCTCCACCCGGAAAGCGATTGTCCCAAGACGGAGTGAACCGAAATGCGCGCGACCTGGAATGGAGAAGTGATCGCAGAAAGCGACGACACCGTGGTGGTCGAAGGGAACCACTACTTCCCGAGGGAATCCCTTCGTTCGGAGTTCTTCTCGGAGAGCCCGAAGACCTCGGTGTGTCCCTGGAAGGGTACGGCCTCGTACCTCGACATCAACGTAGGGGGCAGCGCAAACCCTGGGGCGGCCTGGTACTACCCCGAGCCCAAGTCGGCGGCCGCGAAAATCGCGGGGCGCGTGGCCTTCTGGAAGGGCGTGAAAGTCACGTAGCAGACCGGCCAGAGACGAGCCGACTGGCATGACGCGAACCAACGACGCGCACCCTGATCCACAGCGGGCGATGAAGCTATTGGAACGACTGCTGGAGCTGGTCGCGGCCTGGGCGACCGCTCAGCCGGAAGTGGCCGGGGTGGCGCTCCTCGGCTCGCATGCCCGCGGTGAGGCGCGGTCGGACTCGGACATCGACCTCCTCGTTCTGACGACGGACCGCGACGCCCGCGTCGACGACCAGCGGTGGCTCGACGGGTTCGGTGACGCGTCCACCGTGACACGGGAGGAGTACGGCGCCGTGACGTCGCTCCGCGCGCGGTACCTCGAAGGGCCGGAGGTGGAGTTCGCCATCGCTTCGATCGAGTGGGCGCGCCTGCCCCTCGACCCCGGAACGCAGGCGGTGCTGCAAGACGGGGTTCGCCTCGTTTACGATCGCGACGGACGACTCGCGAAAGCGGCGCTCGCATCCAGGGACTCCGCGCCCTGATCCCCGGTCGACCGGATTCCCGCGTTGAGGTAGGGAGTCGGTTCATCGCACGGGAGAATTCATGAGAGTCCGCACCTCGCTCACCACACTCGTCCTCGCCTCGCTCACCCTGACCAGCTGCGGCGACTCGGGCTCGAGCACCACCCCGCCCGAAGAGGACGGGGTTACGTCGGTCGGGGTGTCCCCCGCCGCCGACACGGTTCTGGTCGGGGACGCGGTCAACTTCCAGGTCACCGCGCGCACCCGGAGCGGCGCCACCGCCTCGACCAGCAACGCGACCTGGTCGAGCTCGGCGACCGCCGTCGCCACCGTGGACGCGCAGGGACGAGTCACGGGAGTCGCTCCGGGCACGGCCGATATCCGAGCCGCCGTCCAGGGTGTTTCGGGCTCCGCATCGATTCTGGTCCAGCCGCGGCCGACCGCTACGATCGAAGTGGGCCCCGCCGTCGATACCGTCCGGGTCGGGCAGCAGACGACCTTCGCCGCCACCCCGCGCGACGACCAGGGCGCCGAAACCAGCGACGCCGTGATCTGGTCGTCGGACGACCTGGACATCGCCACCGTGGAGGCCGCCACGCCCGTGGCGACGATGCGCGGCGCCCTCGCAGTGGTGACCCAGGGCGTCGTCACCGGCGTCGGTTCAGGTACGACCACCCTCCGCGCTCGCGTGGGAGAGGTGGAGGAGACGGCCACGATCGTGGTCGAGCCAGAGCCCGTCTCGTCGGTCGAGGTGACCGCGCCGTCGGGGCTTCGCGTGGGACTCACCCTCGCCGCCACGGCCACACCGTTGACCGCCGCGGGTGCGGCCGTGACCGGGTGCGCGATCACCTGGTCGATCGCCGACGCCGCCGTCGCGGGGGTCGACGCCTCCGGAGCCGTCTCCGCGCTGGCGGCCGGGATGACCACCCTCACCGCCGACGCCGACTGTGGGCCCGCCGGTCAGGCGCAGGGGTCGGACGAAGTCGACGTCGATCCCTCGCGCGTCGTGGCGATCGGGACCGGGGGTGACTTCGCCTGTGCACTCATCGAAGACGCGACCCTGGGCGTGCGCGACCTCGGCGACGTCTACTGCTGGGGCCAGAACGACCACGGACAGGTCGGCGACGGGACCCTCACGATCCGGCCCGAACCCACGAAGGTCGTCTTTCCCGGACACTTCGGCGGAAGCCCCGAGGGCGCCGACCCGGCGCGCCGCGCCACCGAACTGGTGGTCCTG
The DNA here is from genome assembly GCA_028279425.1 of Longimicrobiales bacterium. Classification (GTDB taxonomy): domain Bacteria; phylum Gemmatimonadota; class Gemmatimonadetes; order Longimicrobiales; family Gaopeijiaceae; genus Gaopeijia. Next base: position 32,965 of record JANQNV010000334.1, on the reverse strand, counting down.
GGCGACGAGCACGCCTGCGCACTCGACGCGGAGGGCGCGGCGTGGTGTTGGGGCGGGAACGCCAACGGGCAGCTCGGCGACGGCACCTTCGTCGACCGAGCGACGCCCGTCGCGGTGAACACCGTTCTTCGATTCAAGGCGCTCGCAGGCGGCGAGGAGTTCACCTGCGGGGTGCACCTCGACGACCAGGCATCGTGCTGGGGTCGGAATGCCGACGGTCAGCTCGGCAACGGCGCCACGATCGACCGCTCCGGCCCACAGCTGGTCAACGGCGGGCACACGTGGTCGATGCTCCGCGCCGGGGAAGACGCGGCATGCGGAATCGCCACGACCGGGACCACCTATTGCTGGGGCGACAACGACGCCGGCGGAATCGGCGACGGTACCACCGTGCACCCACGCACCGTCCCGGTGGCGGTCGCGCCTCCCAACGTCGGGGGTTCACCTCTCAGCTTCGAATGGTTGGGCACGAGCGACGATATGGCCTGCGGACTCGAAACCGGTACGTCTCGAGCGTGGTGCTGGGGCGACAACTCTTCGGGCCAGCTGGGCATCGGCGTCATCGGCGGAATCCGGACCGTCCCCGTCGAGGTCTCCGGCCCGAACAACGTCTTCGAGTCCCTGTCGAACAACGGCGACGACGACGCCGAAGCGATGTGCGGTATCCTCCCGTCCACGAGCGATCTCGGGGGCCCCGCGCTGTGCTGGGGCTACAACCTGTCGGGCAACCTCGGCGACGGTACGACGATCAATCGCACCGTCCCGACGGCGTTGGCCACCACCGAGGAGTTCATCTACATCTCGCCAGCGAAGCGGAACGGGTGCGGCATCACGACGGAATGGCGCCTCATGTGCTGGGGCGAGGACCGCGCGGGGAATCTCGGCAACGGACTGCCGCTTCAGGACGATCCTGTGCCCGACTTCGTCCCCTTCCCCGCGGGTGCGCCGCTCTCGGCGCCGGGAGGGTGAGACCCCGGATGATCCCTCGTGCGGCCCTTTTGCGCGTAGGCAGGTGAACGTCCTGGCCACACCCATGAGATCGCTCCATGCCAAACCGCGCTACCGATACGACTGATCGCCCTCTCCGCAGCCTCGTCACCGGCCCATTCGGCCGAATCTGCGCGGCCCTTGCCTTCACCGTGACCGCGGCCGCGTGCGGCGGTGACAGCGGCACCACGCCGACCCCACCGGTGTCGGTGTCCGTCTCTCCGTCCAACGCCACCGTCGGGGCCACCGAGAGCCAAGCGCTGACGGCGACCGTCGCCAATGCGACCGATACCGGCGTGACCTGGACGTCGACCGGTGGGAGCCTCTCCGGGACGGGCACCAGCGTGACCTGGACCGCCCCGCTCGAAGGCGGTTCGTACACGGTGACCGCCACGAGCACCGAAGATCCGACCGCCAGCGGGTCCGCCTCGATCACGGTCACGCCGGTCGGGGTTCTGATCACGGCGGGGTCGACGGCGCTTCTGCGCGGCGAACCCACGACGCTGACGGCGACCGTCAGCGGCACGACGGCCTCGTCGGAGGTGACGTGGGCGGCGACTTGCGGCACCCTTACGCCCAACGGAACGACGGCGGCCTACGAGGCCCCGACCGCATCGGGCTCGTGCGACGTGACCGCGACCAGCGTGCTCGATCCCACGATGTCGGCGACGACGACGCTGGCGATCCGCGCGGCCAACGCCGTGACATCCGACGACGATACCGACGACGGGACCTGCACCTGGGACCACTGCTCGCTCCGTGAAGCGATGACGGCCGCAAACACCGTCGCCGGAGCCGACACGATCTACCTGTCGCCCGCGGCGGCTGCGGCGAGCCCGTCGGCGAACGGTGCGGCACGGCGGGGCACGGTAGTTCGGGGCATGCCGCTGGCCGTCGAGGCGACCGAGTCGTTCCCGACCATCATCGACGACGTCGCGATCATCGGCGAGGGCTCACAGCTCGCGGAGATCGACATGCAGGACCTCGGGCGGGCCTTCGAGGTCGATGGATCGCAAGGCGGGGCAAACGTGACCATCCGGGGGCTCACGATCCGCAACGGCTTCGCAGCGGGTGGACCCGCGATCTATCTCCGTGACGGCGCGGTCTTCACGGGCAACGATCTCCGCCTCCTGGACAACGAGGCCGTGGGTGTCGAGGGCGGCGCCATGGTCGTCGTCGGCGAGGGAACGAGCGCTCAACTCACCGACGTATTCTTCGAGGGCAACCGAAGCGACTTCCCAGGGGGAGCGATCGGTGTGGTCGGCGGCGGGAGCCTCGAAATGATGGGCGGCGCCTTCCGCGACAATCGCACGTCGGCCTGGGGCGGTGCGGTCCGCGGCTTCAACTTCGTGCAGCTGCACTTTGACGGCACGGAGTTCGACGGCAATCTCGTCGTCGCCCCCGGGTTCGGAGGCGGGGCGATCTTCGCGGAGGACCCCGACGGCCTCGGTGGCGTGGTCGTGCTCCGCAACACGAGCATCACCGACAACGGTGCGCCCGGCGGCTCTGGAACCGGAGGCGGAGGGGGCGCCCTCTACCTGAGGGACGGTCTCAGCGCCACGATCACGAACTCCACGATCACGGGCAATGGCGCGGGGCCGGGCGGCTGGGGAGGCGCCATCCTGCTTAGACTGTCCGATCTCACCATCAGCGGATCGACGATTGTCGACAACACGGCGTTCATCGGCGGGGGCCTCTTCGTCAGCGAGGGCAACGTCACGATCGATGACACCACGATCGACGACAACGAAGGAGCGGAACGGGGTGGTGGCATCTGGACCGGCTTCACCAGCACCCTCGACATCACCGGTGGGAGCGTCAGCGGGAACCGGGCCGGCGACCTCGGCGGAGCAGGGATCTTCGCTCAGGAGGACCCGACGATCTCGATGACCGGCACGGCGATGGTCGGTAACGCAGTGGTCGGAAACGCCGCAGGCGGTGCGCTCGCGTTCTTCAACAACACCCAGTTCGTGGGAATGGACCTCGACATTCGCGACAACGTCGCACCCGCTGCCGCAGGCATCTACCTCTTCGCCTCGGCGAGCTCGTCGATCCAGTTCACAGGCCTCACCCTCGACAACAACCGGGCAACGGGAGACGACTTCGCGGGGGGAGGTATCTTCGCGGCCGGTGAGGGCTCGCTCTCGATCGCGAACTCCACGATCTCCAACAACATCGCCGACGGCCGCGGCGGCGGCATCTACAGCGTGACCACGGGTGGCTTTACCCTCACCGATAGCGATGTGCGCAACAACCGCGCCGGCATCCACGGTGGCGGAGCGTATCTCTTCGAGGGAGGGATCGTCGAGCGATCGCACTTTCAGGGCAACCGCGCCGACGGTCTCGGCGGCGGGATCCTCGGACAGGGCGGATCGATCATCCGGACGTCGACCTTCACCGACAACACGGCGGTCGCAGGCGGCGGCGTCCACCTCGGGCACCTGACGACCGGCACCGCGCGTCCGCGCATCGAAAACTCGACCATATCCGGCAACACGGCCACGGACGGAGGTGGCCTCTCGGTTGTAGGGACCGCCGAGGCGCTGCACGTGACGGTCACCGACAACACGGCTACCTCGAGGGGCGGCGCGGTCCTCACCTACTCCCAGGACGCCTTCATTGGCGACCTCCTGGTGACCAACAGCATCTTCGCCGGTAACGAAGACGGTGCCGGTCCCAACAACTGCGACATCGTGGCTGGATCCGGAGCGACGTTCACCTCGGCCGGCGGCAACGTGGTGGACGACGCGAGCTGTTCGTTCGGGCTCACCAGCGACCAGAGCAGCGTCGACCCGCTGCTCGCGCCGGAGCTGGCCGACAACGGAGGCCCGACCCTCACGCACGCGCTGCTCGAGGGCAGCCCCGCCATCGACGCGGGGGTGGCCCCCGACATCACCACCGACCAGACCGGCGCCGCTCGCAGCGACGGGTCGCCCGACGCGGGGTCGGTGGAGCGGGGCGGCTGATCGAGGGGGAGGGGGACGCAGGCGCCGCCCGTCCATTGACGGAGCGTCCCCCTCCGCACCACCTACTGCTGTCGTCGCGTTCCTCCCGAGAGACCCGGCGCCCATGACTTCGCCCCCGTGTGGTCCCGACGAACTCGGGGCCGTGTTCGGCCGAATCGACATCTACGTCTTCGACCAACTGCTGAAGGGGCACCTCGACCCATCGATGCGGGTGCTCGACGCGGGCTGTGGGGGCGGCCGCAACAGCGCCTACCTGCTGCGGTGCGGAGCCGACCTCTTCGCCGTCGACCGACGCGGGGAGCAGGACGTCAGGGCTGCCCCAAACGGGTCCTCACCCAGATCGCCAGGGGGTTCGAGCGTCCGACATTCGTCGCGGTCACACTGTTTCGTAGACCGAGCTTGTGAACGCGATGCTCTTCCCATCGGAAGGCGGGTACGCCACCTCGATCGCTCAGGATTCGATTGATGAGGCCGTCGAACCGGGCTCGGTGGCCCCGTATCCGCTCGAGGGTCGCATCGCGGATCGCCTGCGGCGGCACACCGCGACCGCGCACGTCCTGGACCGCGTCCCAGACGGCTTCGGGTGAATCGCGGGCGATCGCGACGAACTCCGGATCGAAGAAGACGTCCCGCCCTCCCATGCTCCAGGTGGACACGACCGGGAGGCCCGCCAGGAGATATTCGACGCTGGCATACATGGCCCCTTCCGACTGGGACAGGCACAGGCCTGTTGCTGCCCTGGAGAAGTGCTCCGTCAACCGGGAATAGGGCACCGAGGGGACCCAGTGCGCGTGATCGAGGTCGCGCAGCACCTCCTCGCCGTAGGACCGGTGTCCTCGCCAGTAGTTCCCGATCAGGCAGAGCGAGGGAACCGCGCCAGCCAGGTGGTGACGCTTGAACGGCGACAGGCGAGCCAGGTAGAGGGCATCGAACGATGGCGATCCGGGCCGGACGAGGGGCACGAGACGTTCATCGACCAGAGCATTGTGGCTGCAGAAGATGGCGCTCAAGCCGTCTCGCTCCATCGCTTCCTGGCTGCCCTGCGTGTTGGCGAGGAAGTGGAAGTGGGCCTGGGGGAGGCTACGCTGAAGGTCGCGGACCGCGTCTCGAAACAGGGTGTAGCGCTTGTCGCTGCGAACCTCCCAGCCGAATTGGCACAGGATGTCGACCCGAGCTCCGGGCGGGAGTAGGCGCCGCGCGAAGTCGACGTGTTCGTGCAGGTCGCTCCAGAAGGCGGATACGATCAGCGGCTCGTAGTTCAGCACGTAGAACGGTGCGCTCAGCCGGAGCCGATGTCGAAGGGCCATCAGGTCATCCCCTCCTGGGATCGTGGCCGATGCTCACACCGACCAGTGCTCGAAGCGTCGGCCCGTGAGCGAACGGAACCGCTCCGCGTCGGGGCCGAGCCGTTCGATCACCTGCGCGCGGGCGGCCGGGGCGAGGTCGATCGGCGGAAGCGGGGTGGAAAACGGGCGATAGATCAGCCTCTCCACATGCCACCGCCACGGATCCGGCAGCGCCGCCACGCGACGCATCACGGCCGTCTCGGCCAACCGCTGGCCGACCGGCGTACGACGGCGTTTCTGCGACGTCCGGTGCAGCTCCTGGTCGAAGCGAAGGCCTCGCACATCGGAATCCACTCCGAGCCACGAAAAGACCGTCTCGAGCGTCGCGTTGCGTCGATTTCGCAGATCCCCCTGTTCGATGATCAGGATCCGATCATCAGGAACGCGCCTCAGGTACTCCTCCAGCTGGAATGCGTAGCAGCCGCGTACCACGTAGTCCGTATCGGGTGCGAGCAGTGCCTCGTCGGGGCCTCGATGCTCGCGCCCCGAGGCGTAGAAGTGGGCGTACGCCGACATCGCCCTTCGGAGCGGGTCTCGCACGAGATAGATGAGTCGCACACCGTCCAGGACTTCGACGACGGCTTCGGCCACCGAGGGGAAACGGGGCAGCGCCGTATAGCTCGGCGAAGCCTCTCCACGGATCGGCATCGAGGGATCGAAGTGCGACCGGTACCAGTCCACTCCACGGTCGCGGTGGTGGCTGAAGAAGTTGAGCTCCTTCTTCCGCGACATCCCGATCTCGGGATGGAGTCCCAGATAGTGATGCAAACTGGTGGTACCGCACTTCTGGGCTCCCACCACCAACAGATTCGGTAGCGCTCCGACCACATTCGACTCCCGATCGCGACACGAGTGCCGGGCGATCATGGCGGCCCGTGGGGCCCTGCGCCAGCCGGAGCGAATCCCGCCCGCGTCTGTCGCGACGGCCCGGCTGTTTCGATCTTCATGGCGATATGACCACGCTCTTCTGGGTTCTTTCGACCTCGCTGTCGATCTCGTTTCTCTGCTCGATCCTCGAGGCCGTTCTCCTCTCGATCACCCACGGACACGTGGCGGTGATGAAGGGAAACGGCGAGCCTGCCGGCGAACTTCTCGAGGCGATGCAGGCCAAGATCGACGAGCCGATCGCCGCCATCCTGACGCTCAACACGATCGCCCACACGATGGGGGCGGCGATGGGCGGCTCCCTCGCCTACACCGTCTTCGGTGAGGCCTGGGTGGCGGCGTTCTCGGCCGCATTGACGTTCATCATCCTGATCGCCACCGAGATCATCCCGAAGACGGTGGGCGCAACCTTCTGGAAGCAGCTCGCCGCCCCCACCGCACACACCCTGCGGTGGCTGGTCTGGATCATGAAGCCGATCCTCATTCCGCTCTCGCTGTTCTCGCGCGCCATCGCGAGCGGCCACAAGCAGCCAACGGTGTCACGTGTGGAGCTCGAGGTGCTGGCCGAAATCGGGCGGCGCGAAGGCACGCTCGACGAGGACGAATGGCAGGTCGTGACCAACGTGATCCGACTCGACGAAGTGACCGTGGGCGAGGTCATGACGCCGCGCATCGACATGACCGCGATCCCCCGCACGGCGAGCCTCGAGGAGGCCCGGACCGTCATGCTGGGTGAGGGCCATCTGCGCCTGCCAGTCTATGACGAGACAGTCGACAACGTGGTCGGCATCGTACTCGCGCGCGATCTGTGGCGGACGCTGACGGAAGGGGGTGGACAGCTGGACGACATCCTGCGTCCGGCGCAGTTCGCCCCCTCGTCGAAGCTCGTCGAGGAGTTGATCCCGGAGATGCGCGCCCGGCGCACGAAGATGACGATCGTACTCGACGAGTTCGGCGGTACGGCAGGGCTCGTGACGCTCGAAGACCTCATCGAAGAGATCATCGGTGAAATCCAGGACGAGCACGAGGAAGACGAACCCGAGAACTGGCGCCAACTCGACGGCGACGCCCGCTGGCAGATCTGGGGAGGCGTGCCGCTGCGCGACGTGGTCGAGAAGTTCGGCCTCAGCGACGTCGATGCGGATTCGGCCAACACCCTGGGAGGTTGGCTCTTCTCGAGTGTGGCGCGCATCCCGCAGGTCGGCGACGTGATCGAGGTCGAGAGCGGCCGCTTCCGCGTGACGCACATGCGAGGGCGCCGCATCGACTACGCGGTGTACGAGGCCACCGAAGAGGCCGCGACTCACGACTGAGTGTGGTTCGGGGCTACCGCCCTCGCGGAACGGGTCCGCTCGACCCTGCGCGGATTCGCCAGCTCGGGATCGTGCTCACCGACAAGCGGGAAGGCCGGTTTCGGCTCGAGATCGAATTGGATCGGGGTCCGTCGTGCAGACGGCGATGACCGCTCCTGACGAGCCTATCGCCGACAACGTCATCGACTCCGGTCTGCGACGGGTCCTCCTGGCGCGGACCCTGCGAGTCGGCCTAGTCTGACCCGCGAACGCCCCGGTCGGGGCGTCTTCACCGGGACCGTCGCACGAAGGAGATCGGTGGGGTGACGTCGCTCGCTGACTGGGGTTGGTCGGAGAAGTGGGCTGCGCGCGTCCCGGCTGGGGACTCGGACTCCACACCGGGTCGCGTGACCGCTCAAGATCGAGACCGATGGACGGTCCGCACCGAAACCGGTGTGGTGTCGGCCCGAGTCGTATCCCGACTACCCCACCCGGCGAGGCCGGTGGTGGGCGACTGGGCGATGCTGACTCCGGGGCCCGAGCCCGCAGACCCGTGGACGGTCCGATGCGTCCTGGACAGAGAGTCGGCACTGGCCCGCGGAGCTGCCGGAACCGGTGCGACGGAGCACGTCCTGGCGGCCAACGTCGATGTCGTGTGGGTGGTACAGGGGCTCGACACCCCGCTGAACCCGCGCCGCATCGAACGCTATCTGGCCGTGGTCTGGGAAAGCGGCGCCGCGCCTGCACTGGTGCTCACCAAGAGCGACCTGTGCGCCGATGTGGACCGAGTCCGGGCCGAGGCGGAGCGGATCGCGGTCGGGGTCGAGGTGAGAGTGCTCAGCAGTACGGACCCCGCATCGATCTCGAGCCTCCGGACGACGCTGCGGCCGGCGGGCACCGTGGCGCTGGTGGGGCCCTCGGGGGTCGGGAAGTCGACCCTCGTCAACCTGCTCTCTTCGACGGCCGAGGCGGCCACCAGCCAGGTGCGAAGCGGGGACCGCAAAGGGCGGCATACGACCACTCGACGCGAGCTGTACCGGATCGCCGGCGGCGCTCTGCTCCTGGATACGCCGGGCGTTCGAGAGTTGCGACTCTGGTCGGTCGAAGATGGTCTCGATCAGGCATTCCCCGACATCGAGACGTTGACCGGGCACTGTCGGTTCAGAGACTGTAGCCACGAGACGGAGCCTGGATGTGCGGTTCTGGCCGCCGAGGCCGCAGGGGTCATCGATCCGGACCGGCTCCGCAGCTACCGGAAGCTCCGGGCCGAGGCGGAGCACCAGAGGCTGAAGGAGGACCCGCTCGCCAAGAAGGCGGCCCTCTCGGAGCGCAAGACCGCCCTGAAGACCATGAAGTTTCACCAGAAGGACCGGGCCGATTACTGACCCTCGCCAGCCTCCCTCTTCGCCGCCACCGCCCGCCGAAGGTACGTCCGGGCCGTGACGTACTGGCGCGCGGTGTTGATCGAGAGCCACCGGCAGACCGGCCACTTGCCCGTCCAGCCGAAGGCCCCCACCTCGCACAGCTCGCGGTCGTCGAGGCTGCGGATCACGGCCCGCACCCGATCTACGCCCGCCCGCAGGTCGGCCTCGACTTCGGCCAACGACCGTTCAGCCGACTGCTCGACGATGCTCGCGTTGAGGCGAGGCGTCTCGCTCCATCGGTAGCCAGGGGCGGGAAGCTCGAGAGCCACTCCGTTGGCTCCTTTGCGCCCGGCCTCGATCCAGTCGACTCCGGAGTGGGTCCACCACGCGCGCACGGCCAACATGTCGCGCACCGTCCAGTCGTCCACGCACACCACGTCGCCGATTCCCTCCGGCGCCGCGTCGAGCTCGGCCTCGAGCTTCGACCACGCCGTCTCGATCTGGTCGACGAGTTGGGCGCGCGTTCGAGGGATCGTGGACGGCATTCGAGCAGTCGGACTCCGGTGAGGGTCAGCTGATCAACCGACGCCAGTCGGTCAGGATCTTGGGAGAGTCCGCGAGGAGTTCGTTCAGGTCGGCGATGAGCCCGTTGACGATGGCGCTCAGCTCTTCTGCACGCTCTGCCGCGGCGACCTCCACCTCGCCGAGCACCTCCATCTGTCCGTCGGTCGGGCGAGCCTGCGGGCCCTCGATGCCGCGCACGACGAAACGCAGCTGCTCGACGAGCCGGGGCCAATCGCGATAGCTCATGCTCCCGGCAGGCCGACGGACCTCGGCCTCGAGCTCCGTGAGGGCGGTCCGGGCCTCGCCTCCCACGCGACGGATCTCCGCCTCGTTTGCCAGGTCCTTGCCCTGGATCGACTCCATCAGCCCATCGATCTGACCGGTCATGTCGGTCATCGCCCCGACCATCGCGTTCAGACGGCTCTGCAGGTCGCGGGCACGCACGGCCGCGTCGTGGCGGGCGATGTAGTCGGCCTGCGTCGCATTCACATTCGGGTCACCGCGCAGCTGGAAGTCGGTCGACATCTCCTCGCCGTTCACCATCAGCGTCGCGGTGTACCTGCCCGGAACGGCCGGGGGCCCGCCCCCGCCGCCTAAGAAGCCCCCTCCCTGCCCCGGAATCGGGTCGGCCCCGCTCCACTCCATATTCCAGACGGCACGGTTGATCCCCGCGTGTGGGTTGCGGTGCTGCCACTCGCGGACCGTGGCGCCGGAGGCATCGGAAATCCGAAGGCGTACCCCCTCGCCGTCGTCGGCCGCAGCGGCCGCTCCCTCCGACAGGTGGAAGTGGATCCACGCACCGTTCTGCGGGTTCTCGCCGACGAAGGCGCTTTGGCCGAGGTTGCTCCCTCGGCTCCACATCTGCCAGTCCGTCGCGGTGCGCATCGAGAAGAGATGGACGTCCTGCGACACGGCGTCGGCAAGCTCGACGAGCGGGTGGATGTCGTCGAGGATGAAGGCGCCCCGGCCGTGCGTCCCGATCACGAGATCGTTGTATTCGGGCTGCACCTTGATGCCCCGCACGGAGACGCGCGGTAGCCCGAGGCCGAGGTCGACCCAGGTGTCGCCACGATCCCACGACGCCCAGATCCCCCGCTCCATCCCTACGAAGAGCAGGTTCGGGTTGTCGGGGTGCTGCCGGATCACCTTCACGTAGTCGTCCTGCGGAAGCCCGCCCCCGATGTCGCGCCACGAGTCTCCGTAGTCGCGGGTCTCGTAGAGGTGCGGAGTGAAGTCGTCGAGGCGGTGGTTGTCGACCGCCATGAAGGCCGTGGCCGGCTCGGTCCACGACGCCTCGATGTTGCCGATCCACGTTTCCTCGGGGAGGCCCTCGACCCGGTCGCGCACATTCGTCCAGTTCGCACCGTCGTCGCGGGTGATCTGGACGTTACCGTCGTCCGTCCCGACCCAGATCACCCCACGCTCGACCGGCGACTCGGCGACGGTGAGGATCGTGGTGTGGAATTCCGCGGCCGTGTTGTCGAGGTAGATCTCGCCGCCCGAGTCCAGCTGCTTCTCGGGATCGTCGGTCGTGAGATCCGGCGAGATGACGTCCCAGGTGTACCCCTGGTCGGAGCTCCGGAAGAGTACATTCCCACCCCAATAGACGACGTCGGGATCGTGGGGGGAGATCACGATCGGAGCGTCCCAGTTGAAGCGGTAGCGCGCCTGGAACATGCCCTGGCCCTGCGACCCGACCATCCAGGGATGGGGCTCGATCGACCGCGTCATCCCCGAGTTCACATCGGTGATCCGGAAGTAGCCGCCCTGGGCGTTCGAGTAGACGAGGTTGGGTTTCCCAGGCACCGGCACCGTGTAGAAGCCGTCTCCGCCGCTGACCGTGTACCACTCGCCGGGCATGATCCCGCGGGGCTCGTTCGTGCGCGAGGGTCCGCACCAGTTCCCGTTGTCCTGCAGGCCGCCACAGACCCAGTAGGGGTCCCGATCGTCGACGAAGATGTGGTAGTACTGCGCCAGGCTGAAATTGCGGAAGATGTGGAAGTTGTCGCCGCCGTCGAACGACACCTGCATCCCACCGTCGGAGCCGGAGAGCACGTATTCGCCGTCGACCGGATCGATCCACACGGACTGATGGTCGCCGTGGACGTCGTTGGCGATCCGCTGGAAGGTCCGGCCCCCATCGGTCGACTTCGCCATCGCGCCGGAAAGGGTATAGAGCGTGTTGTGATCCGACGGGTCGACGAAGACGTCGGAGTAGTAGAAGGGCCGGAAGTTGATGAGCTGCTTGTTGTCGTTCACCATCGCCCACGTCTCGCCGTAGTCCTCGCTCCGGAAGAGGGTGCCGGCGGTGGGGTACTCGGTGATCAGGTAGACGACGTTGGGACGCGACTGCGCCACACTCACTCCGATCCGCGCCATCGGCTCGTCGGGCGTCGTCGTGATCTTCTTCCACGTCTCCCCCATGTCGCGCGAGACGTAGAGCGCGGTCTCCTTGCCTCCGTCGTCGAAGCGCCATGGCTTGCGGCGGAAGGTCCACATTCCGGCGTAGAGATTCCTGGGGTTGGAGAGGTCGATATCGAGGTCGGAGCACCCGGTGTCCTCATCGATCGCGAGCACGTGCGTCCAGCTCTGGCCGGCGTCGGTCGTCTTGAAGACACCCCGCTCCACGTTCGGACCCCACTCGCGCCCCATCGCGCAGACGAGCGCGACGTCGGGGTCACGCGGATCGACCACGATCCGCTTGATCCGCTCGGTTCGCTCCAGCCCGAGGTGCGTCCAGTTCGAGCCCCCATCCGTGGAGCGCCACACGCCGAGCCCGTACGAGACGGAGTTCCGCGGATCGGCCTCCCCCGAGCCGAGCCACACGACATTCGGATCGGAGGGGGCCACGGCGAGCGCACCGACCGAATACGCCTCTTCGTCCTGCCACTGCGCCTCCCACGTCGTCCCGCCGTTGTCGGTCTTCCAGACGCCGCCGTCCGCCCCACCGACCCAGAAGGTGTTGCGGTCGCCCGGGATGCCGACGATCGCACTCACGCGGCCGCCCATGTTGACCGGCCCGATGTGCCGCCACTCGAGCGGCTCGATCGCCGCGGCGATGGCCTCGGGGGTCTGCGCGGCAAGGGGTGCAGGTGAAGCGACGACCGAGACGGCCGTCAGCGCCGTGGCGAGGAGGAACGCGCTGAGGCGTGCGACGCGGGGCATGCGGGGACTCCGGCTGGGGAAGCGTGGGACGGGCAAGGTGCGGTCTCTCACCGGAATCCGCGAGGTGCGCGAGGACTGGGTGCTCGCATCTGGCGGGAACGCTGCGCCCCTACCTACTCTGCCCGCACGACGATCCCCCCTCCTGGAGCCTCTATGCGCCTCGCCCTCCGACTGCTCGCGGTGGTCGCGCCGCAACTGGCATGTTCCGCGGTATCCGCTCAGACAGGACCGCGGGCGTACACCTTCCACACCGTGGTGGGCGTCGACACCGTGGCCATCGAACAGGTCGTTCGCACGACGGAAAGGATCGACGTCGACCTATTCAGCCGTGCACAGGGCGTGCGCTTCGTCTTCACGGTGGAGCTCGGTGAGGATGGGACCGCGGTGTCGGTGGAGAACCGCTTCTTCCGGCAACCAGCAGACGAGGAGCCGACTCAGGTCGTCCGAGGCTCGTTCCGCGGCGACTCGGTCGATGTGGAGATCCGTGCCGAGCGCGACCGAGACATCACGGTGGCGACCGTCCCGGGCGCGGTCCCCTGGGTGCCCCGCTCCAACGCCCTGCTCGAGCAGATCCTCCTCCAGTCCGATCGAGCGTCGGGAGGAATCGACAGCGTACCCGTGTTCAATATCGGGAATGGCCAGACGACCTTCGCCACCGTCGAATGGCTGGATGGCGGAGACGCTCGGCTCCAGTTCGCCGAGGCGGAGTTGAGGGTCGAGGTCTCAGGCGACGGGGAGTTCGTCACCGGATCTATGGTGGGGAGCCCGGGACGCGTGGTGCGTGAAAACGCCTTCGGAGGGATGCCCGTCGAACCCGTCGACTATGGTCCGCCGGCAGGAGCTCCCTACTCCGCCGACGAGGTCGCGGTTCGTACGTCGACCGGCTTGTCGCTGAGCGGTACCCTCACCCAGCCCATCCCCGACGAGCAACCATGGCCTGCGGTCGTCACGATCACGGGTTCGGGCGCCCAGGACCGCGACGAGCGCACGCCCGGCCTCGGCGGATATCGCCCCTACTGGGAACTGGCCGACACCCTCGCCCGGCTCGGAGTGGCCACGCTGCGCCTGGACGATCGGGGTGTGAACGACTCCGATGAGGGGCCACAGCCCGCAACCCTGTGGGACGAAGCCGACGACATCCGGGCCGCCGTGGACTTCGTTCGCAGACGTCCCGAGGTCGACGGCGAACGGGTGTTTCTGGTAGGTCACAGTCAGGGTGGTCTCATCGCGCCCCTGGTGGCCGCCGACGACCCGACGCTGGCCGGTATCGTCTTGCTGGCCGCGCCCGGGTACGACGGGAACCGCACCCTCGAGGCACAGCGCTGGGCGAACCTCGACCCCCGCTTCGTCGAGGAGCACGAGCGGGCCGACGCCGTGATGCGCAGCCGAAGGGCCGATTCGGCTCGCGCCGTGTGGGACCCGGCGCTGCGGGCCCTCATGACCCACGATCCGATTCCTGTGGCCCGAAGGGTTCACGTGCCCGTACTGATCCTTCAGGGGAGCACCGACCGCCAGGTCACACCCGAGCAAGCCGATACGCTGGCCGCCGCTCTACGTAGCGCCGGGAACACCGATGTCACGGTCCGTCACTTCGACGGCCTCAACCACTTCCTGCTTCCCGACGCCCGTGGATACTCGTCCGGCTACGGGGCACTTCGGTCGACCGAGCTCCCCCGCGAGGTCCTGGGGGTCGTCGCCGACTGGATCCTCGCCCGCGCGTGCACCGCCGGCGAACCCAATTGCGAGATCGCCCGGGAGCGCCCCAGTGTTCGCGAGTTGAGGGGAGTCGAGTAGGGCGCCGTAGACGGCCACGGGTTCACGGGAGACCACCATGAAGGATTGGAAGGCGTGGCTAGGCGTCGCCGTGTCGGCCTTCCTGTTGTGGTGGGTGTTCCGAGGTGAGGATCCCGCCGACATCGCGTCGAAGGTCGCCTCGGGCGATCTGGGCTGGCTCGTCATCGCGGGGGCGTTGTCGACGAGCGGCGGCCTCATCCGCGCGATTCGGTGGAGAATCCTGCTCGCCCCCCTCGGCGAACGGGTGCCGCTCTCCGGACGCTGGCGATCACTGAACATCGGCTTCGCGGTGACCAACGTCGCGCTGGGTCGCCTGGGCGAGGTGGCGCGGCCGTACGCCCTGAGCAAGATGGTGCCGATCTCCACCTCGGCCGCGCTGGGGACGGTGGTCCTGGAGCGCGTCCTCGACCTCGTCGCCCTCGTGGCCCTCCTCGCGCTCGTCCTGCTGGCCCCCGACTTCCCGGCAAATGCCGTCGTGCTCGGCCAGCCCATCGGCGTCGCACTCACGGGGATCGTGTCTCTCGCCGTCATCACGCTGGTCGTCGCGACGGTCCTCGTGGTGTACCCGGACCGGCCGCTCCGTTGGCTTCGCAGAATCGAGGCGCGCGTGCCGCCCCTGGGTCGCTACCGCGTCTCCGACGCCGCGGCGTCGTTCGTCGCGGGGATGGACGCGCTCCGCGCTCCGAGTGCCGTCTTCAGGGCGTTGTTGTGGTCCTTTGCCGTGTGGATCTGGATGGCGGCATCGTTCTGGGCGGCGTTCCAGGCGTACGGGCTGGAGCTCGGGTTCACCGCAGCCCTCTTCACCCAATGCGTGGTGGCCGGCTTCGTCGCGCTTCCGGCGGCACCGGGCTTTCTCGGCACGCTCCAGACCGGGGTGCTCGTATCGGTGGCGGGGGTGTTCGGAGTCCCCGAGTCGGAAACGCTCGCGATGGCAGTCGGATACCACTTGGCGGGCTACATCCCCGTGACCGCATTCGGGCTCTACTACGCCTGGTCCCTGCGCCTGAGCGTGGCGGGCATGCGCACCGAAGCCGAGGCGACGGCATGATCCCGGCGCGATCGAGGGCGGGCGTGGCCGTCGGCCTGCTCCCGCTCCTGACACTCCTTGCCGCCTGCGAAGAACCGCCGGTCCCCATTGGCGTCGAGTACAGTCTCGTGGAGGAGCTGCGTGTCGGATCGATCGACGACCCCTCTACCGCGTTCACGTCGATCGGGGGCCTGATCGTCGACGGCGATTCGCTGCTGTATCTGCTCCAACCGCGGGAGTCACTCGTCCGTGTCCTTGACCGGGACGGAAACAGCCTGGGGACGCTGGGACGGCAGGGAGAGGGGCCCGGCGAGTTCACGAGTGCGTCGTCATTCGGACTCACGGCCGACGGTTTCTGGGTCCAGGACAGAAGCCTCCAAATCATCCAGTACCTCACCCGAGACGGGACGGAGGTGGGGCGCGTAGGCTTCGATCCCGTGCCGGTGTTCGACGGAGTCGTGTCCCTCGGAGGACCCGCCCGCCCGTGGGGAGCCGGGACGCTGGGAATCGTCGACCGCTTCTCGTCTGCGTGGCTGCGCGCCCAGACGCGGATTCCGTTTCCGGTACTCGAGTTCGACGGCAACGGCGTCGTCGTCGATACCCTCACCTACCTCACCTGGCCATCGATCAAGGGCCAGCTCTCGTACAGCTCGGGGGACCGCACCACGTACTTCGGGATCCCGCTGCACGAGATCCCCTCTCACGCGTTCAGCCCCACACGCGACGTGATCGGCATCCTCGATCGCCCGGTCGATCCGGGCAATCCGGGCTATCGCGTCACACTCGTTGCGGCAGGAGCCGACACCATCCTTTCGGCCTTCCACTCCGTCTCGCCGATCCCGCTCGAGGGCGACCTCCTCGACGAGTTCATCGGTCGCCTCGGCGACCGCCTTAGCCCGGAGATGCGGAGAATCGCCGTGGACGCGTTCGGCGGGTTCCCCCATTTGCCCCCCGCGAATCGACTCACCCTCGACTCCGAGCTGCGCGCGTGGGTCTCGAGAGAGACCGTCTTCGACGAGCCCGTGCGATGGGATGTTCTCGATCCCGACGACGGGAGCCTTCGATTCTGGGTTACGCTTCCGGCCCGCGCCCGCGTGCTTTGGGCACAGAGGAGCACCGTATGGGTGTCTGAACTCGGAGCCCTCGACGAGCCGCAGTTGGTGCGGTACCGGGTCGCGGAGCCAGAGGCGGTGGAGTGAAAGGGCGGCAACGACTCGACAGGGAGGATCGATGGAACGACTGAGGGTGTGCGTGGCGGGGGCCACCGGCTGGGCGGGATCCGAGTTGTCGCGCGCCATCGGTGCGCAAGGCGACCTGACGCTGGTGTCGGCGGTTTCGAGGTCCCAAGCCGGGCGACGGCTGGGGGAGGCACTCGGGGACCCCGATCTCGACGCGCCCATCTTCGCCTCCGCCGACGAGGCACTCGCCGTTGGCTGCGAGGTCTTCGTGGAGTACACCAAACCCGAAGCCGCCAAGGCGAACGCACTCGCCGCCCTCCGCCAGGGCGCCCACGTGGTGATCGGCACCTCCGGCCTGACCGAAGGTGACCTCGACGAGATCGGTGCGGCGGCGGAGGCGGCGGGCCGCGGGGTGCTGGCGGTGGGCAACTTCGCCCTGACCGTGGTCCTGATGCAGAAGTTCGCCGAGATGGCGGCGCGACTCGTTCCCCACTGGGAGATCATCGACTACGCGCACGCCGCGAAGGCGGACGCACCCAGTGGGACGGCCCGCGAACTGGCGCACCGACTGTCGCAGGTTCGCTCGCCCGAGCAGACGGTGCCCCTCGACGAGACGGTCGGTGAGCGGGAGGCCCGCGGGGCGACCGTGTCGGGGTCGCAGATCCACTCCCTGCGGGTGCCCGGATACGTCATCGGGGCGGAGATCATCTTCGGGATGCCCGACCAGCGCTTGTCGATCCGTCACGACGCAGGAGCGAGTGCTCGCCCCTATGTCGACGGGGCGCTCCTCGCGATCCGCAGGGTGCCGGAGCTGGTCGGACTGCATCGCGGTTTGGATGCGGTATTGGATCTCGAGGGGTGAGCGGGTGTTGGGCTTGGCACGGCGAGCGTCCTGCCGTAAGTGTGAAGTTCCTTCATCCCCGGAACGGAGGCCCGTTGTGTCCCAAGACCGCGGCGAGATGCCCTTCCTCGACCACCTGGAGGAGTTGCGACACCGCATCCTCTGGAGCCTCCTGGCTGTCGCTGTCGGGACGGCCATAGGGATATGGACGGTCTTCCGGTTCGACGTGGTGGGGCTGTTGAACGCCCCGCTGTTCGACGTCGTGCAGTCGCTCGCACCTACGCATCCCGAACTCGGGAGCATTCTCGAATCGGGACGGTTGACCTATCTCGATCTTACCGAGCCTCTCTTCTTCAAGCTGCGGTTCGGTCTGATCCTGGGCTTGGTGCTCAGTTCGCCCGTCATCGTCTCGCAGGCGTGGGGCTTCCTCGCACCAGCACTCGAGAAGCACGAGCGCCGGTGGATCATCGTCAGCATGGCGATGGGAGTGGTGTTGTTCGCGGTGGGCGTCGCCATGGCATACCTCCTCGTTCTCCCCCTCGCCATCCGGTTCCTGCTCGTCGTGGCATCCGAGTCGTTCGTCCCCTCCCTCACGGTCGGGTACTACTTCTCATTGGTCACCAAGCTGTTGGTCGCCTTCGGACTGGCATTCGAACTCCCGGTCCTGATCATGATTCTGTCGGCACTCGGTCTCATCACACCGCGTTTTCTTCGCGCCAAGCGTCGCCACGCCGCCGTCGGGATGTTCGTTGTGGCAGCGGTGATCACGCCCTTTGACGCCCCGATGATGATGATCGCCATGGGCGTTCCGCTCCTGGTCCTCTACGAGGCCGGGATCATGCTCTCCGTACTCGTTGGTCGAACGCGGCAAGACGCCCCCCCGGAACAGGAGCCGCCCGCCGGCTCCGTAGCCCTCCTCATCGCTCTCGCGAGCTGGCGAGCACGAACATTGAACCAGCGGTTGCGTCCCTCCCGAGCGAGCTGAAGCGTCAAGGAACTTTCCGCCCCTCTCTGGTGCACGCAGGGCCCGGACTTGCGCGTCGGCCGATTCAGGCCCGTCCCACGCGACCTGCCAAAGCGCCGGCCCAGCCGCGCCGCCAATGATGAGGATGATCGATCATGACCATAGATACCGCCAAGAAGATGTACCTGCACCGCAGCGGCGGCGATGCTCCGGCGCTGTTGGACCGCGCCTACGATGAAGACTTCGAGGTAACCGAGGACTACCGCGAAACCCTGCCCGATATGAACGACGCCGTGGGCGCCGTGCTCGGTGCGAATGTGGCGATCCAGCAGGTAGGGGTGTCGAACTTTCGTCTTCCTCTACGCTTCCTTGGGGCGGAAGGGGCCACACACACGCTCGAGACGAGCGTCACCGGCTCCGTCTCGCTCGAGGCCAACGTCAAGGGCATCAACATGTCCCGCATCATGCGCTCGTTCTACGAGTACCATGATCGCAACTTCACGCTGGGGACCCTCGCAGAGATCCTGCAGAGATACCGCGAGCAGGTGGGCAGCCTCGAAGCCCGCATTCGACTCGACTTCTCGTATCCGATGGTGCAGAAGAGCCTGCGGAGCGACAACTGGGGATACCAGTACTACGAGGTGTCGTTCGAGGCGGCCATGGATCGCGCCGGAGCCGTGCGCCAGTACGTCCACTTCGACTTCGTCTACTCCTCCGCCTGCCCGTGCTCTTCCGAACTGTCGGAGCATGCGCGCGATGTCCGTGGCGCGTACGCCATCCCGCACTCCCAGCGCAGCAAGGCTCGGATCTCCGTGGAGGTGCACGCCGGACAGACCATCACCGTCGAGGATCTCCAGGCCCACTGCCTCGAGGCTCTGAAGACGGAGACTCAGGTCATCGTCAAGCGAGAAGACGAACAGGCCTTCGCCGAGATGAACGGGAGTTACATCAAGTTCGTGGAGGACGCGGCTCGCCTCGTCTACGAACAGCTCGACTCGGACCCGCGCATTCGTGACTTCCAGGTCGCCTGCTCGCACCTGGAGTCGCTCCATTCCCACGATGCGGTGTCGGTCATCTGCCGCGGCGTGCCCGGTGGATTCAAGGCGGACTTCACCGATTTCCAGTCCTTGGTCTGTTGACCGCGTCGGAGTCCCCGCTTCACCTTCGCCTCGCACGGACCCCATCTCGCGGAGACGAAGATGTCAGACTTCACCATTCATCTCGACGCCTGGACCGACGGGGCGACGATCCCCGACCGCTTTGCCTTCGGCACGCTCGACGCGCGGAGCGAGTTCGCACTCAGCGACAACCTCAGCCCGCGCGTCCGGTGGTCGAATGCACCCGAGGGGACGCGCTCCTTCGCCATCGTCTTCCACGATCCTGACGTGCCGTCCGTGGGCGACGATGTGAACCAGAAAGGCCGCACCGTGCCCGCCGATCTGCCGCGGGTCGACTTCTTCCACTGGCTCGTCGCGAACATCCCGACCGATCGCGACGGCCTGGACGAAGGTGAGGGATCGCGTGGCGTGACTGCTGGCGGAAAAGGCGTCGGAGACGTCGGCTACGGCTCCACCGGCGCAAACAACTATACGCAGTGGTTCGCGGGCGACCCCGACATGGAAGGGGTGTACGGTGGTTACGACGGCCCCTGTCCGCCGTGGAACGACAGCCTCGTCCACCGCTACCACCTCACCGTCTACGCCCTCGCCGTGCCCGTGCTGGAGCTACCGGAGGGGTACGACGGCCCTGCCCTCCTCGGGGCGATGGAGGGGCACGTTCTGGCGTCGGCTCGACACACGGGCACCTACACGCTGAACTCAGCGCTCCGGTAGGCCGGTTGGCCTCAGGCGCTCGGCCCGCACCACGGGCCGACGTGCCCATCGAGATCCAACCCAGGTAAAGGCGGAGCTCATTCAGCTCTACCAGACCGGGAGCGGGCCCGGCACGGCTTCTCGTCGACTCGAGACTCTGCGATGTTGGGGCTGGTCGAAATCCACACTAGTCCGAGGAGACACGATGAAGCGCCACGCTTCTGCTACCTGGTGGGGCAGCATCCGCGACGGTCGCGGCGAACTGACCGCCGACGGCGGAGTCCTGAACGACACGCCGTATTCGTTCTCGACCCGCTTCGAAGACGAAGAGGGTACGAACCCCGAGGAGCTGATCGGAGCCGCCCACGCGGGCTGCTACTCAATGGCCCTGTCGGGCATCCTCACCGGAGCCGGCACGCCGCCTGAGCGTATCGACACGTCGGCCGATGTGATCCTCGAGAAGGTCGACGCCGGCTTCGCCATCACGAAGGTGCATCTGACGACACGCATCCAGGCGCCGGGCGCAGACCCGGACGCACTGAAGAGGGCCGCACAGGACGCCAAGGTGGGATGCCCGGTGAGCAAGGTGCTCAACGCCGAGATTACGCTCGACGTGACGGTGGTCAGCTAGTGTCCCGTTGAGAAGTCCGGTGCGTACCGAGATGTCACGCCGATCCCTGGAGCCTTTCGTCTGCATGCTGGCACGGGCCCTGCCACGCCGCGGTCGACGTCCAGGAGTCACGAAACGGCCGGCAGGACACGATGAACCTGGCGAGCCGAGCCGCGGCGGCCAGGAGGATCGTCCGCAATAGTGGACACCCGTAACCGAGACCAGCGGGGCGGAGGCGTCGCGTCAGCCCACGAATCGTTTGCGGAAGCGGCGACGTCAGCCACAGTGTTGTGGGTCGCACGGGGCCGAGCCCGAGCCGCCCCTCAGCCCATCCAACGAGGTGCCCCATCGTGGACCATATCGAGGCGCGAAGCATCCTCGGGGTGGATGACACGGCATCCGCCGAAGAGTTGAAGGCGGCATATCGGATGCAACTCATGCTCTGGCATCCGGATCGAACGGCGATGGACGGCATGAAATGCACGGACGCGCTTCGCCGTACTCAACGCATCAACGCCGCGTGGGATACCCTCCAGGCTCGGCGCGGGATGATGGGTCAGGAGGTGGAGACCCACTGGACAGGGCGTCCCATTCGCCGGGTCGAACACTGGCCGCGTGTGTTCTGGGCAACCGTCATCGCCGTCCTCACGGTATCGACCGTCGTGAACGTCATGGTCGGGTCGTGACCGACATGGGGCCGACCTCGGCTTGGCTGAACGACGGAGACGGCGGCTTCGTGGATGCGACGGCCCAGTCGTTCCCCGTGTCGTGACCGGGCCCAACCTCCGGCTGGTCGGAGGTCGCCGAGGTGCAGCGGCCACGCGACCGCTCCGCCTCACCGATGCCGACCATTTCGAGCGCGCCTTCACCGAGATCGGTTGGCACAAGCCCGCAACGCAGTTCCATCGCTACCTGCGGGAGCAGGAGGCGGGCCTGCGCACCGTTCTCGTGGCGGAGTCAGGGGGCAGGGTGGCCGGCTACCTCACCATACTGTGGGAGAGTGGGGACCCGGTCTTTCGCGCCGGTGGCATCCCGGAAATCAACGACTTCAACGTTCTCCCGGAGTTTCGTCGCCAAGGTCTGGGCACCGCACTGATGGACGCAGCAGAAGCCAGGGTGGCGGAGAGGAGTCCCGTCGTCGGGTTGGGCGTAGGCCTGCATCCCGGATACGGGAGTGCGCAGCGCCTCTACGCCCGGCGAGGCTACCTGCCCGATGGACAGGGCGTCGTCGTTCGCGGGAAGCCCGTCTCCGAAGGCGCTGAGATACGGCTTGACGACGAGCCCATGTTGAGGATGACGAAGGAGCTGGTGTAGCGGGCCCGGCCCGTCGCAGGACCAACCCCACACCTGGGAGCAGGAATGCGGACCCTCCTCGTCTTGTCGATCGCCGCAGTAGCGTGCGCCCCCACCGTCGATGTCGATCCCGGGGGATCGAGCGACGCTCCCCTGGACGCCTGGGAGATCCGGGCCGACATCCCGTATCGCGTACAGGAGGTGTACCCCGCCCTGCACCAGGGACGCATCTATCTGGCCGGTGGGCTGAGCCCGGACGTGGACGCGACCGACCAGGGCATCTCGGATCGCACCTACATGTACGATCCGAGCGCCGATGCGTGGAGCCCGGGCCCCTCGCTTCCCGAACCACGCCATCACCCCTACCTCGTCTCGACCGGGGACGCGCTGTATTCGATCGGTGGTTTCGTCGCCGCCAACGGTGGGCGGTGGAGTGCCAGCACCGACATCCTTCGACTCGACGAGACGACCGATGCCTGGGTGAAGGTCGCCGATCTGATCATGCCGCAATCCGAAACCGTCGCGGCATACATCGACGGGAGGATCTACATCGCGTCGGGTCGTGCGCCAACGGGCACGTCCAACGCGGATTGGAACGACCAGGGCGACATCGACAGTCTCCAGGTGTTCGACCCCGCGACCCTCGAGGTCTCCTTCGGGCCGGCGGCCTCCGAACCTCGAAACAGCGCAGCGGGAGCCGTGATCGACGGGCGACTGCACGTCGTGGGTGGCCGGGTGGTGAATGGGGGCAACGTCGCCACCCACGAGGTGTTCGATCCAGCAACGGGTGCGTGGACGAGCCGCGCACCGATGCCGAATGCGCAGGGCGGGATCGCCGCCGCCACACTGGGCGGAAGACTCTACGTCTTCGGCGGTGAGTTTTTCGGCCCCGGGGGCGGCGGAGTGTATCGGGAGTCGTGGGAGTACGATCCGGGGGCCGACCGGTGGTCGCCGATCGCGCAGATGCCCTTACCCCGTCACGGCCTGGGCGCCGTTGCGGTGGGCGATCAGGTGTTCGTGGTCGCGGGCGCCTCCGAAGCGGGCGGATCGGGGACGACGAACCGATTGTCGGCCTTCACACGCTGACGAACCGTCGCAACCCCCCGCGCGGGCCGCGGGCCGCCGAGACGCGTGGCCGAGCCGCCTAACTGCGGCCCCCCGCGAACGGTGGCCAGCCCAGCGGTTGCCCCCCGACGACGTGCATGTGGAGGTGGTACACCGACTGGCCACCGTGGTCGTTGCAGTTGACCACGAGCCGATAGCCGTCCTTCGCGACGCCCTCCTGGGCGGCGACCTTCTGCGCGACGATGAACAGGTGCCCGAGGTCGGCTTCGTCGGCCGGCGTGACGTCGTTGACCGTCGCGATGCGCCGCTTGGGGATCACGAGGACGTGCGTCGGGGCACAGGGGTTGATGTCCCGAAACGCCAGCGCGCGATCGTCTTCGTAGACGATGTCTGCGGGAATCTGCCTGGCGATGATCTTGTCGAAGACGGTCTCGGCACTCATCGGTTCTCCCTGGGAACGGTGCAGCTTCGTAGTCGTACGAATCTGTAGCGGCGTCGGGCTCGCTTCTAGAGCCTCCGCCGCGCGGTTAGTCTTGATGCAAGTCCATTCTCGTTCTGAGGCGTGCGCCTCCGACTCGACCTTCCGGAAGACTCATGTGGCTTCGAGCTGACTTCGTACTCCCGCTCACCGCGCTCGCAGTGGCGTTCGCGCCAACCCCCGCGCAGGCCCAGCGCATCGATCCCAGCCCGCGCGGCTCTTGGGAGCAGAACCTTTCGGGGACGACGATATCGGTCGACTACTCGCGCCCTTCGGTTCGAGGGCGCACGACCTTTGGTGACCAGGTCGCCTTCGGGGAGTTCTGGACGCCGGGCGCCAACAGCGTGACGAAGCTGCGGTTCTCGAAAGACGTCACGCTTCAGGGGCACGAGTTGCCAGCCGGTGCCTACGGGCTCTGGGTCGAAGCCAGCGAAAATTCCGACACCTGGCGGGCGATGCTCACCGCCGACACCACACTCTGGCACCTTCCGCACCTGACCGAAGACGACGGCTTCCTGGTCCTGCACGTGCCCCACGAGGTGGTCGATATGCATCAGGAGACACTCGAGATCAACCTCGACTCGATCCGGACGCAGAGTGCGCTGCTGCGGATGCACTGGGGGCGTGACCGGATCGCGCTCAACGTCGAGATCGACCTCGGGATCACCTTCACCGTGACCGAAGAAGAAGCCGCACCGTTTCTCGGCACGTGGACGCGCGAGATGCTGCCCTGGCCGGACGCGGAACTCGAGATGCGCCGCGCCGCCGCGGAGGAAGACGGTATGCTCGACTCCTTCGACGGCTGGTATCAGGGGCAGCTCGACAACGTGGCCGAGTGGACGATCGAGCGGCTGCAAAGCGGCCACCTCGTCGTCGACGACGGGATGGCGCCAGAGTTCTACACGCTCTTCGTACCGCGCGGAGACGGGTTCTTCGTCTCCGGCTACCTCTTCCGCGGCGAGCCCGCCTTCTTCGACCCCACCGACGGCAACCTCATCGAGTTCGTCGTGGGTAACGACGGCGCTGCGACCGAGGCCGAAGAGCGCGACACGGACGACGTGCTGCGCTACCGGATGACGCGGTCGGGCGGCTGAAGCTACTCGGTGCGCAGGGCGTCCATCGGGTCGACCTGCGATGCACGACGCGCCGGGAGATAGCTGGCGACCATCGCCACAGCAACGAGTAGGAGCGAGACGCCGGCGAGGGTCACGGGGTCGGTGGATTCGACCTCGTACAAGAGGCCTTCGATCCACGGCGACGCCCCCACGGTGAGGGCGACCCCCAGCGCCACGCCGGCGAGTGCGATGACGATTCCGCGACGGAGGACCAGTCTTCGTACGTCCGACGCCTGCGCCCCGACCGCGACCCGTACGCCGAACTCACGGGTCTGCTGGCTCACGGCGTACGAAATCACGCCGTAGACACTGACTACGCCGAGAAGCAGCGCCACCGCCGCCGCAACGGACAGCAGGGTGAGCGCGAAGGACGACCGCGCCAGCGACGCGCGCACGAGTTCGTCGAGCGGAAGGAAGCCACGCACCGGGATCGCGGGCACGACCTCGCCGACGGCAGCACGAATATCGTCGAGGAAATCGGGCGAGCCCACTCGGTCGGAGCGAACCGCGTACCCTGCGTACCTCCAGGTGTGGATGTCTTCGATGGTCGTCCCAGACCAGAAGGCGCGCGTGACCTGCGGCCAGTAGACCATTGCAGGCGCGTCGACATGAGGGCCGTCGTCGTGCACATCGGCTACGACCCCCACCACCTCGTACCACTGCGCGGGGTCCGGACGCGACGAAACCCTGGCTCCCAGTGCCGCCTCCACCGAGCCCCACGTCTCCAGGGCGAGGCGCTCCGACACGACCGCAGCGGGAAGACGGTTGCGGACGTCGTCCCAGGTGAGCGTCCGGCCGGCGAGCACACGAATCCCCAGCGTCTCGAAGTACGATCCGCCCACCCACTTGTGTCGGCGCATCGGGCGCGGTGCGTCGCCCGCAGGGCCGACCCCTTCCGCGTAGAACGGATTGACGTTGTTCGCCCCATCGAGCGGAATCGCCGTGGCCATCCCCACCGAGGACACTCCGGGGAGGTCGGCGAGGCGAAGGGCGACCTGTTCGAGCAGTTGCGCCGCGTCCTCGAGATCGGGCACCTCGCTATCGGGAATGTCCAACCGCAACACCTGCACGGCCTCGGCCCCGGAGAACCCGGGATCGACGGCGCGAAGTGACTGCAAGGTGCGAAGCATCAGACCCGACGTACCGAGCAGCACCAGGGCGAGCGCGAGTTGACCGATCGCGAGCCCATCGAGGAGGCGGCGCCGGAAACGGCGGGCGCCTGCCCCCTGCCTGCCCCTCAACGCGTCGATCGAGCGGGTCGCCCGACTGCGCACGCCGGCGAGGGCACCGAGCAGACAACCGGCCGTGAGAGACGCCGCGAAGATGAACCCCAGCACCGGTGGGCTGAGCGACCCTCGGGGTAGGGTCGGGAGCTCGGCGGGGCCGATCGCGGCGAGGCCGCGCAGTGCCAACGAGGCGACGACCCACCCCACCATCCCTCCGAGCGCCCCCAACAGGAGGCTCTCTCTCAGGTACTCCCACCCGATGCGGCCGCGACTGGCTCCCAGCGCCGACCGCACCGCCATTTCGGTCTCCTTCCCGTCGGCCCGGATCAAGAAGAGGTTGGCGACGTTCGCGAAGCTGATGAGCAGAATCACCGTGACCCCGCCCAGAAGCGTCCAGAGGAAGGCGGCGGCGGAGCCGACGATCTCGGTGCTGAGTGGGGTCACGATCGGAGCAGTACTGCCCTGGTCCACCGGCCCGCCGCGGAACGTCTCCCAGGCGAGCGGGAGCACTCGTGTGAGGTCGGCACGCGCGTCTTCGATCGACACGCCGTCCTGAAGCCGCGCCACACCGTGCATCCCGATGTTGCCTACGAAGACCTCGCTCCGGTCGTATCGAAGCGGGAGGATCAGATCCGGCTCGAACCCCACCCCCCGTAGGGCGTCGGGCGTTACGCCCACGACTTCCCACAGGACGCCGTCGACGGTGAGGGTGCGTCCGAGCACGTCGTCGACTCCGCCAAAGCGCGACTGCCAGTACGCGTGCGACAGCCAGAGGCCATTCGGGGCGCCAACGACCTCGTCGCCCGGCGCGAACCCCCGACCCAGCGCGGGGGTGAGGCGAAGCGCGCGCTCGACCCCTGCCGTGACGTAGAGGGCCGTCAGGGCCTCCGGGTCGCCCAGACCCGTGACCGCCACGGATCCGGGTGCGTACAACCCGATGCTCTCGAGTGAGCGGGCCTCCTCCTGGTATGTGAAGTGCCACGCCGCGGTCTGTCCGGCATCGTCGATCCCGAGGTCGGGCACCGTGTGACCGATGCTCACGAGGCGATCCTGCTCATCGAAAGGCAGCGGCGTGAGGACCACGTGGTCGACCAGCGCGAAGATCGCCGTGGTGGCGCCGATTCCCACTCCGAGAACGACGACGACGGTGCTTGCGAACAGAGGCCGCTTCAGGAGAGAGCGGACCGTGAGCCGCGCGTCGAGCAGGGCGTCGGCCAACGCTCCCCACAGGGAGCCGCGCCCGCGGAGTCCAACCTCCCGCCCCTCGAACCAACGACCGACCCGGGCGACGGTTCGTCGCGGTTCGGTGTGGGCGAGCGCGGTCCGCGCCGAGCCGATTTCACCGAGCGCCCGGAGGGCTTCTGCCTCCGCCTCGGCTTCGGACCGCCCTCGAATCAGCGCTTCCCGATAGACCTCGTCGAGGTGATCGGCGAGCTCGCGTACGACACGCTCGTCCCGGTGCCCCTCCATCTTCGGCAGCTGCAGTTCGCGCCGGAGAAACGCCTCCCAGTCAGGCATGGCGCACTCCGGCGATCCGATCCACGACTCTGGCAAAGGCTTCCCACTCGGAGCGCTGCGCGGCGAGCACCTTCCGCCCCTTCGCCGTGAGCGTGTACACACAACGGCGCCGCTCCCCCTTCTTCTCGACCCACCGCCCCTTGATCCACGTGCGATCCTCCATGCGGTAGAGGACCGAGTAGAGAGTCGAAGCGCGAAACTCGATGCGGCCCTCCGACGCCTGCTCCAGCCTCTTCCCGATCTCGTAGCCGTGGAAGGTGTGTCCGTCGAGGACCGAGAGGATGAGAAGCTCCATGCTCCCGCGTTTGAGGTCGGCGCTGAACATCTCGTCTCCAATTCGAGGCTTCGCGTCACATAATTTCGCCACACGATATTTCGCGTAACGAAATATAGGACTGCGGGCGTTGGACACGTCAATGGTCGCGCCTCATCTTCCGCCTCGGGCCAGCACGGCGCTGGAGTCGCCCTGAGCCTCATCGCCTGGCCGTCACGAGAGCATCGAATCGGTGAAACGCGGATGGAATCACGCCATCTGATCAGTGAGAACCTCGCTCGAAGCGAGGAGATCGTCCTCTCCCGAATCGAGGACATGCGCGAGCATGCGATGGTGTTCCCTACCCCGTGCGGAGGGTGCCACACGCTCTGGGTGCTCGGGCACCTCGCCTACATCGAGGGGCTCGTCGTGCACCACTTCATGCTCGGGGAGGCCAATCCGCTCGAGGAGTGGGCGGCGGTCTTCGATGGCGAGGACGTGTCGGGAGATCCGGCGGACTTCCCCGACTTCGACACCGCCCTGCGTGCGTGTCGCGCGAGGCGGTCGACGACGAGGGCGATCCTCGACGGCCTTTCAGAGGAGGACCTCGATCAGGTGGCCGTAGCCTGTCCGGAGGGGGTCGAGTCGCTGTTCGGTACCTACCGCAGATGCCTCCAGTCGTGCGCCGATCACTGGTTCATGCATCGCGGCCAGCTCGCCGACGCGCGCCGCGCCGCGCGCCTCGAGAGAATGTGGTACTGACCACTTGCGCGGAGCCTCCATCTGACCAAGGTCAGATATGGACGAACAGTTGATCGGCACCGCGAGCGTGGCCGGGCTGAGGTTGGACAAGGCAGACCCGGAACAGCCCGAGGCGATGTGGTGCCTCGAGCAATACTACCGCGAACTGGCCGCCCGCTTCGAGCAGGGGTTTTCGGTGGAGCGAAGCCTCGAGGCCGACCCCACCGTGTTCCGCCCTCCCCAGGGCGCGTTCCTCCTGGGCCGGATCGACGGGCGCCCCGTGGCGTGCGGGGCGCTGAAGTTCATGGACGAGCGTGTCGGCTACATCAAGAGGATGTGGGTCGACCCGTCGGTGCGGGGTACCGGCCTGGGGCGCCGATTGCTCGAGGCGTTGGAGGCTCTGGCCGAAGAGGCCGGGTGCGAGTGGGTCCAGTTGGAAACCAATCGCACCCTCGAAGAAGCACAGGCCCTCTATCGCCGCGCGGGGTACGAGGCGACGGCCCACCACTGGTTCCGCAAACCGCTGCGGCGGGGGTGAGGCGGATGG
The DNA here is from genome assembly GCA_028279425.1 of Longimicrobiales bacterium. GTDB lineage: Bacteria > Gemmatimonadota > Gemmatimonadetes > Longimicrobiales > Gaopeijiaceae > Gaopeijia. The sequence goes on along the minus strand of JANQNV010000334.1, from coordinate 3,935 downwards.
GCCACCGTGGCGCGGCGCTTTGGCGGCCGAGTTTCGTATTCGGCCCACTCGCCGTCATCGCAGCCTGTTCGGACAGCCCTCCGCCCGATCCGCGTGTTCTAGTGACCGACAGCGGTGGCGTGCACATCGTCGAGTCTACCTCTCCCCACTGGGCCGACGGTGATGGGTGGTCGGTCGACCCCGAATCCGAGATCGACCTTTCGAACCCCACGACCGGGGTCCCCGCCGACTTCTACGGCGTGTCCGACATCGCCCGAACGACGACTGGGCACATCGCGGTAGCGCAGCAGTACGAGATTCGCATCTACTCCTCCGACGGGGCCCACCATCGCACGATCGGCCGAGAGGGTGAAGGCCCGGGCGAATTCCTAGTGGCGCCGCGGTTGGCGAGTTCCGGTGATTCGCTGGTCGTCTTCGACTGGCGCCAGAGGCGAGCCACCTTCTACTCGCCGACCTTCGACCTGAGGAGCGTCGTGACGCTCGAAGGCGGGCCTTTCGAGCCGGAGTTCGCGGTAAACGGCGACGGTATCGCCCTTCTCGCCGCGACCACGGTGTTCGACGATGAAGGCGAAGGCAGCCGCCTGATCCGGCCTGACCAACCCGTCCTTCTCCTCGACTTCGACGGATCGGTCCGCGATACCATCGCCAAGGTAGAGGGTCGGGAGCTCGTTCGGCTTCGCCGCGGCGACCAGTTCCTTCTCGAAGCGCCTCCATTCGGAAAGGCGGCCCACATGGCGGCAACTCCAACCGCCTTCGTCGTCGGCAACGCCGGCGCGCTCGAATTCGAGCTGCATGGCGCGCGGCTGCCGAGCCCGGTGCGCGTGCGAGGCCCCGTCGAGCTCGAGGTTTCCGACACGGGATTGGAGTCCGAGGTGGATGCCCTTCTCGGCCCCACGCCATCCGCCGAACTGCGATCGCTCATCGACGAGATGCTCGAACTCATGCCGGCGCCCCTCACGTATCCGGCTTACCGTTCGATTCGCGTCGACCCCACGGGTACGATCTGGTTGGAACGCTTCGTAGGGGCGTCAGGGCGCGACCGGCCCCGCCGCTGGACGGTCTTCTCGAGCGAACACGAGTGGCTCGGAGACCTGGCATTCCCGGCGGGGTTCCAGGCCTTCAGCTTCGCCGAGGAGCAGGTGTTCGGGGTCACGCGCGACGCCCTCGGCGTCGAATCGGTCCAGGTCCTTCGCCTCATTCGCCCCGAACGACCGTAGGCTCGGCCCGCCGGGCGAGCGAAGGCCTCCAGAGGGTGGCGGGCAGGCTGCGTAGTGGCTTATTCTGAGTCGTGGTCCGTCAGATTCAGATCGCCTGGCTTCCGAACAAGAAGGGGACGTATGCGCTCGACGAAGACGCGAGGCCGCGGCTGGCGGTGGCGGATGGCAGGGATCCTGCTCGGCGGCATGCTCCTGCCATCGGTAGCCGAGGCACAGGAGACGCAGGCCACCTGCTTCGCCCTCGAGACGAAAGAATGGACCTGGGAGGCCCTCGAGCTACAGACCAGCACGATCGAGCAGCCGCCGTCCCTCCTCTTCCGGAGGATCCCCGTGTGGATCTCACTCGATTCGGGAGAGGGACTCGACCCGAGGGGTGGAGGTGTCGCAACCGAGGGGGCCGGCGGGATCACCTCACTCCGGACGAGAGACGGGGACGCCTACCCTCAGGGGCACTGGACCCTCGGCGACTCGCTGCGATTGGCGTGGGAGACTCCATCTCAGTGGGTGGCGGGAGACTTCGCGTGGGACCCCGAGGGTGAGGCTTGGCAGGGCTTGCTCATCGAGGGCACCGACGACGAGGGCCCCGGCCACTGGCGAGCCCATACGCTCCTACTACCGTTCGACTGTAGCGCGGCCCCTCCCCGACCCGTCGAGCCCATCACCGTGCATCCGAACTCGATCTCATGACCGGCCGCGAGAGTTCGAACCTGTCCACAAGGGAACCGTCGGGGCGGGCGCTTGCCGACTTCGTCGAAGAGCTCGAGCGAGCCGAGGCGGCGGCCGACCAGCTTCGTCGAGGTCGTCGGGCTCTGGTGAAGCTCGGAGTGACCCTCCTGCTGTCGGGATTGGCATTCGGGGTCGCGCTCGGGGCTGAGCCCGCCGGTTTCATATCTGCTGTTACTACTTGTCTCGGCGGAGTCTGCTTCCTCGGCGCGTGGGCGGGCACTGCCCGAATCCAGAGAGAGCGCGACGCCGCAGTGCACGCCCTCGAAGGAGCGCTCCGCCCGCAACTGGAAACCCGGGGCAGCGATCCCTCGAGGGCGAAACAATGACCCCACGGCGACTCTGGCTGGCTCCCACGCTGATCGCCGCGCTTTGGCTACCTGCCTGTGACGACGCCCCCCTCGGCCCTTCGCAGGTGACGTCCGACAGCCTCCGCGTCGTGGCGACCGTCAACCCGACGTTCGTGTCGGCCGGAGATTCGCTGCGGATCGGCGCGGTGTTCCACAACGCGTTGGATCGACCGATGACTCTCCGGTTCGGGATGGGGTGCCCGTTCTTCCTCGAGGTCGTGGCGGAATCCACGGATACGCGGGTCCCTTTACTCGGCACCGGCTACCCCTCCACGGTCGGCAGCTCGCTGACGATCCCGGCGCGCGACTCTCTGGTGGCCCTTCGAGACGTCTCCGTTCGCATCGACGGCTCCCGGGTTCCGCCCGGCCGGTATCTCGCGCGACTGGATTTCACGAACGGGTTGTGGGCGCTCGAAGCCCCCTTCACGGTGCGCGACTGAAGGCCCCCGCCCCGTGAGCCTACCTCCTGGAGAAACCGCATGCGAAGCCTGATCGCCCTGTCGGCACTCCTCTTCTGCGGCGCCGCCCTGGAGGCGCAAGACAACGAGGGGCACTTCCGCGTGATCGGGTCCGCGACCGTAGAGGTGGCGCCCGACCACGCCCGCCTCGCCCTCGGCGTGCGCATCCAGGCCGACACGCCCGAGTCGGCGGCGGAGCAGATGTCCCGCCGCATCGATGCGATCGTCGATACGCTGGCTGCGATGGGGATCGATCGGGATTCGCTGCCCACGCAGGTCTTCGGAATCCAGGCGGACCGGAACTACCAGGAGGGGGCCATCTCGGGCTATACCGCTACGACCACCCTGCGGCTCACGACGTTCGAGCTGTCCCGCATCGCGGAGTTCCTCTCCGCGGCCATTGCGAAGGGAGCCACGGAGGTGGGCGGCGTAGAGTTCAAGTCCACCGAGGAGCGATCGGCCCGCGCCCTCGCGCTACGCGAGGCCGTCCATGCGGCCCGCGAAGACGCCGAAGTCCTCGCCGAGGCGGCGGGAGAGACCCTTGGTGACCTCGTCGAGGTGTCCAACTTCGCGCAACCGACCTCGGGAATCACCATCGCGGGTACGAGGTGGTCGAACGCGATGCGGTTGGACCAAGTCGTCGTGACCGGCTCGGCCATCACGCCCCAGCTGCTACCCGTCAATGCGCAGGTCGTGGTCACCTGGAAGGTCCGGCGTGCGGGAGACTCCGGCCGTGACTGACCGGCCTCTGCCCACGAGTGCGCCGCACGACGCCGATCCCGACAAGGTAGGGGCGCACCTCGAGGCGATGGACGAAAAGGACCGGATCGAAACCGCCCTGAGATCGATTCGCCGGGAGCGGTGGGCGACGTACGTCTTCGGCGCGGTGATCACGCCCCTGATCCTCATCGAGCTACCCAGCCGGTATCCCGATCTGAAGGGAGGAAGGGAGTTCACGCTCCTGGTCGGCGCGCTGGTGTTCTGCTGGATCGTCGTCTTTGGAATCGACCACGTCCTGCGCAAGGTCGAACGCGAAGGGAAGGCCACTTCCGCGCTCCAAGCGACGCCGCACGACCCACCGGAGGCGCGGTAGCTAGTGTAGTGTCGCCAAAGTCTGGTGACCGCCGAGGGTGCGGAGGCGCCGCGGGGGCGAGGCGGAACGACGCGGCGTAGCGATAGCTACGGCA
>JANQNV010000333.1 GCA_028279425.1 Longimicrobiales bacterium | reverse complement strand
GGACTTCCGCCCGTCTCACGTCTTCGCGTCGGGAGAGCTGGTCGCCCGCGACGGCCGCTACACGGCCTCGAGTTCCGCGAGCGCGCGCCCTCCGCGGCCGTCGGTCGCGATTCGGCTGGCGGAGCCCGACCTGGAGCCCGAGCGCGGTACGGGATCGATTCGCGTGATCCGGGCCGTGGAGAACCAATTGGTCACGGGTCACGAGGTGTGGACACCGACGCTCAGGGACGGAATCCCGGTGGCCGACCCTGAACGGGACCTGTCGAAGTTGGCGGTCGTGGAGCGCCACGGCGCCCATGGCGGGATCGGAATCGGATTCGTGACCGGGTTGGGACTCGAATCGGGCGCGATTGCCGGCACCGTCGCCCACGACCATCACAACCTGATCGCGTGCGGTGTGGACGATGAATCCATGGTGACGGCGGCCCGGGCTGTGGCCGACATGAGCGGTGGCCTCGCCGTGGCGGAGGGCTCTCGCGTGCTCGCCACGCTCCCGCTCCCCGTCGCGGGCCTGATGTCGGAGTCACCGATCGAGCAGATCGCGGCCGACCTCTCGCGGCTCCTCGCTGCCGCACGGCGACTGGGGACGGCCGTGCACGACCCCTTCATGGCGCTCTCGTTCCTCGGGCTCGAAGTGATCCCGTCGCTGAAGCTGACGGATCGGGGGCTCATCGACGTCGACGCCTTCACGCCGGTCGGGCTCTGGGTGCGAGCCGAGTCGTGAACACGGGATGGCGGGTCGTGGGCGGCGGCCTGATCGGGTTGTCCTTCCTCCCGCTCCATCGTCTGCTGGGGCCTCGCTCGGGCCCGGCCGGCGCCGCCACCCGCGCACTCACCGACGAAACCGTCTCGGTATCGTGGACGACCACCTTGGCCGTCGTGGCCGTCTCGGCGCTCATCGTTGCGCTCGTGGAGTTTCGCGCCCGCGCTCTGCACGGCGCCTCACCTCCTCCCTCCCGCGCCCCCTACTGGGAGCGGGTCACCACCCGCGGCCTGACCTCGATCGGCGGTGGCGTGTGGGTCGCGGGCTGTGCGGTCGTGGCCGGGGCGATGTCGGCCCTGGTGGCCCGGTACCTGCGCGCGCACCGACCGCTCCTGATCGACGAATTCGTCCAGTTGCGTCACGCGCGCATCCTCGAGGCCGGAGGAGTGGTCGAGCGCTGGCCGATCGACGTGGCCTTCCGGAATACTGCCAACGGCTTCGTGGCCGCCGATGGATGGGCATCGATCTACCCACCGGGACACACCGTGGTGTTGGCCGCTGCGCAGCGCCTCGGCGTGACCGCGCTGATCGGCCCCGTTCTGGTCGCGCTCACCGCAGGTCTCACCGCCGCACTCTTGCTGCGGCTTCTCGGGGAGCGTCCGACCACCGCGCGCATGGCCGCTGCAGCGGTGGCGCTGACGCCGTTTTCGTGGGGGATCGGGTCGGGATACCTCTCGCACACCAGCGCCGCATGTGGGGTGGCTCTCGCGCTGTACGGCGCCGTGCGCGCGGCGAGTGGTTCATGGACGTGGGCCGTGGTGACCGGGGTGGGCGCGGGTTGGGCCGTCAGCTCTCGTCCCCTCGTCGGTTTGACGCTGGCGTGTGTGCTCCCGCTCGGCTTCTGGATCGCCCGCGCCCGCAGCACGCGCCCACCCGCGGGTCTGCGGCTGGTGGACACCGAGGCGACGGCTGCGGCCCCGGCGAGCCCGGGGCGGGTACTGGCCCTTCGCTGTGCGGGTGCCGTGATCGGTGGGCTCCCCTTCGTGATCGCGCTCGGGTGGTGGAACCACGCGACGACCGGCCACGCCCTGGCCTTCGGCTATACCGCGGCCTTCGGCCCGTCCCACGGCCTGGGCTTCGGCGTGGATCCGTGGGGCAACGTGTACGGCCTTCGCGAGGCGTTGGCCTACACCGCCGCCGACGTCATCGCCCTGGGCCGCCACCTCTTCGAAACGCCGGTCCCTGCCGTAGCCGCCGTCGGAGCCTGGGTCCTGGTGAGAGGTCGGCCCTTCGAGGGGAGCGGGCTCCTCTTCGCCTGGGCACTCGGCGGCGTGGCGACCAATGCGCTCTACTGGCACCACGGAGAACACCTGGGGCCGCGTATGCTCTTCGAATCGGCCCCCGCCTGGGCCGCCCTCACCGCGCTTTCGGCCGTGGCGCTCGGTCTCCCCCGCGGCACCCTGGCCCCACCCACCGCCGACGAGCGCGACGCCGCGTCGGGGCTGGCACATCACGAGGGCCTCGTGGCACTTGCCCGGGTGGCCGTCGTCGTGAGCCTCGGGTGGGCCCTCGCCGCCGGCGTCCCGGCCCGGCTGGGTAGTTGGGCCCAGGCCCCGGACATCGCCCCGCCCTCGACCGAGGCGCCCGGCGTGGTGTTCGTGCATGGCAGTTGGGCGGGACGCGAGGCCGCACGTCTCGAGGCCGCGGGCATGCGACGCGACTCGGTCGGCGCCGCTCTTCGCCGCAACGATCTCTGTCGAGTACACGAATACGCGCGGGCACGCCGCGAGGGCCGGCCTTTGCCCGACCTCGACTTCGAGATGCTCCCTGGATCGCCTCCCTCGTTGTCGACCCTCGAAGTGTCGGCGGGGAATCTCGCGCGGATCGACGCGTCGACGAGACTTACGCCGGACTGCACCCGTGAGGCGCGCGCGGACCAATACGGCACGATCGAGCTGGCACCGGTACTCGCCGCCACAGCCCCCTTCGCCGACGACGCGAGGACCGTCTACCTCCGCGACCTGGGTCCGGCGCAGAACGAAACCGCGCTCCGCCACTTCGAGGGTCGCGAAGCGTGGCTGTGGATCGCGGATCGCGCTCAACTCGAGCCGTACGACGAGGGGATGCGGCGGCTGTGGGGGACGCTACGGACCGACGTGACCCCGTGACCCTTCGAGCGGCCTACTCGGGTCCTCGATCAGCGCCGGGACTGAACCGGCACCCGGAGCACCTGCCCCGGCATGATCCGACTCGACCGCAAATCGTTCGACGCCCGGATTTCTGCGATCGACACCCCGTGCTCGCGGGCGATGGTCCACAGCGAGTCGCCCCGCCGCACTTCGTACGTCTCGATGGTGGACGCCGATTGGGCCACGCGGTCGGCCCGCCGCGCCTGAGACGGGGACTCGGCCGACGCGAGGCGCTGCACGTACGCCGCGTACGGCCGTGGGAAAAGGGCGATGTGGTAGTGGGCCGGATACCGCTCACGGGTCGCTTCGAGCACCCGTGCCTTTTCGAGGCTGAGGAGAACGCCCTCCAGCCAGCGCCGGCAGTTGCGGTCGCGGCTGTACCGGAGGTCGATCGCCATGCCCGTCGGGTGCACCGAGCGGTCCGAGGCGTTGCGAGGCTGACGAGACTGGGGACGGGTCAGCGATGTCACAACCAGCTTTTCGCCACAGGCGGCGCGATACTGCGACGCCAGCCTCCGGATGAAAAGCTCCGCCTCGGGTCGCGCGTAGGGGAACGAGACCGCATGCAACTCGAAATCGCGGTTCGCCCGGACCTGCACGAGGTACCCGGATTCGACGAAGCGTCGGACCTGGGCGGAGTTGGCGATGTAGGTGAAGTCGTGACTCCGAGCCTGCGCGTTCTGGATATCGAGCGAACGAGACGATCCCCTCAAGCTCTGCGCCGACACCTCGCTCACTCCCATACCCGCCACGGCGACCGAGAAGGCCAGCCCGAGCGGGAGAGTCCTGAGGCGGGATCGAGGAGACGCGCGCATGGGTTCGAGCGACGGGAAATGGGATACCGGCGGGAAAGGGCACGGATCTTCCACCAATAAACACCTGACGGCCGGCGCACAAGCATGACGTCTGCACCGACCCTCACGGCCCCCCGCCCCCCGATCGGGGGACGGGAGGACCGTTCACCTGGGCGAATCAGCCGCGCGCTGCGGCGAAACGCTCGGCGACGCGGGTCCAGTTGACGACGTTCCAGAACGCCGAGAGGTAGTCGGGCCGGCGGTTCTGGTAGTTCAGGTAGTACGCGTGCTCCCAGACGTCGACACCGAGGATCGGCGTCTTGCCGTGGGTAAGCGGCGAGTCCTGATTGGGTGTCGACACCAACTCGAGGCCACCGTCGCCGACCACGAGCCAACCCCAACCCGAGCCGAACTGCCCACCGGCCTTGGCCGCAAAGGCCGCCTTGAAGTCGTCGAACGACCCGAAGGCGGCGTCGATGGCCGCCGCGAGGTCACCGGAGGGCGCAGAGGCACCGCCCGGGGTCATGACGTCCCAGAAGAGGGCGTGATTGACGTACCCGCCGCCGTTGTTGCGGACGCCGCCACGCACCGCCTCCGGCAGGGTGCCGAGCGAGGCCACCAGCTCCTCGGCCGATCTGCCGTGGAGATCGGCATGCTCGGCCAACGCAGCATTGAACTTGGCCGTGTAGCCTGCGTGGTGCTTCGAGTGGTGGATCTCCATGGTGCGCGCGTCGATGTGGGGCTCGAGTGCATCGTACGCATAGCCGAGAGCAGGAAGTTCGAAGGGGTAGCCCATCGAAGAAGGCCTCCGGAAGAGTGGGGCGGTTCAACAACGTTCGAACGTGATCAACCCCCGCGGCCCCTCGGCGGTTCCGTAGAACGTCGGGGGTCGATAGAGTCGGGGGCGCCCTGGTGCGACCCGCTCGTTCCGCCTCTGCCGCACATGTCCCGAACGCACGCCGCTCCACCGCGAATCCTTCTCGTCGACTGCGACGCATTTTTCGTCCAGGTCGCGCGTTTGGAGGACCCGGAGGGCGCGGGCCGGGCCGAGTACCTCATCGTGGGGGGCTCGCCCACCGGTCGAGGCGTCGTGACCTCGGCGTCGTATTCGTGTCGGGCTTTGGGCGTGCGGAGCGCGATGCCGACGGGCAGAGCCCTTCAGCTCTGCCCGCAGGCCACGGTCGCGCCCGTCTCTCGTTCTGCCTGCTCCGCTCGGAGTCGCCTCGTACGGACGGCCCTCGAAGAGCTGTCTCCCGTGGTGCAGGCCGCCTCGGTCGACGAGTTCTACCTCGACTTCACCGGTACGGAGCGACTGCTCAGAGACGAGTCCCTCGAAGACACTTCCCACCGGCTCAAGGAGGCCGTTCTCGCAGCCTCTGGCATTCGCGTGTCGGTGGGGGGCGGCACGAATCGACTGATCGCCAAGCTGGCCGTGAGTCGAGCCAAACCCGATGGCGTCCACATCGTGGCACCCGGCGGAGAAGCCGACTTCGTCGCGACCCTCGAGCTCCAGAACATCCCGGGAATCGGCCCCGCCCTCCTCTCGGCCCTGCGCAAGCGCGGCCTCCGCTCGGTGGCAGATGTGCGGCGCGTCGACCCGGCCTGGCTGAAGCGTTGGTTCGGCGAGGGGCGGGCCGCGTGGCTGCGTCGCCGGGTGTTCGGCATCGACACGTCGCCCGTCTCGGCGCGAGCGGGACGAAAGTCCGTCAGTTCGGAACGCACGTTCTCGCGAGACCTTCACGAAGCCGACGAGCTCGAGCGCGAGCTTCTCAGACTCACCGTCTCGGTAGCCGCCTCTCTCCGCCGAGAGGGACTTCGGGCTCGGACCTTGACCGTGAAGCTCCGCGCGAGTGACTTCAAGACTCGACAGCGGGCCTACACCTTTTCGGAGCCCGTCGAATCGGACGGCGCGCTCTACCCGGCGGCCCGTCGCTTGCTGGGCGAGCTGCACCGGGAGCGCCGCACGGGCGTGCGCCTGCTGGGCGTGGGCCTGTCGAACTTCTCGACCGACGCAGCTTCACCACAGCTCGGGCTCTTCGAGCAGCGCGCCGACGACCACGCCGAGTCCGAGCGCGACCGAAGGCTCGCCCACACGGTCGACCGGCTCCGTAGCCGGTTCGGCCGGGACGCGGTGCTTCCCGGGCGCATCGTGGGAACCGGCCGCCGCACCGACGTCCAGCCCACCCCTCCCTCCGACACCGACGCGTGATGCTCGAATCGACCGGGACCTCTCCACACCGGCCGCTCCTGGTGGGAATGGTCCACCTCCCCCCCCTTCCCGGCGCCCCCCGCAACGAGCTGCCCATCGAGGCGATTCTCGAGCGGGCGCACGGCGACGCCGCCACCTTGGCCGCGGCCGGGTTCGACGGATTGATCGTCGAGAACTACGGAGACGCCCCGTTCTACCCCGATACGGTGCCCTCCGAGACGATCGCCTGCCTGACCCGCGCGGTGGCGGCAGCGCGTCTCGGCGCCCCGCAGTTGCAGGTGGGGGTGAACGTCCTGCGAAACGATGCGCGGGCCGCTCTCGGGATCGCTGCGGCGACCGGTGCCCGCTTCGTACGTGTGAACGTTCTGGCGGGTACGATGTGGACAGATCAAGGTCCCGTGACGGGCCGGGCCCACGAGCTCCTCCGAGTTCGCCGCACCCTGGCCCCACAGTGTCTGATCCTAGCCGATGTGCAGGTCAAGCACGCCGTCCCGGTACCGGGGCGCGCGCTCCGCGACGACGCCCACGACGTCTGGACGCGGGCGGGCGCCGACGCCCTGATCGTGTCGGGAAGCGCGACGGGTGGGCGCACCGCCGTCGCAGATCTCGAAGAGGTGCGGTCGGTGGCCCCCGAGGCCCCTCTGTTCGTCGGGAGCGGAGCGACACCCGAACGCATCCGTTCCCTGATCGACGCCGGGGCCACCGGCCTGATCGTCGGTAGCTGGGTGCAACGCGGCGGGCGAGCCGGCACCGGCGTCGACCCCGAGCGGGCCCGACGACTGGCGGACGCGGTCGTCCACGAGGCCGAGAGCTGAATGGCCCTACCTCGCCGATCCGACCCGGTCCAGTTCGACCTGCGCCGCTGGCTCACCCACCTGGGGCGGGGCGCCCGCAGAAGGTGTCCGAACTGCGGCGGTGGGGGGCTGTTCCGCCGATGGATCGTGATGTCGCGGAGCTGCCCCACCTGTCACCTGGTCCTCGACCGCAACGAACCGGATTACTTCCTCGGGAGCTACGTGATCAACTTCGTCACGGCGGAGTTCATCATCGTACTCGGCTCGCTGGCGGTCATTCTCGCCACCTGGCCGGCCGTGCCGTGGACAGGGCTGAAATGGGCCCTCATCCTCCTGATGGTGCCCGCACCCGTCTTCTTCTATCCGTTCGCGAAGACGCTCTGGTTGGCCATCGACCTGTCCCTGCGACCGATGACGTGGGCCGACCTCGACGGACACGGCGAAAACACCGGTCCCCCCGACGCGGCGTCCTGAGGCGTCCGGGGGGCCGAGTCGTCAGGCCGGCTTGAGGGCGGGGTCGAGCAGGTGCGCCGAGAGGGCCTCCAGGACCATCTCTCGAGCCCTCTGAGCGATTTCGTCGAGCGAGGGGGAGTCGTTGAACATCTCCCGAGCCCGGGCCTCGAGCTCCTCGAGAGAAGGCAGGTGAGGCAGCGTGAGGGCCTCCAGCCGAGCTTCGGCGTCGACGCGCGTACGACGAGCCACCTCGAGTAGATCGTCGAGTACGTGGCTGGCCGCCCAGCGCTCGCGCAACTCGCGCGCCAGGATCTCGACGGGAACGGTCGCGGCCAACTGTGCAGCGACCTTCTCCTTCACCTTCTTGCCGATGGGCTGCTCGTTGCTGAGCACGCGCTCGGGCGGCGCCCGGAGGTCCCAGACCAGTCCGACCCACGACATCACCTTGAGCACGTAGTACGAGATGTCGATCTCGTACCACCGCCACCCCTGCGCCGTCGCGCTCTGGTAGTGGTGGTGATTGTTGTGCCACCCCTCACCGAGGGTGATCAGCGCAAGCCACCAGTTGTTTCGCGAGTCGTCGCCGGTGAGGTAGCGCTGACTGCCGACGACGTGAGCCAGGGAGTTGATGAAGAACACGCAGTGGTACAGTACGACCGTCGAGCAGAAGAAGCCGACGACGAGCATCTCCCACCCGCCCAGGAGGAAGCAGCCCACCGCGAGAGCGATCGCCGGGACGAGATGGAAACGATCGAGCCACACCAACTCGGGGAACCGCGTCAGGTCCGGCGTCGTCGAGTAGTCGGCTTCCGCTCGCATCGGTCGGAAGATCCATCCCACGTGGGAGTGGAAGAATCCCATGTGGCGAGGCGAATGGACATCCTCTTCCGTGTCGGAGTGCAGATGGTGGTGCCGATGGATGGCCGACCACCAGATCACGCCCCGCTGCGCCGAACTCTGCCCGATGAAGGCGAGAACGAACTGCATGAAGCGGCTCGTCTTGTAGGAACGGTGCGAGAAGTACCGATGAAAGCCGGCGGTGATGCCCCACATCCGAACCAGATACAGCGCCACCGCCACCGAGATGGAGGCCGCCGAGACCCCGGTCCAGAGGACGCCGAAGCAGACGAGGTGCACCAGGACGAAGGGAATCGCCGCCGGATAGATGATGTCGTCGTGCGGCTCGGCGTGCTGGGACGCCTGGAGAGCCGCCGGATGCTCAGGATGCACGAGAACCCTCAAGAAAACGGTGGGACGGTCTGTCAGACGGATCTCTAAAGCTCCGCCGCGAATCCCGTGGGGTCAAGCCGGCGCCGGCATGGCCTGGATCGCCTCGAGGATTCGCTCCTCGAGCGCCGCCTGGCCCCCCGTGACCTCGACCTTGCCCGTCCACCCCGTCCGAAAAGAGCGACGGAAGGGTACATCCTTCGTCACGTTTTCGGTGATGACGTAGAGCACCTTGTCGGCATAGTGCTTCAGCGCGACCGGCCGGCCGTGGTAGAAGAGGATCTCGACCGGACCGAAGTCCACTGCGTGAACGTTGTCTTCGATGGCGTACAGACGCATGGCGAACCTGTTGGAGGTGAACCGCGGGACGTAGAAAACCCGCGAGGGGCGTCCAGGATCCCTTGACGGCCCCGGAGACCGCAATAATCTTCTATGCGCATACATGAATACAGCAACCCCCCTCCCCGTCCTGTCCCACCTCGGGACGCTCAGCGACTCCACCCGTTGTCGTCTGCTCGCCGTCCTTGATCGCCGCGAGTTTTCCGTCACCGAACTGTGTCAGATCCTCCAGCTGCCGCAGCCCTCGGTCAGCCGGCACCTGCGGGTACTCTCGGACGACGGTTGGGTGCGCGCGCGAAGCGAGGGCAATCGGCGACCCTACCGCCGCTCGGACCCGCTCACCAGAGAACAAGCCCTCCTCTGGGAGGTCGTTCGTGGACAGCTGGACGCCGACGATCGACTCACCGCAGACGCCGAACGGGCCGATGCCGTACTCGCGCAGAGGCAAGATCGATCGCGGGACTTCTTCTCGGCCTCGGCCGACCGCTGGGACGAGATTCGCGCCGAGCTCTACGGTATCCGAGCGGACCTGCTCCCCCTCTTCGGACTCCTCGACCCGACGTGGTGCGTCGCGGACCTGGGTGCCGGGACGGGGATTCTCTCGTCGGCCATCGCACCGTTCGTGGATCGCGTGGTGCTGGTCGATCGTTCCCCCGAAATGCTGCGGGCCGCGCGCCGCCGCCTCGCATCGGCCGACAACGTGGAGTTCCGGCAGGGCGATCTGGAGCGCCTGCCCCTCGACGACGACGCGTGCGACCTCGCGGTCACCTCGCTCGTCCTGCACCACGTGCCGAAACCCGACGTCGTCCTCCGCGAGGTCGCCCGCATCCTCCGCCCCGGGGGGCGCTTGATCATCGTCGACATGCGAGAGCACGATCGCGACGATCTGAGCGACACGATGGGCCACATGTGGGCGGGCTTTCAGCCGGTCGTCCTCACCGAGTGGCTTCGGCAGGCCGGGCTCGCGCCCGGTCCGTGGGTCCCGCTCCGCCCCGACCCGGCGGGCCGAGGCCCCCTGTTGTTCCTGCAAACGGCGACTCGTCTCGCCTCCACCGTTTCAAACCCTGATCAGGAGTCCCGATAGATGGAAACCACGTTGACCGCCCCCGCCGAGACGGCGACGGATCGCCCCTCCTTCAAGGTGCGCGATCTTTCGTTGGCCGAATGGGGTCGCAAGGAGATCCGGCTGGCCGAACAGGAGATGCCCGGACTCATGGCGGCGCGGAAGGAGTACGGGCCACAGCAGCCTCTCGCCGGCCTGAAGATCATGGGGTCGCTGCACATGACGGTGCAGACCGCCGTGCTCATCGAGACGCTCGTCGACCTCGGCGCCGACGTCCGTTGGGTCTCGTGCAACATCTTCTCCACCCAGGATCACGCGGCGGCGGCCGTCGTGGTCGGGCGCGAGGGCACCCCCGACGACCTGCGCGGCTCGGCCGTGTTCGCGTGGAAGGGTGAAACGCTCGAGGAGTATTGGTGGTGCACCGAGCAGGCCCTGGTGTGGCCGGACGGGTCGGGCCCCGACCTTCTGGTGGACGACGGCGGCGACGCCACGCTCCTCCTGCACAAGGGTGTCGAGTTCGAGAAGGCGGGAGTGGTCCCCGCGTTCGACCCGGAGTCCGACCCCGAAGAGTGGGGCGTCATCCTCGAACTGCTGCGTCGCACGTTGGTTGAAGACGACTCGAAGTGGCGCCGGGTCTCGTCGCGGATCGGCGGCGTGTCGGAAGAGACCACGACCGGTGTCATGCGGCTCTACGAGATGGAGCGGGACGGGACTCTGATGTTCCCCGCCATCAACGTGAACGATTCGGTCACGAAGTCGAAGTTCGACAACCTGTACGGATGCCGCCATTCGGTCGTAGACGGCCTGAACCGTGCCACCGACGTGATGTTGTCGGGCAAGATGGCCGTAGTGCTCGGCTACGGCGACGTCGGCAAGGGGTGCGCCCAGGCGTTGAAGGGCCAGGGCGCCCGTGTGGCCATCACCGAAATCGATCCCATCTGCGCCCTTCAGGCGGCGATGGAGGGATTCCAGGTGGTCCGGCTAGACGACGTGGTCGAAACCGCCGACCTCTTCATCACCGCGACCGGCAACAAGGACATCATCACCGCGGCCGACATGGCCCGGATGAAGGACAAGGCGATCGTCGCCAACATCGGGCACTTCGACAACGAGATCGACATGGCCGGGCTCAAGCGCCACCCGGGCGTGGAGCGGATCAACATCAAGCCGCAGTACGACGAGTTCGTGTTTCCCGACGGGCACAGCGTGCTGATCCTGGCGGAGGGCCGCCTCATGAATCTGGGCTGCGCCACGGGCCATCCGAGCTTCGTGATGAGTGCGAGCTTCACCAACCAGGTGCTCGCCCAGATCGAGCTCGCGACCAACCGCGAGGGCTACGAGAAGCGCGTGTACGTACTTCCCAAGCGCCTCGACGAAAAGGTCGCTCGGCTCCACCTCGACCAGCTCGGGGCACGCCTGACCGAGCTGACCGACGAGCAGGCCAGCTACATCGGCGTCGACAAGGACGGTCCCTTCAAGACGGATCAGTACCGCTACTGATCCGGCCCACGTCCGGAGGCGAAGTCGTGGAGGGTCCGGCGCGAGGCGCCGGGCCCTCTGCTATTCCGGGGGCGTCTCCTGATCGGCGCGCTCCACCACCGCACCGGCCTCTCGGGCGATCTCGTCGAGAAACGCTCTCGCCTGCTCGAGCTGCGCCGAGTCCGGGGGCGTCTCGGGCGACCACGGCTTGACCAAACGGCAGAGACGGTCGGCCACCCACCCGAGGTCTTCGGCCCCGAAGCCGGGCGCGGTGCCTTTGAGCGAGTGCGACGCGAGGAACAACTCCTCCAGGTCGGCGGCCTCGGGCGGCTGCCCCGCAGCCACGCTCGCGGCAACACCCTCGAGCCCCCGCATCATCTTGTCTTGTCGGGCGGTGAGCCCGTCGGCGAACATGCGACGCATACGGGGCATGAACGCCGGCTCGGGAGGACGAGGAGGGGGCGAAGGTTCACTCATTGGACTACGTTCCCCTCGGACCGAGGCTGAAAGCAAGTCGCCCATCTTCTTGACGTGTTCATGAATCCCAAGGTCTACATTCTGGATGACGACCCGGCGTTCGCCGAGCTGCTTCGCGCCAACCTGGGACATGCCGGCGAGTTTCGCACCCGGACCTTCACCGACCCGGTCGACTTCCTCGAGGCGGCCGCCGAAACTCGCCCCGACGCCGTGCTGACGGACTTGCACCTACCGGGCGTCAGCGGCGTCGACGTCACGCGCTCGCTCCGTGACGACGATCCGCTGCTCCCCATCTTCGTGCTGACCTCCGATGGCGAGCTCGAGTCGGCCGTGGAGGCGCTCAAGGCAGGGGCCGACGAGTACATCACGAAGCCCGTCAACGTCGGTGAATTGACCACGCTGTTGCGCAGGGCGCTGGCGAATCGGCCACTCCTCGAGGAGGCACACTCCGCAAGGGAGGCGCAGCGACGTCGGTTCTCTTCGGCTGCGATTCTCGGTCGGCACCCCCGGTTCGAAGAGAGCCGGGCTTTCATCGACAAGCTCGCGACGCTCCCCACCACCACCGTACTCCTGCTCGGCGAAAGCGGTACCGGAAAAAACGTCGCCGCCCGCGCCATCCACTTCTCCGGCCCCGGTCCACACGGTCGCTTCGTCGAGGTCAACTGTGCGGCGATCCCCGCCAACCTGCTCGAAGCGGAACTGTTCGGCTACGTGAAGGGCGCCTTCACCGGCGCGACCGCCAACAAGACGGGTCTGGCCGAGCACGCCGACCGCGGCACGCTCTTCCTCGACGAGATCGGCGAGTTGCCCCTCGAGCTGCAGGCGAAGCTCCTGTCGTTTCTCGAGTCGCGGCGCTTTCGCAGAGTGGGAGGCACGCGCGAAACCGAGGTTCAGCTCCGCCTGATCGCAGCAACCAATCGCGACCTTGGAGCGGCCGCCGCCGAGGGACGGTTCCGGGACGATCTCTTCTACCGAATCTCGGTCGCGACCCACACGCTCCCGCCACTCCGAGAGGTGATCGACGATCTGCCGGAGTTGGCGCACCACCTCGCCGCCCAGCTCTCCCGCGAGGCGGGCCGCGCCTTCGAGGGCTTCACCCCCGCGGCTCTCGCGCGACTGCGGGGCTGGCACTGGCCCGGCAACGTTCGAGAACTCCGCAACGTGGTCGAGCGCGCCCTGATCTTCGCGTCCGACGGATGGGTCGACGAAGACAGTCTCCCCCACTTGAGGATCGTCGGACCGTCGCTCGGCACCTCCGGCGATGGAACCCGGGCCACGGGGACCTCCTCCCCCGAGGCCCCGTCTGCCACGGAGCTCGACGCGCACCGATCGCCGGCCGCTGTGATTCGCCGTGGGCTGACTCTGCGCGAGGCCGAGCGGGAGTACATCCGCGACGCGCTCTCGGCCAACGGGGGGCGTGTTCAGGCCACGGCTGACAGCCTGGGCATATCCCGCAAGAACCTCTGGGAGAAGCGCAAGAAGCACGGCCTGTAGAACGGAGGATCTCGTCGCCGTGCGATCCTCCGACGTCACTGTTCCGTAACCCTTCGGTGTCGTCTATTGGTAACCTCGGTACCGTGCGGTAACCTGGGCGAAATGGCGCGCGGCAGTGACAAAACTCTGTCAGGCAAGCACTTGTGTGATCGGGACGTGTTTGGCACGAGCGTTGCCCTTTGGGGGGATCGAAGTGGTCGAGTCCCCCCTCCTGGAGACGTCTCATGCCCAGCGCGATCGTGGTCTGGAACCGACGCCGTCCCCGCCCGTCCTAGCGGCGCACTCCATCGCTCCTGGAGCGGTCTCCTAGTGTCCCTCCCCGTCGACGCCCAACTCGCGGCGGACGGCCGTGAGGCCCTGCTCCCACCACCCGGCGAAGTCTTCGTCGGTCGAACCGAACGACCGAAACAACGCCCGGTGTGCCGCGAGGTCTCCCTCGCCTTCGGTACGCACGACCCGCTCCAGATCGGCGAAGAGTGCCCGGGTGCTCTCGAGGAGCGCATTCTCCCGCTGGACCCGACCATGACCGGGCACGAGGATCGAGGCCTCCATCGAGGCCACGGTCTCGAGCGCCCGCCCCCACCCCACCAGGCTCGGCGCCCCCTCGATCCAGGGGGCCGCCTCTTCGAGCAGGTCACCCACGGCTACGACCCCCGCGCCCCGGACGGACACCAGAAGGTCGCCGGGCGTGTGCGCGGGGCCGACGGGGATGAGCTCGACGCTGCGCCCCCCCAGATCGACCTGCCTGAGGCGATCGACCCATCCTTCGGGCGGCACCAACTCGAGGCCACGCAGTTCCTGCAGGTAGCCGCTCCGCAGCCGGACCGAGTATTCCAGCTGCGCGCGGATCGCGGGTGTGATGGGCCGTCCGTCGGGGAGTCGACCCTCCCGCAGCCAGCTCTCCCGTGCCGTAATCGATTCAGGGAGCGAGCTCCGCTCCGCCTCGACCCGCTGGGGCCCGCCCTCCGCCACCGCGAAACTCGTCGCCGGATGCGCCACGATGCGCACACCCGGAAACGCTTCACGGTAGGCGACGTTGCCATAGACGTGGTCGCCGTGCTCGTGTGTATTGACGACCCATCGAACGGGGAGCGGAGTGAGCGCGCGGATGCGGCGGATCAGCTCGCGGGCCGCTCGGGGCGACTGCTGGGTGTCCACCACGAGGACCGCTTCATCGCCGACGACGATCAGCGAGTTCGAAAAGGCGTAGGCCTCCGGCCGTTCGATCACCGTGGCCGCGTAGACGCCGTCAGCCAGACGGTGGATCTCGAAGACGTGGAGCGAGTCGCCCGGCGCGCCGCGGCCGTCGGCGCGGGACACCGGCTCGGGGTGCGCCCCGACGATCGCACACCACACGAGGGCGACGGCAGCGGTTCGGAGCGGAAGAACGAGCACGGCGGCGTGGACGAAGAGGCGGGCGGGTTCGCGAGCGATGGCCGCCATCGTAGCGCCGAGCCGGCGCGGGGCGCGTCGGCCTCAGCGCGAGCCGCGCAGGGGCGGGGCGGGTGGCTCCCAGAGGAGGGCGAATCGGCCCCAGGCGGCCTTGCGTCCGCGCCGGTCAGAACGAACCGCGCAACAGCCCGTCCCGATAGTGCCGGCTGACGCGCAGCTCCTCGCCTCCCTTCATCAGTGCGACGTAGTCGCCGGAGAACCAGGGCTGGACCTCTCGAAGGTGATCGACGTTGACCACCGTCGAGCGGTGGATACGCACGAAGATCCGGGGGTCGAGCACCCGCAACAGGTCCTTCAGGGTTCGACGGATACGAGCGGTGTCTCCGTCCACGAGGTGGAGCACGAGGTGGTTCCCGTCCGTCTCGATGTACCGAACGCGTGCCACCGGAAGAAAACGGATGTGCTCACCCCGCCGCACCTGGATTCTCGTGTGTACTTCCCGCGACTGCTCGCCGCGCCCCGGGCGCGCGAGAAAGGCTTCGAGGCGGCTGCCGAGCGCCTCGGCCTCCCGTTCCCGCCGTCTCGCCCGAATGCGCTCCAGCGTGGCCTCGAGACGTCGATCGTCGAAGGGCTTCAGCAGGTAGTCGATCGCGCGTACCTCGAACGCCTTCACCGCCGCATCATCGTGCGCGGTGACGAACACCACATCGGGTCGATCCAGGTCGTCGAACGGTTCCAGGACCCCGAAACCATCGACGCCCGGCATGCGGACGTCGAGAAACACGACGTCGGGCGCCTCGGTGCGGAGCAGGCCTATGGCCTCACGCCCGTCCTCGGCCTCACCGACGATCTCGACTCCATCGAGCGTGGTGAGCGCCGAGCGCAGCGCCGAGCGGGCGAGGGGTTCGTCGTCGACGATCGCCACTCGCAGCGGTGGGGCGCTCATGTACGCACCATCATGTCGTTGGCCTCCGCATGGGTCGGTGAATCCACACCCCGCCCCACGACCCACGGCAGACGCAGCACCACGCGGCCCCCTCCCTGGAGACCACGACGCACGTCGAGTCGGGCGCGCCCCCTGAACTCGGCATCGATGCGGGCCCGCACATTCGACAGCCCCGTCCCTTCGACCGCCCCGATCGAGGGCCCCGGGCCGGAGTCCTGAACCTCGATCACGGCTTCGTCGCCCTCCCGGAAGGCGCGGACCTCGAGTCGTGCGGGACCTGGGATCGGCGCGATTCCATGCCGGATCGCGTTTTCGACGAGTGGCTGGAGGATGAGGGGAGGCACCCTCATCGAGTGCAGCTCCGGCTCCGACTCGATCGCCACCGCCAGCCGATCTCCCAGGCGCACGGCTTCGATGGAGAGGTACTCCCGCACGAAGTCGAGCTCGCGCCCAAGGCTGACCGACCCCTCCCTCCCGTACCGAAGCGTGACGCGAAGCAGATCACCGATCCGTGCCAGCATGGTGGTGGCCGCAACGCGATCACCCGAGCGCACTAGACCGGACACCGCATTGAGGGCGTTGAACAGAAAGTGGGGGTCGACCTCCATACGAAGCGCCTGCAACCGAGCCTCCGCGGCAAGGGTCTCGGCCCGAGACGCGACGGCCTGGGCTCTCGCTGTCTCGAGGCGCGCCTCTACCCATCGTGCGTGGAGTTGAACCGCCTGGGTCACCCCGAGAATCATCCAGTAGACGAACATCTCGAACACGAGGTATCCCTCGACCAGAGGACGGAACTGCGCCGCAAACGAGGGATCCCTCAGCTCGCCCGCGGGCCCGACCAACCAGACGGCGAAGGCGGCCGTTACCGCCGCATGACCCAGCGCGGCCAGCACCGACGCCAGCAGGTGGACGACCAGCGACCGAGCCGTCGACGAGCCCTGGAGTGGGTGACGTCGCGCCAGGGCCACCACCACGGGGGTCGCCGCGGCCCAATACAGCCAGAACGGGAGGTTGACCGCGGCCACCACTCCCCACCCACGGGGGGTGCCCCGCTCTCGCCAGCCGACCCACTCCTTGGCCGTTTCGAGAAGGCCCAGCACCGTCCAGCCCGACAGCACCAGTAGAGCCACGCGCCGGTCGAAGGCCCCGGATTCACGAGCGGCGCCGACGGGCGCAGACCCCGTGGGTACGGCCGAGGCGGCCGGCACGTATTCGGGAGCGGCGACGGAATCGGGCACGTGGGCGAGGTGTTGGGGTGCGAGACGGCAGGCAAGGAATGGGTACGCCGGAGACGGTGGACCGCAACCGCTCGAGCCAGCCCGTCCCCCCGGGCGCGCCACATGCCCGCCCCCCCTGCCGCGACTCGCCCCCGCCAGCGACGACCGGCACTCCACACGCTCGGCTCGTCACGCGGGAGGTGCACCCACCCCCCTCACTCCGTACGTACAGCCGACGCTTCGTTCACCGCCGCTGCCCAGCCACCAGCTGGCCGGCACACCGTGCAGGGGAGATTCGCCATGCCGTTCCGTACGCTGCCAATGGTCACCGCCCTGGCGTTGACCACATCCATCGCGGCCTCCTGCTCCGACTCCCCCTCGGGCCCCAGCCTGGGTGAGGCCGACCTCCGGATCCTCTTCATCGGCAACTCCCTCACCTCCACGAACGATCTGCCGGGGCTGGTCGGTACCATCGCCGAGGCGGCTGGCCTCTCGCTCGAGACCGCCGTCGCCGCGAGTCCCAACTACGGTTTGGGTGATCACTGGGCGACGGGGGCGCCCCGGCTGATTCGCGACCTGGCACCCGACATCGTCGTGCTGCAACAGGGCCCCTCCACCCTCGCGTCCAGCCGCAACTATCTCCGGGAGTGGACCGACTCCCTCGCGCGGGTCACACGAGAGGTGGGGGCGGCCCCTGCGCTGCTGATGGTGTGGCCTCCCGACGATCCGCAGTACTCGTTCGGCGCCGTCCTCGCCTCGTACCGCGCAGCAGCCCTCGACGTCAATGGCGCCTTCATCCCGGCGGGGGTCTCGTGGCTCGAGACCTGGAAGGAAGATGCTCAACTGCACCTGTGGGGCCCCGACGGCTTCCACCCCTCTCGGCTCGGCTCCATCGTGGCGGCCATGACCATCGTGGCGACGCTGACGGAGGCGAGCATCGCGAGCCTCCCACTGGAGATGCGCTCTCGGCAGAGCGGCCGGCCCGACGTCGAATTGTCGCCCGCGACCCACGCCGCCGTGGTCGCCGCCGTGGAGCGCGCGGTCGCCTCACACGCCATTCGCTGACGGCGCTACCCAACCGAGCAACCTCCGCGCCTGCCCCGCCCCTACCCGGACCCGGAACCTGCCCGAAACCCGCCCGAAGCCCGCCCGACGGCGCGGACCGGGCGGCACGGAGGCGACGGGGGCCGTGTAGACTCGGTATGGCCGACGAACGCCCCACCACCGCTCCGACCGCGGTCGACACCCGCCCACGCCGAGGGCCGGGCGAACTCCGTCGAGCGCGAGCGATCGCCCATCTTCTCGACAACCTGATCCCCATCCCGGGCACCTCGTGGCGGGTGGGGCTCGATCCGCTACTCGGGTTCCTTCCCGGGGTGGGCGACTGGATGGGCTGGGCCGCGTCGCTCCATCTGCTCGTCAGCGCGGCCCGTGCAGGAGCGGACGCCGCGACCCTGCTCCGTATGGCCGGCAACCTCGTGCTCGACGCCGTGGCGGGGACGATTCCCGTTCTGGGCGACGCGTTCGACCTCGCCTGGAAGGCCAACGACCGCAACCTCCGGCTCCTCGAGGACGTGGTGCACGATCCCGCCCACACGCGTCGAGCGAGCCGCTGGACCGTGGGCGCCGTCATCGGAGGAACGGTGGCACTTCTGGGCGCGGCCTCGATCGGGGCCCTCTGGACCCTCCGGTGGGTGCTGTCGACGATCGGGGCGGCCTTCTGACGCATGCGCGTGGGGGCCCGTAGCCAGGTAGCTAGTGTAGTGTCGCCAAAGTCTGGTGACCGCCGAGGGTGCGGAGGCGCCGCGGGGGCGAGGCGGAACGACGCGGCGTAGCGATAGCTACGGCA
>JANQNV010000332.1 GCA_028279425.1 Longimicrobiales bacterium | reverse complement strand
AACCTTCTTCGTCGAGGCCTTCACGGCGGAAACCTTCTTCGTCGAGGCCTTCTTCGTGGAAGCCTTCTTCGCGGGAGCCTTCCTCGCGGGAGCCTTCTTCGTCGAGGCCCTCTTCGTGGAAGCCTTCTTCGCGGAGGCCTTTCGTTTCGTCGTCTTGCGACTCGTGGCCTTCTTCGTCGAGGTCTTGCGGCGGCCCCGGCGACCCCCGCCCCGCGCGGCCCGCTGGGCGATCAGGTCGAGCGCCAGGGTGAGGTCGACGTCGGCCGGCTCCATGGTCTTCGGCACGTTGGCGTTGACGTTCCCGTCACTGACGTACGGTCCATACCGACCATCGAGCACCTGAATCGGCGCCTGCGTGTCGGGGTGCACGCCCAGCTCCTTGATGACCTTCTTTCCTCCCGACTCCTCGCGCTCCTTCACGAGCGTGAGCGCCTCTTCGAGGGTGACGTCGAACATGCGCTCCGCCGAGCTCAGATTCGCATAGGTGCGCCCCCGCTTCACGAAGGGTCCATATCTCCCCAGGGCGGTGACGACCTCGTCTCCCGTGGCGGGGTCGGTGCCCAGCACCCGCGGAAGCGAGAGGTAGCGCAGGGCGAGTTCGAGGGTCACCAACTCGGCCTCGAGGTCCTTCGGGAGACTCACGCGCTCCGGCTTTGCGTCGGACTCGGCCGCGGCCCGCTCCACGTACGGTCCGTAGGGGCCCACCTTCACGCGCACCATCCGCCCCGACACGGGGTCGGCGCCGAGAACTTCGTCGACCCCCGGCTCGAGCGAACGCGTCGTCTTGCAGTCGGGATACCCCGAGCAGCCGAGGAACGAGCCGCGCTTGTTGAATTTGACGATCATCGGGAGACCACACGTGTCGCACTCCTCGCCCTCGGCCGCGAGGATCTCCTTGAGAACCTCCTCCGACACCGAGTTTCCCTGCGCGAGTCGCTTCTGGAGACGCGGGTAGAAGCCGGCGAGCAGATCCCTCCACCCGGTCGCCCCCTCCTCGACGCGGTCGAGCTCCCCCTCCATGCGCGAGGTGAACGCCACGTCGAACACGTCGGGGAAGACCTTGATCAAGAGCTTGGCGACCACCTCACCCAGATCGGTGGGCTCGAAACGACGCTTCTCGAGAGTGACGTAGTCGCGATCGAGCAGGGTCGAAATGATCGCAGCATAGGTAGAGGGACGCCCGATCCCGAGTGACTCGAGCTCCTTCACGAGCGAGGCCTCCGAGAACCGAGGCGGCGGCTGCGTGAAGTGCTGCTTGGGCTCGATCTTCTCCCGCTCCGCCAGGTCGCCCCGATCGAGCGAAGGCAGCGGGTCGAGATCATCGAGTCGGCGGTGATCGCCGTCTTCGGTCGCCTCCAGGTAGAGCCGGGTGAAGCCCTGGAACTTCACGACCGACCCCGTCGCGCGATACAGATAGGCGCGACCGCTCCGCCCCTGGAGCTGGAAGTCGGCCGTGGTCGTATCGTAGATGGCCGGGGCCATCTGGCCCGCGACGAATCGGAGCCAGATCAGCTCGTAGAGGGCCGCCGCGTCGGGGGCCAGGAAACGGGCCGCCTCCTGCGGATGAATCGACACGTCGGTGGGGCGAATCGCCTCATGCGCCTCCTGCGCCCCCTTGGCCTGCTTCCCCTCCCAGCTGCGCGGCGCATCGGGAAGGTAGCTGGAGCCGAATTCCGCCTCGATCCACGCACGCGCGGAGGCGACCGCACCCGGCGAGACGCGCGTGGAGTCCGTGCGCATGTAGGTGATGAGCCCGACCGCCCCGCGCTCGCCCAGCTCCACACCCTCGTAGAGCCGTTGGGCCGTGCTCATCGTCCGACGCGCCGAAAACCGCAGTCGCTTCGCGGCGCCCTGCTGCAGCGTCGAGGTCGTGAACGGTGCAGACGGGTTCTTCCGGCGCTCGCGGCGCTTGACTTCGGTGACCTCGAACGCGACGCCCTCGATGTCGGCGACCGCGGCGGTGGCAGCGGCCTCGTCTTCGATCGTGAAGGCCCGCGCATCGATCTTGTGGAGCTTCGCCTGAAAGGCCTGGTCGTCCTTCCGCAGGTGCGCGGTAATGGACCAATACTCCTGCGATTCGAAGGCGCGGATCTCGTCCTCCCGCTCGCAAATCAGGCGCAGCGCAACCGTCTGCACCCGTCCCGCCGACAGACCCGGTCGGATCGGCTTCCAGAGAAACGGACTGATCTGGTAGCCCACGAGCCGGTCGAGAATGCGTCGGGCCTGCTGGGCCTCGATCTTCCCCGTCTCGAGTCGGCCGGGTTTCTCGAGCGCCGACAGGACCGCCGACTTGGTGACCTCGCGAAACTGGACCCGCGCAAAACGACCGGGATTGCGGGCGTAACCGAGCTGATCGGCCACGTGCCCCGCAATGGCCTCACCCTCCCGGTCCGGGTCGGTCGCGAGGATGACACGGTCGACCTCCTTGGCCCGGCGTTTGAGATCCTTGATGATCGCGCCCTTCCCCCGGATCACCTCGTAGGTCGGTTCGAACCCCCGGTCCACGTCGACGCCCAGGACCTTTCGCGGAAGGTCCATGACGTGTCCGACCGACGCCGCCACGTCGTAGTCGCTCCCGAGGTAGCGTCCGATGGTGCGAGCCTTCGCCGGGGACTCGACGATGACGAGGTGCTTGGCGGAACGGGGCATGCGGCAACCGATGAAGTGAGGGGGGCGTGTGGGTGTCAGCCAGCGGGTCCGCGGACCTCTCCGGCGATCGTCTCGGCGAGGAGATGCGGCGACGCGGCCTCGCCATCGAGGTGCAGGCGCGCCCGAGCATAGGCGGATTCCCGTTCCCTCGACAGGGCGAAAGCGGACGCGACGGGGTCGGGCCCTTCGAGCAGCGGGCGAGCTACCCCGTCGAGCCGCGCACGAGCCACCGCCGTGGCCGGACCGACCTTCAACCACACCACCAGGGTCTCCGGAGGCACCTCGTCCAGACGGCCCGGCGCCACCGCCCATCCTCCCCCGGAGGCGAGGACGACGCGATCTCGGGCGAGGTGTTCAAGGCCAATCTCGTGCTCGAGGCGACGAAAGGTCGGTTCGCCGTGGCGGGCGAAGATCTCGGGGATGCCGATCCCGCTCCGTCGTTCGATCTCGGCGTCGAAGTCCACGAAGTCCCAGTCGAGCAGGCGGGCGAGCTCCCTCCCCACCGTCGACTTCCCCGACGCCATGAACCCGATCAGCAACACCCGGGAGAAACGCTCGGTCTCAGAGCGCACGCTCTCCGAATCCCCGACTGGCGAGTCGCTCCATGTAGGCGTCGAAATTGCGACGAACCTCGCCCATCGAGTCCCCACCGAACTTTTCGAGGAAGGCGTCGGCGAGGACGAGCGCCACCATCGCCTCCCCGACGACCCCCGCCGCGGGCACCGCGCTCACGTCACTCCTCTCGGTGGCCGCATCGGCCACCGATCCATCGCGCAGATCGACTGAGGGAAGCCGGTTCCGCAGGGTCGAGATGGGCTTCATGTGGCCCCGCACGAGGAGGGGCTCTCCCGTGGTCACCCCGCCTTCGAGCCCCCCTGCCCGATTCGACGCCCGCCCCATGCCCCCGGTGCGCGGTCGGGTTTCAGCCGGCACGATCGGGTCGTGAACGCGCGTTCCGGGGCGTCGCGCACCCTGAACGCCCTCCCCGATCTCGACACCCTTGATGGCCTGGATGCTCATCACCGCCTGCGCGAGCCGTCCGTCGAGTTTGGCGTCCCAGGCGACGTGGCTGCCGAGACCCACCGGAAGGCCCGTGGCCACCACCTCGAACACACCGCCGAGGGTGTCGCCCGCCTCCTTGGCGGCGTCGATCGCCTGGATGATCCGCTCCGTGGCGTCGTCGTCGAGGCATCGCAGGGGCGAGCCATCGACCGCCTCGTTGAGCTCGCCGGGCAATTCGGCAGGTCGATCGGCGTCGATGCCACCGACCGAGGTGACGTGACTCCCGATACGGACGCCGAACTCGGCGAGGAAGCGCCGGGCGACGGCGCCACAGGCGACGCGGGCCGCCGTCTCCCGCGCGCTGGCGCGCTCGAGGATGTCGCGGGTGTCGCGCCGATCGTACTTGAGCACGCCCACGAGATCCGCGTGCCCGGGACGGGGGAGGTACATCGCGCGGAGCGCCTTGGGATTCACATCGGGCGGAGGCGGATCCGGGCTCATGGCGATGGTCCAGTTCTCCCAATCCCGATTCCAGATCACCATGGCCAGCGGAGAGCCCAGCGTCTCGCCGAGCCGGATCCCCGAGATCACCTCGGCGCGGTCCGACTCGATCTTCATGCGTCGACCGCGACCATAGCCACCCTGCCGCCGCCGAAGCTCCGGGTCCACATCGCGGGACACCACGAGGTCGAGTCCCGCCGGGATCCCCTCGAGAAGAGCCACCAGACCGCGGCCGTGGGATTCGCCTGCGGTGCGGAAGGAGATACGCTTCATCTTCGGGCAGGGTGACGGGCACGGGATCCGGGTCACGTCGCGCGGCGTCGAATCGTCGGTACCGTCGCACGCGAGGGGCTACGATACGACAAGCGCGGCGGCCCACCAAGGGCCGCCGCGCCGTCCTGCATCGCGTCGTCGGTTCGCGTCAGCGCTCCGGGTGCTCCCGGAGAATGTCGGCCTTGCGAACATCCACGACGACCACGCCACCCGACGATGTGGTCCCGAACAACTTGACCACGACACATCGGTCTTCGGTCACACCGTTCGGTACGATCGGCGAATTGAAGTCCTCGCCCTCGTAGATCTGAACCGCCTGGCCGATGAAGTTCCCCGCCTGATCGGTTACGTCGATCGACGAACACTGGAACCCGGCGTTGTCTTCCGGGAACGGCAGGATCGCCTTGAGCGGTCCGACGATCACGTCGCGAATCGCGACGCGCCCGATGCGCAGGAACTTGAACGTATCGATGATGTCGATCGTCCGCTCGCCGGTGCCCACAAACGCGAGGTGCGTATCGGGGCGGTACGAGCCACCGGGGTTTTCGAGGGTACGGAAGTCGGCGTGCAACGGGTGAATCGCCGCCCCTGCCCCACTCGATGCCAGCGGAATCTCCGTGAGTCCCTGAAGGCGCAGATCCGGGCTGATGAAGTAGGCGGCCTGCAGCCCACGCACGACGGTCAACGTCCCGTCGTAGTTCATCCCGATGCCTTTGACCTGCTCCGACGGGTTGGTCAGAAGGTCGGCGACCTGGATGAAGCCGGACAAGCCGGTGGCTCCGTCCGGGCGGGCCCGGTACATCAGCACGCGGGCGACGGGTGCCTGAGCGCCTTCACCAATGGCGACCCAACCGCCGTCTCCGGACCCCGCCACGTAGGTGGTGTCCTGGAAGCCGAGGCTCGGCACGTTCCAACGCGCGCCCTCGACCATGTAGGCGTCCGACCCCTGCTGGACCAGACTGACCCACGCATCGGTCGGCAGGCCCCCGTTGCGGGTATCCGCATGGCCGACGATCACCTGATCCGGGAACCCGGGCACGTGGTCGTACAGCGTGAGAGCAGCCGAGAACTGCGTGATGTTGCCCACCTGCGTCTCGACGACCGACGCACCGATCGAGTCGATGTGTGCGACCGCCCAGAAGTTCTCAGCCGGGCTGGTCAGCGCGTGCTCGACGAACAGCTTCACCTCGGATCGCTCCGACCCGTCGGCGAAGAAGGCCTTGCGGGCCGTCCCCACGTCTCCGATCAGCGTCGTCTTCGTGGAGTAGATGACGTTGCCGAACGAGTCGACCGCGGCGAACTGCGGACGATCCGAGAACGCTGGATTGGCTCCGGCAGGCAGAGGATAGATCGAGTACGTGGTCGCCGTCTCGCCCTCCTTCAGCTCGATGTCGAAGATCACGACGTCGGGCGTCAGGAAGCGCTGGTCCTCGACTTCCCGCTCGCGATCGAGATCGATGACCGAGAGGTTGGTCCCACCCGAGTTGGCGACCCATAGCGAGTCGCCGTCACGCGTGAACGCCAGCCCCCACGGCTCCGAACCGACGCCGATCGGGGCGCCGAACGACTCCGAGTCGAGGCGGAAGAGCTCCACCCGGTTCCTCGTCAGATTCGACAGGAACAGGTTGCGCCGCGCCGTGTCGACGGCGGCGTCCATGATGAGCCCGCCCGAAGGCAGGGCCACCGTGCGACCCGACACGTGCGAACGCGTCAGGCGCGACCCGGTGCGGCCCGTGGCGACGATGGAGCCCCCACGGTTTCCGCAGTCCAGCTGCTGTGGCTCGCTCGACACGGCGGCGGCGCAGTTGCCCGCCTGGTCGATGAGGTAGCCGGTCACCTCGTAGATGAGGGTGTCGGGCAGCGCGAGGCTGTCGACGTTGAAGACCGGTACCGAGAACTGGGCGGCCACCGTACCCGTCCGAGCGGGCTGGAAGTCGCGACTACCCGACCGTACCACCGTGTCCTGGCGGGCGTTGGAGATCGCGAGCACGGTGTAGCCGGCTCGGATGATCCCGCTGCCTTGCGCATCGTCGTTGCCCAACACCTGCACGAGCAGCGAGTCGGTCAGTTCGAGCTTCGGCAGAGCCGCGACCTCGAGTCGGGTCGTCGGCGCCACTGCGTCGCCGGCACCGCCCGTGACGACGGAGGCCCGTACCGGACCGTCCCCGCCCACGATGTCGGCGGAGTTGCGTGCCCGGACGGAGATGTCGAGCGCCCCGCTGATCCCGGCCGGAATCGACACCGTCGTATCGACGCGAATCGAATCGGTCGGCGCCGGGAACGCGCGCACGAGCGTCGTATCGAGTACGCCGCTCAATTCGAACACCACGTCGCGAAGACCCTGTGGATCCTGCGCGATGGCGGAGAGGTTGAGCCCCAGCCCGGACTGGATGGGCTGGCCCTCCTCGAGGTTGAGGAGCTGCACGTCGGGCCCGCCGAGGATCAGGCTGACCGTGTCCGCCTGTACCGCGCCGTCGGCGTCGGTGGCGATCACCGCGATCAGGGCCTGCTCCGCGTCGGACTCCTCGGTCGGCATCAGGTAGCGGGTCAGCACCGTGTCACGCGTGCTGCCGAGCGCCACCGTCTTGGCCTCGAAGCGGTCGACCGCGACCTGCGTACCGAGATCCGGGTCCCCGCGAAGTGCGAAGCCCTGGAACTCGACACCGTTCACGCCCACCGACGAGCGCACCCGGACTCGAACCATCACCGAGTCACCGACCGGCTTGGCCGACAGGGAGTCTCCTCGCGGGACTTCGATATCCACCCGGGGTCCGGCGGCACTGCCGAGGTTGCCGGTGCTCCCGGTGGAGAATTGGTTGGGTCCGTCGCACGCCGCCACGGTCAGCGCAAGCAGCGCGCCGACGGCGGGTGACCGGAATCCGAAGGTCTTGGACCTCATGAGTCGTCTCCCGTGCGGCATCAGTTCTCGCGGACGATCGTCGGCGTGACCAGGATGATCAGGTCGCGCTGAATCTGGGATTCCCGGGTCGTCCGGAAGAGGCCGCCGACCAGTGGGAGGTTCATCAGGAAGGGGATCCCCGAGCGAACCTCTTCGCGCTCCGTAACCGTGAGGCCACCGATGACCACCGTCTCGCCATCGCGGACCAGCACTTCGGACTGCGCGTTCTGAGTGTTGAAGATGAAGCCGACATCCGAGTCGGCGAGCTGCGGCGCCGAACGCTCGGCGTTGAGCTCGAGGAGGATGTGATCGTCGTCGGTGACGTGGGGCGTCGCCGTGAGGATGATCCCCGTCTCCTGGATCTGGACGGTCGCCTGCGGAATGACCGCGGCGCCCTGCTGGGCACCCTGTCCACCGGCTCCGCCCGCG
The DNA here is from genome assembly GCA_028279425.1 of Longimicrobiales bacterium. Lineage (GTDB taxonomy): Bacteria > Gemmatimonadota > Gemmatimonadetes > Longimicrobiales > Gaopeijiaceae > Gaopeijia. Next base: position 17,403 of record JANQNV010000332.1, on the reverse strand, counting down.
CCTCCCCCACCGGCGCCCTGCGTATTGGCCTGGGCGTCGAGCACACGCAGCGGCGTGAGCTCACCCACCTGGATCCGCGCCTCGCGGTTGTCGCGCACGGTCACCGAGGGCTCCGCCTGCACGTCGGAGAGGTTCACCGACTCCAGAGCTTCGATGAACGACACCAGCGTGTGGCGACCCACGATCAGCGAGCTCAGCAGGGTGAGCGTGGCGCTCGGCACACGATTCGTCGCGTTTCCGAGGGCCGCCACGGAGTTACCGCCGAGCGAGACGACGTTGGCGCCCTGCGGGACGACCTCGTCGGGCAGATCGATCGAGCCGTTGCCGTCGAGGTCGGCCGCACCCGGAGACACCTGGTTCAGCTGGTTCCCGCCGGAGTCCTTCAGGTCGTAGACGATACCCAGGTCGTTGATGTCGGTCCGATTGACGAACACGATCTTGGCCTGGATCTGGACCTGCGGCGTGCGCACGTCCAGCTGGGCCATGAGTTCCTCGACCTCACGTTGTACCGCCTCGATGTCGGTCACGACCACCGAGTTCGTGCTGATGCTCGCCCGCGCCTGTCCACGCTCCGGGGTCAGCAGACCCTCGATGGCGTCGACGAGGTCTTCGGCGGTCGCGTAGTTCACACGGTACGCCCGCGTGCGGAGCGGCTCGACGTCGGACTGCTCGCTGATCGAGGTGATGTCGTCGACCCGAATGATGCCGTTCGGGAGGTCGGTCGCGACGAAGCCGTTGGTGCTCAGGATGACGTCCAGAGCCTCCGGCCACGGCGCGTTGTCGACCTTGGCCGAGATGTTGCCTTCCACGCTCGAGCCCGCCACGATCGAGCGCCCCGAGAAATCGGAGAAGGTGAAGAGGACTTCCCGGATCGGCATCTCGTTGAACTCGACCGAGATGCGACGGGCTTCCTGCTGCGTGGCAGGCGCCTGGGCCGTCATCGTCGTGGTCGGAGCCGGAAGCGGGGCCGCGCGGTCGGCGGGCCCGGACGCCACCTCGGCCAGATCGGCCGGGGCCGCGTGGCCGCTCGTCCAGGGCTCGAACTCGCCGGTCGGATTCTGCATCACGACCCGAATCCGCCCGGGCTCCGAGACCACCTCGTAGGGAGAGAGGCTCTCGAGCTCGAGAACCACCCGCACGACGTCGTCGGAGTATTGACTCGTGCGCACGCTTCGGACGCCACCGCGGTTCACGCCCGCGTAGTTGTCGACCGGCAGGTGATGACGAGCGCCGAAGAGGTCCAGGATCAGACGACTCGGGCCCTCCATCGTGAACTCACGGAATTCGACCTCGCCGTCCACGGCGATGAGGATTTCCGTGGTAGCGGAGGGCGCAGACCGAATGCTCACCTCCGTGACCGGACCACCCAGTCCCAGCGCGACGCTGGACCAGAGTGCGAGAAGGGTCGAAGTCATCGCTGGCCTCCTTGGCCACGCACGGGAAGACGCATCGTTCTCTGCTCCGTGAGGCCGAATTCCTCGACCTCGATCAAGACGTTGTCTTTGCGGATCTCGATGATCCGGATGTTGCCCCACCGCTCACCCACGCGGAGGCGAGCCATCTGCCCCACCGTGCCGGAGGGATCGGCCTCGACGTTGGCGCCGCGGACGTTGGTGCGACCCGAACTCAGGATCGCGATGCTGAATCGGGGATCGGCGTCGAAGACGATCCCTTCGAGACGCATGCCCTCCCAGCGAGGCCCACCGTCGGTGCTCGCCAGGAGCGGTTCGAACGGGTTCCGACGCGCGAACGTCGGGTAGTTGAACACCTCGCGCTCGAAGGCCAACTCGGCCTCGGGCTCCTCTACGGCAGCCGTAGCGACGGCCCCTTCGCTCTCCTGGGCCGCGAGGCCCGGCGCGAAGACGAGGGCGACGCCGAACACGGCGCCCCACAGGCGGAAGGACGTCATGATTCACTCCCGGGAAGCGTATCCGTGGCGAGCGGCCGGCTTCCCGGCGGCGGTACCACGTAGGTCTGGATCTGGAAGGAGGCCTGGACCGGGGCCTCGAACTCTTCCGCACCCTCGAACTCGGCGAGGGCCTGGAGGTCCATGTTGACGGGCGTGATGATGCGAGGGAGCGACGCCACGGCCGCGATGAAGCGTCCGACGTCGTGGTATTCACCCTCGACACGCACCGAGTAGCTCTTCTTGTCGTAGAAGGCGCCGAGGTTGTCGGCCTCGGGAATCACATCGGCCCAGTTGACGTCCATGCGCCGAGCCAGCGACGCGATGTCGGATAGCAGCTGGGGCACTTCGTCGTCGGCCGGGATCAACTGCTCGAGCCGACGCACATGGCGCTCGTAGAGCTCCGTCCGGGCCTCGAGATCGGCACCTCCACGGGTCGCCGTGATCTGCGCCGTGCGATTCTGCCCTTCGAGGCCTTCGAGCCGCGCCGACATCTCGTCGATCTCGACCGAGGCCGGCGTATGCACGTAGTCGTAGAAGAGGTAGAAGCCCGCGAGCGCGACCACGATCGCGATCAAGGCACCTTGTTGACGCGGTTCCTGGGGAAGCAGCGCCATGGTCAGTTCTCCTCCGGGGCGGCGAGAGTGCCCCCGGCTTCAGGTGCGGGCTCGTCCACCCCGAACAGGGGCACCGTCTCGAGTTCCTCGAGCGGGACGGCCTCGTATTCGAGTTCCAGCTGGAACTCCTGGACGGCTTGCTGCTCGACCGTTCCGGGATTGGCGATGTTCTCCTGCGAAGACAGGAACGTCACCCCGGAGAAGAACGGCGAGGACTGCAGCTGATTCATGAAGACCGTGATCGCGAAGATGTTGCCGGCGCGCCCCGACACCTGGAGCTTCAGCGGCGACTCCTGGACCTGCACGATCTCGGTGAGCCACGTGTAGTCGGGTACGGCCCGTGCCACCTCGTCGAGGATGTGCGGCCACACGTAGCGGTCGCGGTCGATCTCCTGGATGATGCCGACCTTCTCGAAAATCGAGTCGCGGCGCGCGGTGAGTGCCGACGTGCGCGAGATCAGATCGGCGAAACGGGCGGAATCCTGTACCGCCTGCTCCAGTGCGACCTCGACCTCGGCCCGACGGCCACCGTTCGACATCCACATCATCGTGGCCGCTCCTGCGCACGCCACCACCGCCGCGGCGGCCGCGATGAGCCACTTGTCGGGGAGGTTGCTCAGAGTCGGCATCGAGAAGCGCTTGCCACTCGACGCGCGCTTCTTGCTGCGACCACCCGGGATCAGATTGACCTGAAGCACGATCGCCTCGCCTTACGCGGTCCGAAGGGCCAGGCCCAACGGAAGCAGGAACATGGGAGCCGCTTCTTCCAGGCGGATTTCTCCGCCGGCCAGCGGGTCCACGGGAACTCGTTCGAACGGATTCACCAGCAGCGTCTCGACCCCCATCCGCTGACTCAGCGCGTCAGTCATGCCGGGGATGCGGGCGCCGCCACCGCTGAGGTAGATGCGGCCGAGGCCGTCACCCGACTGGCGGGTCATGAGGAAGGCGGCGGCGCGTTCGATGCCGACCGCGACCTCGTCTGCGCTCGCCTGGACGAACCCCTCGAGGCCATCCAGCCCGACCCGGCCCTGAACGACGTCTTCGGCCTCCTCGGCCGTGAGCTGTCGCTCGCGCTGTAGATCTTCACGGATCTTGCGCGAGCCGAAGGGGATCTCGCGGGTGAGGATCGGTACGCCGCGTTCCAGCAGATTCACGTTGGTCACCTCGTGACCCACGTTGACCAGGGCGACGACACCCTCCATCGCCTCGGGATAGTTGTGCTCGAAGGCGTTGTGGAGCGCGAAGGCGTCCACGTCGATGACCGTCGGGTTGATCCCCGCTTCCACGAGGAGCCCCACCTTGTGATCGACCAGTTCGCGCTTCGCCGCGACGAGGAGCACCTCCATGCGCGGGCTGTCGCCATCGGGATCGAGCACCTGGAAGTCGAGCTCGACGCTCTTGATGTCGAAGGGCACGTGCTGCTCGGCCTCCCAACGGATGACCTCGCGCGCGTCGCCCTCCTTCATGCGGTCCATCTCGATCTTCTTGATGATGACGTCGTGGCCGCCCACGGCGGTGACGACGTCACGGCCCTTCAACCCCATCTCCTCGAACAGACCGCTCACGGTCCCTGCGACGAGCCCGTAGTCCATGATTTCGCCCTCGACGATGGCGTCGGGGAGCAGGGGCCTCATGGCAACCCGCTTCACCTCGGGCTGGCCGCCCGTGTGGTCGACTTCGACGACCTTCACGAAGCCACTGCCGATATCCAGTCCTACAGAGGATCTGGCCCGTCGGAAGAATCCCATGTGTCACTCGGTGGGGTGAGGGAACGCGTTCTTTCTGTCAATCATCGCCGTGCTCGTCCAAAGCTTGAGCGATCGAACGGAGCGCGATGAACGACCCGCTCGTACGCCCGGCAACCCTGTGCACACGTGCGAGATCGACTCTCAGGTGTGCGAGATCCGTGCCACTCGAAAACCCGCATGGATAAACGACATTCGTAGATCGGCCGTTTCGGTCGAGGAGGCACCTTTTGCCCCCCGCGGCAACCTTTTCCGGCCGAGGGGAACGTTCTTTCCTCTCAGGGCAACGCCTCCCAGGCCGCCCACGGCGAGGCCTCGAGGAAGACGGGTCCGAGCCGCTCTCGAAGCCCGTCGGCCCACAGGGCGGCGATCGTACAGGGGTCACCGACCAGACTCGCCCCGGCCTCGATATTCAGGTCGCCGACGACCTCCACGGATCCGAACACGCGCGCGCCGGCACGGAGCGTGAGGGTCCCCCCGACGAGCACCGTACCGACCAGGGTCGCTCCGTCGGTCACGACGAGGTCGCCGAGCACGACGTGCAGCCCCCGGTGGTGACCGCCCGCAATCGTCAGGGAACCGGCGCTCGAACCGGCCACGGGCGGGCATCCGTCGGCGCCGCAATGCGAAGAAGGGGTGGCCGGAGACCAGGGGGGTACTCGTGCCGCGAGATCTCCGATGGAGAGGGGTCCGAGGCCGACGCCACCGGGAGCCAGACCCGACAGCCTCGTCGGCCCGAGGTCCGCAGGGCAGCTTCCGCCCGGAGGTGCAACGACGGCGGCGAGGCCCTCCGAGAGTCGAACCCGCCGGCCTACGGATGCGACGGCCCGCATCGCTTGCCCGCGGACCACGGGGTCGGGCTGCCAGGCCAGACTCGCGGCGCTCCACCGGGCGACCGCCGACCGCCCTTCCCCCCACCAGAGGGTCAGCTCGGGCGACAAACGGAGTGGACGAACGCGCACCTCGACCCCCTCGCCCGCGGGCCGCCAACCCGAGGCCACGTCGACGCCCCTGCGGGCGGCGTCGACCCGGCCCGCGACCGCCCGCCGCACCCGGACGGCCTCCCACACCTCGTCACCGCCGTGGCGGAACCCTCGCGCGACCACCACGGCGCCGTGCGTGACCAGGGTCAACGCGAGCAGCAGGACCACGACCGCGGCCAGAACCACCCCCCGGGGGGCGGATGGCGGCCTCATCGCGGCCACGATCGAGACCTCCAGGGGGGCAGGCCAAGACGGAGAGATCGAGCGTCCAATCGCAACGACACCGAGTCGGGATCGAAGCGCGTCGCCGTCAACGGCTGCGCACCGCCCGCGCCACGGCGGTATCGGAGTGCCTCGTCGAGTCGGTAGGCCCCGCGCTCGAAGCCGCGTACGAGGACCGGCGTGAAACGGAGGGACCCGTCCCACTCCAACTCGACTGCGGCGGTGTCGCACTGACGGGACCTGGACACCCGCCGGAGAGGGAGGATCGTAGAGCGGCCCACTTCGTCGAGGGCCACCACCGAGTCCTTCTCGGGAGCGGGTCGACGGAGGCCCCGGACGATCACGTGCAGTGACCTGCCCTCGCCGTCGGTCCAACACGGCCGGCCCCACCAGCGGTACGCGCGCACCTCCACCTCGTTGGGGCTCGAAGCACCGACGGCGCCGCCGGCATCCATGTCGATCACGAGTCCCGCGATACGGCGAGCCTCGATGTCGGCCACGACGCTGTCCACCTGCATCGCCTGTCGCTTCACCGCGGTAGCCTGCGTCCAGGTCCCCACGAGAAGGGCGACGCCGAGAAGCAACGCGACCACGGCCTCGACCAGCCTCACGGTGGCCCCGGGGTCCACGTCCAGAGCTCTCCGACCACGGAGTCGCGAGTGGCCGTGGCCCGGAGGAGTACACCACCGCTCGACGTACGCCACTCGACCCAGCCCCACGCCGCCTCGATGCGCCCCTCGCCGGCCCCGCCGGCGAGGGCGAGGGAATCGGCGACAGCCTGCAGGGTCCATCGCGCCTCTTCGCGGACCCGGGCATCCAGCGCCGTACGTGCCATCTGCTGCTGAAGCCCCAGCACCGCCAGCCACCCGACCACCACGATCACGAGTGCGACGGAGACCTCCGCGAGAGCCACCCCTCTCCTGTGGCCCCTCATACCCGACGGCCCGTCATCGCACCCGACCGTACCCCGAGATCACGACCCGCCGTCGAGCGTGACCTCGGGTCAGATCGATACTGCGCCCCGCCAGGCGACCGAGCCCCGCGGGATCCAACACGATCGTCGCGACGTCCAGCCTACCCAGGTCCACGTCGACGCCGTAGTCCGCCGAGAAGGAGACCCGCCGCAACTCGACGGTCCCGGCCTCCAGAGTCGCCAGGTCCCGAACCGCGTCGACGATCACGCGTGCGCCGCCCCGCGCCACGGCTCGCATACGCGCCTCACGCACGAGTTCGCCGGCGGCCGCCTCCGCCGCGGCGACAGCCCAGTGATCCCGCAGGCGAGCGAGACCGCGGACGGCGGCCACGGAGAGAAGACCCAGGACCCCGACGACCAGGATCAACTCGAGGAGGGACGTTCCCCGGGGGAAAGGAGGTCGGGAGAGGGGGTATCGTGACATGCCCCACGGTGGACACCGCCGCGGGGCGAACCCATGGGGTCAGCGGACCGGCATCACCCCAGCCCGTAGTCCTGGATCTTGTAGCGGAGCGCCCGCGGACTGAGCTCCAGGAGCTCTGCGGCCTGCGTCTTGTTCCCGGAGGTGCGCTCCAGCGCACGCTGGATCAACTGACGTTCGAGCTCGGCGAGTCGCCGCTTGACCGACAAGTCGTCTTCGTCCGTGACCAGCTTGCCGCCGGTCGTCGGGTTGCGCACGTGGACGGGCAGGTCGGCCACGACGAGCTTGGGGCCCTCCGACAGGATCAGGGCTCGCTCGAGCACGTTCTCCAATTCCCTGACGTTGCCGGGCCAGGGGTACGACAGGAGCACCTCCATGGCATCGGGGGCGATGCCTTCGATATCGAGCCCCATCCGCTCCTGGTGCCGCTCGAGGAAGTGGCGGGCCAGCTCGGGAACCTCTTCGGCCCGCCGCACGAGTGCTGGGAGGTGGATCGGCACGACGGCGAGGCGATAGAACAGGTCCTGACGGAAACTCCCGTCGGTCACCGCCTCTTCGAGGTCACGGTTCGTCGCGGCCACGATCCGAACGTCGACCGACAACGTCTGGTTGCTGCCGAGCGGGCGCACCTCGCGCTCTTGCAGCGCCCTGAGGAGCTTGACCTGGAGGTTTGCGGGAAGCTCCCCGACCTCGTCGAGAAAGAGCGTCCCACCCCGCGCCGTCTCGAAGAGGCCCACCCGATCGCGGTCGGCGCCGGTGAACGCGCCTTTGACATGGCCGAAGAACTCGCTCTCGAGAAGGTTCTCGGGAATCGCGCCACAGTTCACCGGCACGAACGGCCCCTCGGCCCGCGCGCTCTCCCGATGGATCAGGCGCGCGACGAGTTCCTTTCCGGTACCACTCTGTCCCGACAGAAGCACGGGCGACTCGTGGGGAGCCACCTTCGTGGCGACGTGCAGGGCATCGAGCATCGAAGCCGAACGCGCGACGAGATCGCCGAACCTTCGATCGGCGCGCACCTGGTCGCGCAGTCGACCTACCTCGCGGCGAAGGTTCTCCCGCTCCTCGGCCTTCCGCACGGTGAGAACCACCTCGTCGGCGCCGAAGGGCTTCGGGATGTAGTCGTAGGCCCCCTTCTTCATCGCCTCGACAGCCAGCTCCGACGACCCGTATGCGGTCATGACGAGTACGAGAGCGGCGCCACCATCGGTCCGGTACTGCTCGAGGAACTCCAGACCATCCATCTCGGGCATGCGCACGTCGCACAAGATCATCGCCGGACGCTCTTCGGTCGCCAGCGACAGACCCTCACGGCCGTTGGAGGCCTGCACGACCGTGTAGCCCTCGTCTTCGAGGATCATGCTGAGTGACCGGCGTAGGCCGCGGTCGTCGTCGATGACGAGGATCTTCACTCCGAGTCGCCCCCTGGCGCACCGGGGAGGGAGACGACGAACTCGGCGCCTCCTTCCGGTGCATCTTCGAGATGTATCTTTCCGCCCATCCCCTCGACGAGCCGAGCACAAATGGACAGCCCCAGACCGGTGCCGCGGCCGGGATCCTTGGTCGTGTAGAACGGGTCGAAAATCCGGTCCCTCATCGGGTCGGGAATTCCCCGTCCCGAATCGGCGACCCGAATCACTACCAGATGATCGGCCGTAAAGAGCGGATCTGCACCTTCTGGTGTCTGGTCACGCCCCACGCGCCTCCGGTGCATGTAGTTCACCCCGGGCGGGTCGGTATCACGACGCGAGGGGAGCTTGGCGAGCTGTCCGTCTTCGACACCCACGGAGATGCGCAGTCTGGGACGCTCCAGATCGGCCATCTCATCGAGGGCGTTCAGGATCAGATTCACCAGGATCTGCTCCACGGCCGTGGCATCGACCATCGCCTCGGTCGAGGTCGCGTCCCAACCCTCCCACACCACCTCGACCCTTTCGAGCTTGCCCTGACGCTCCAGAAGTTCCTTGACCCTCGCCATGACATCGACGACCGGCCGCGGCCCGCTTTCGCCGTCTCGCGGGCGCGCGTAGTCGAGCAAGGTCCGGATGATCCGGTCGATCCGATCGGCCTCCGCGCGAATGTCTTCGAGCAACGCCGTATCGGCCCCCGACTTCCGGCCGCGAGAGATCGCGACATCGGTGAAGCCGACGATCGCCCCCAGGGGGTTGCCGACCTCGTGCGCGATCCCGGCGGCCAGCGTGCCCACCGACGCCATGCGCGACGTCTGGATGACCTGATCACGCGCCTCGACCAACTCCCGATTCGTGCGGTCGAGCGAATAGATGTTGGCCGCGAGCAGGTCCTGATCCCGCGTCAAGCGGTCGGCCATGTCGTTGACGCTTTCGCGGACGGCGTCGAGCTCGCTCCACGGCAGCGCGGCCACCCGGTGGGTGTACTCGCCACCGGCGATCGTGCGCACGTCGGCCTCGAGTTGTTGCATGGGTCGCACGAACCGGGTGTTCAGCAACCATCCACCGATCAGGACTACCGTCGCCAGCGCCAAGCCGAGCACACCGAGCAGGACGATGAGTACTTCGCGCTGCGACGAAACCGCCGGCAGTGCGAGCGCCAGGACGACCCCTGCAAAAAGAACGCCCCCACCGACCAGAAGGCCGAAGGAGACGATCAAAGCTCGCTTGAGGGCGACGGGCGCGGGCATGGCGAACGGGAGGCGGCGGGCGGCGGGTACCCCTCAGGATGCCGTGCCGCGAGTGCGCCGGCAACGACCCGACGCGCGAGACGCCCCTCGGGACATTCTCGTGCGCCGACCTAGAAGGTGCAGGTGACGACCCCGACCTCGGTGGCCGGGGAACCGTTGGCCGCGGTAGCGGAACCGTTGAACACGCCGCACTGCTCTCCAGCCACGCCGGAATGCGTGGTCGTAGCGGCCCACCCCGTGTTCGACGCCTCGGTCACCGTGAGGGTCACACCCTCGGTGACGACCGCCTCGAGGGCGGTGATCGAGTTGGAGTAGCTGAAGTTCTCGTTGTGATACACTTCCTGCGTGACCGCGAGATTCCGGAGATCCGACATCATCGACGAGCGGAAGGACTTGTGCCGCACGGCGGAGAACTTCGGAATGGCGATCGAGGCGAGAATCCCGATGATGACCACGACGATCAGCAGCTCGATCAACGTGAATCCGCGTCTGGCTTGGCGCATCATGATGAAGCCTCTCGGGCTGAATGATCGGTTGCGGAGAGGAAGCCGTGTCCGGGAACGAGAAGGGGAGTGTGACTCGGGGTTACCCGCCGTGCCACACTCCCCACCCGTCCAGGTCGAACCCGGATCCCTACGCCACGGGATTAGTTACAGGTGACGGCACCGGCGATGGTCGCCGGAGCAACGGCACTCGCGTCACCGTAGAAGACGCCGCAGGCGCTCGCCGTACCCGTGTGGGTGGCCGAGGCGCCCCAACCCGTACCGTTACCGGCGCTGATCGACACCGTGACTCCCTCGGAGTTCGAGAACTCGAGGGCGGTGGCGCTGGTCGTGTACGAGTAGTTGTCGGAGTAGTAGATCTCCTGCTCGGTCGCCAGGTTCTTCAGGTCGGACTTCATGGCCGAGACGTAGGCCTTCTCCCGGGTGGCCGAGAACTTCGGAATGGCGATGGCCGCCAGGATACCGATGATCACGACGACGATGAGCAGCTCGATGAGGGTGAAACCCTTGTTGTCCCGCATGTTCGACTCCTTGGTCGGGTGTGTTGCACTTCTGTGAGGTGGAACTCGATTCGCACCCCGTCGAAGGGCAAGGCCGGGGCCAACCCGTGCCGAACAACCGTAAATCCATACGAAACAAAAGCTTAACTGTCGGAACCCCCACCCCCGTATCGAGCCGTGCGCCCCCCGGATTCTTGGAAATTGCAAGATGCTGGAGTTCTGCAACGGTCCCGGGAGCCCGCGATCAGCCACCCTCCGCCGCGGCGCGTCGGCGCGCCTCGGCGATGGCCTCCGGGTTGCCCCCTGCGGCTTCGAGCAACTCCGCGAGGCGCGTCCATCCCTGCGCGGATCCCGGCTCCAGCGCGAGCGAAACCCTGCGCGCCCGCACCGCCGCGTCGAGGAGTCCTCCCCCGACGTAGGCCTCCGACAACACGCCCCACAGTTCGGCGCTCTCGACGGCCGAGGCGATCCCGCGGGTGGCCACGGAATGCGCTTCTCGAAAGCGCCCCTCCAGAAGCTCGAGTTCGGCGAGCAGGACCCAGGGAGAGGGTCGGGCGGGCTGCAAGGCCACGGCACTCTCGAGATACGGACGCGCCTCGGCCAGTCGGCGTTGTTCCTTGAAGAAGGCACCCGTCGCCGCAACCATGTCGAAGCGGTTCGGGAGCGCGGCCACACCCGCCCGGTACGCTTCGGCGGCATCCTCGAACCGCCCGACGTTGACCAACCCCTCCGCCCGGGCCTTGTGGGAGCGCCATGACGTGGGGTGATCGCGCACCAGAGTCTGCATCACCGTGAAGCTCGACTCCCACGACGGGACCCGCGTGATCGAACGTACCCCCAGCAGGAGCGCCACGACCACGGCCGCGAGGCCGATCGTTCGGGGGCGAGCCGCCCGGCTCCACGCGCGGGAGCCGAGGCCGGCGACCACCAACGACCATCCCACGGATGGCAGGAACAGCGTGCGCTCGGCCATCAGGGAGCCGGTCGCGAAGAGCAGGTTCGAGACGGGCAGGATCGCGATCGCAAACCAGGCCGCGCCCACCGCCACCAGCCGCTGACGCTTCCAGCACCATGGGATCGCGGCGAGACCACCGATCAACACGGCCAGCCCCAGCGTCGTCTGCAGCACCGAAGGCCCGCTCGCCGGATACACCACACCGGGGTCGTAATCGGCGGCCAGGGTCATCGGCCACACCAGCAAGCGCAGGTATTCGGTCCAGAGGGGAAACACGTGCGCGAGACGCTCCATCGTGCCGAGGCCGGCCAGCGCCGCCGTCACATCTTCGCCGGCAAGCGCTCCAAGCACGTCCAGGCGGGCGACGAGCATGCTGCACCCGACGCCTGCGAGCAGGAGGACCCGAGGCAGGTGATCCAGAAGGCGTCCCGCCAGGGCACGAACGCCCCCGGCGTCTCCGGCCTCGATCAGCAGGAGGAGCGCCGGCAAGACGATGGCGATCTCCTTCGCGCCGAAGCCGACCGCGAACAGGGTACCCACACCCAGGGTGCCCATGACCCGTGCGCCGAACTCGGCCGAACGCGTGCCGAGGTGCACCACGACGCCTCCGACGACCCCCAGCGCCGCCCAGAGCTCCGCCTGCCCCACGACGTTGGCAACGGCTTCGACATGCACGGGGTGCACCGCGAAGAAGGCCCCGCCCAGCAGGGCCGCGACGGCCCGCTCGCGAGCCTCGGCCTCGGGTCGCCACCGATGCACCAGCTGCCCACACAACACCGCCACGAGCGTCGCGACGAGCGCGTGGAGCAGAACGTTCACCATGTGGAAGGCCCTCGCCTCGCCCCCGAAGGCACGCCACTGGGCGGCGAACGCCGCCTGCGCTACGGGCCGATAGAGCCGGCCCACCCCCGCTTCGCCGGCCCAATACGGTTGGCCCAGGGCGGCCACCACATCGCCGTCGGTGACGACGGGGTTCTGGACGATGATGCCCTGGTCGTCGTAGGCGAACCCGTTGTCCAGACTGCCGAAGAAGACGGCGACCGCGGTCGCGGCCACGACTGCCAACGCCAGCCGGTACGACCTCAAGAAGCGTCCGATTCGGTCGGCGAGGGCGACGACTCGAGCGCGTCGAGCGCCCTGCGGGCCTCCCACATGGGGATGGCCGGCGGGTGCCAGCGAGGAGCCCGGGGTCCGAAGACGTTGAATTTGAGAATCGACCAGATCGCCGAGACGCCGTCCCGCCACCCGATCTTCTTGCCCTCAGCGTAGGAACGTCCGTCGTAGCTGATGGGCAGCTCGTAGACCCGCGCCCCCGACTGAGCCAGGCGAGCCGTCAGTTCGGGTTCGATTCCGAACCGATCCGCCGACAGCGGGAGCGACTGCAGGAGTTCGCGCCGCACCATCTTGTAGCACGTCTCCATGTCGGTGAGGTTCAGGTCGGTGAACATGTTGCTCATCAGGGTGAGCACCCGGTTCCCCACGCTGTGCCAGAAGAAGAGCACGCGATGCGGGCCGCCGAGGAAGCGACTGCCGTAGACCGCGTCGGCCTTGCCGCTCAGGATCGGCTCGAGGAGCAGCGGGAACTCGTAGGGATCGTATTCCAGGTCGGCGTCCTGTACGACGACCACGTCGCCCGTGGCATGCTGGAAGCCGGTGCGGAGCGCCGCGCCCTTCCCCTGGTTGCGCTCCTGGAAGATCAGGCGATCGATGATCCCTTCCGCCTCGAGGGCAGGAAGCAGATCTCGGGTACCGTCGGTCGAGCCGTCGTCGACGACGATCACCTCGGTATTCAGCGCGACCTCGTCGACTCTGCGGAGCAGTGCCTCGACGGTCTGTCGCTCGTTGTAGACGGGGATCACCACCGAGACGATGACATCGGGCCAGGGAAGATCGTCCCAGCGTCGGCGGGGTCGGGGATCCGTAGGAGGCGACATCCGGTTCAGACCTCGATCTCGTATCGGTTGAGCTTTCGGTAGAGTGTCGATGGATCGATTCCGAGTACTTCGGCGGCTCGTGTCTTGTTGCCGCCCTCGGCCTGCAGAACCCACGTGATGTAGGCGCGTTCGATCACTTCCATCGACGGATTGGGGGGTAGTCCGTCGGCGACCAGCCGCGGCGCCTGTTCCTCACGCACCCGTTCGGGTAGGTGGCCGGGTGTCAACGCCGACCCCTTGGAGACGATGAGCGCGTGTTCGAGCGCGTTCTCGAGTTCGCGCACGTTTCCGGGCCAATCGTAGTCCGACAACACGGCCAGAGTATCGGGTGCGAACTCCGGAGCTTCACCTTCGCGATCACGCCCCATCCGTTCGAGAAAGAAGCGCGCCAGGAGGGGAATGTCGTCTTTGCGATCGCGGAGAGGAGGGAGGTGCAGCGCGATCACGTTGAGACGATAGTAGAGGTCGCTCCGGAACGCGCCCCGCCGAATCTCGTCTTCGAGCTCGCGATTCGTCGCCGCGATGATCCTCACGTCGACCGAGACCGGCTGCGTGGCCCCGACGGGAATCACCTCGCGCTCCTGCAAAGCGCGCAAGAGCTTCACCTGGGTAGCCGGCGTCGTTTCGCCGATCTCGTCGAGGAAGAGGGTCCCTCCGTCGGCCGCCTCCAGCAGCCCGGTCTTGTCTTTCACGGCGCCCGTGAACGACCCCTTCGTGTGACCGAACAGCTCGCTTTCCAGCAGGCTCTCGGGCAGCGCGCCGCAGTTGATGGAGTAGAAGCCGTTGTCGGCTCGGTCGGAGAGCGAATGGATGTAGCGCGCCACGACCTCCTTCCCGGAACCACTCTCGCCCGTGACGAGCACCGTGGAGTCGGTCGGTGCCACGGTCTCGGCCAGCTGGAGCACCTCGACGAATGAACGGGCCTTGCCCACCGGTCGATCGCCCAGCTGACGTTCCCTGCGGCGGATCTCCTTCTTCAACGCCCGGTTCTCTACGCGGAGTTGCCGAGCCTCCGCGGCTCGACGACAGACGGCGAGGAGTTCGTCGTTGGCGAAGGGCTTCTGCAGGTAGTGGTACGCGCCTTCGTTGACCGCACGGACCGCCGACTGGAGCGATGCCTGGGCCGTCATGAGTATGACGGAGATCTCGGGATCGACCTCACGCGCTCGAGCGAGCACCTCGAGGCCGGTTGCGCCCGGCATGCGAATGTCGGTCAGGACGATATCGGGCCGCACCTCGGCCAACCGCTCGAGCGCTTCGGGGCCAGAAGAGCACGCCGTGACCTGGAAACCCTGATTGCGAAAGAGGATCTGGAGCGACTCCAGGATCCCGATCTCGTCGTCCACGAGAAGAATGTGGATGCCGTCACTCATGCGTCGTCGTCTGCAGGTAGAAACAGTGTGAACTCCGCGCCGCCCGCTGGCGCATCACCAACCAGGACGGCCCCCTCGTGCGCCTCCACGGCGCGGTGGACCACCGCGAGCCCCAGCCCGTTGCCGTCCTGCCGCGTGGTGTAGAACGGATCGAAGATCCGCTGCGCCACGTCGACGTCGATGCCCGGGCCCGAGTCCCGGACTCGGAGCCGCCACGCCGCCGAGGCGTCCGGGGGGCCCGGCACCTCTCGACCCGAAACGCGCCGCAAGTCGATCTCCACCCGTCCAGCATCGCCAGAAAACTGTACGGCATTGAGGACCAGGTTGAAGACCGCCCTGTGTAGCAGGTCCGGGTCACCCACGAGCCGTGCCTCGCTGTCGGGCAAATCCACCTCCAGCGAGACGCCTCGGCCGCGGGCCTCCGGATGCTGTTTCGCCACCTCCACGACGCGACCGACCAGCGTCGAGAAGTCCACCGGCTCGCTCCGCCCCATCCGCAGGCCGGAGAAGTCGAGAAACTCGCTCAGGAGGCGACTCAACCGGTCGGATTCGGCCAGAACCAGTCGCTCCAACACCTCCCGGTCACCGGGATCGGCGACGCCTCGACTCAGCTGCTCGACCGCCGACCGAATCGAGGCCAGGGGATTCTTGATTTCGTGGGCGAGCGACGCACTCAGCTCCGCGACCGCTCCCAGCCGGTCGGCGCGCCGGTTCAAGAGCATGAGAGCTTCCTGGTCGGTGATGTCCTGAAACAGCGCCGTAGCCGAAAACGGGCCCGCCTCGCCCCGATCCATGACCGTCGTCGAAATCCCGAGTGTGATCCGGCGCCCGTCTCGCTGAAGGTACGACTTGAATCGGCGTACCGGTTCGCCGTCCTCGATCGACCTTCGCAGGACGGCACCGAAGCCCGGGGTCATCGCCTCGAGGCGCTCGACCACGGCCTGGGACGCCCAATCCGAGGGGTCGATCCCCAGAAGCTTCGCACCCGCGGGGTTGAGATAGGCGAGACGCCCTCCCTCGTCGAGGGTCATCACCCCCGTCGCGAGGCGGTCCAGGATGACCGACGTATCGAGACGCAGCTGTTCGAGCTCGGACTGGACCCGACTGAGGCGCATCCCGGTGCGACGGAGGCGGTCACCGAGGATCCCGATGGCGACGGCGACGACGGTGAACAACCCTACCTGGAGGGCCAGGGCGGGAGTCGGCCCACCCTCCTGAAGCAACAAGGCGTCGGCACCGAACAGCGCGCTGGACAACAGACCGGCGAGCACGCCTCCCGGTAGCGGAAGAAGAAGCGCCGCCTCGGCGATGACGAGCACGTAGGCCGGGGAGAAGTCGCTGGCGGGGCCGTTGGTCAGGTGCACCACCACGGTGACGGCCACGACGTCGAAGACCACCTGGAGGTATCGGAAGGTCCGCGAAGGGGTCCCGGCACGCATCGCGAGAAACAACAGCGACCCGGCCGTGAAGACGACCGATACCGCCAGCGTGACGGTGGCGACGGTCAGGGCATCGTCGGTTCCCTCGGCACCCGCGAGTCCGACCCAGGCGGCGACGACGATGGCGGCGAGCAGGCTGAGGCGGCCGAGGAACACCCACCGCAAGATGCCACGCACGTCGAGAAACGAAGACGGAGCTGCCGTTTGCATGGCAGGAGGCTACCGGAAGCCACGGGTGGGGGCAATTCGGTCGCCTCGCTCGGTGGCACAGCGCTCCTGCCGTTCACAGATTCGATCTCAGGAGACTCCCATCCACCCCACGCGATCGAGAACTCCATGGATCCGTCGTTGCTTGCGTGCGCCCGAAGAGACCAACCGAGCGACCTGCTCCTGCGCGGGGGTCGCGTGGCCAACGTGTTCACCGGCGAACTCGAGCGTATCGACGTGGCCGTCGCGGGCGGACGGATCGCCGGTTTGGGGCACGGCTACGAAGCGCATCGGGTCATGGATCTCGATGGCGCAGTGCTCGCCCCCGGCCTCATCGACGCCCACGTCCACATCGAATCGTCGATGGCCGTGCCGGCGGAGTTCGCACGCGCCGTGGTGCCGCGGGGCACGACCACCGCGGTGGTCGACCCACATGAGATCGCCAATGTGCACGGGGTCGAGGGCATTCGTTTCATGCTCGACAGCTCCGATGGTCTACCGCTCACCGTGTTGGTGCAGCTGCCCTCGTGTGTGCCCGCGACCCACATGGCGACGGCCGGCGCGACACTCGGGGCCGACGATCTCGTCTCGTTCCGCGGCCGCCCCCGGGTGCTCGGCCTCGCGGAGGTCATGAACTTCCCGGGTGTGATTCACGGCGATGCCGAGGTGCATCGCAAAATCGCGGCCTTCCGCGAGGATCCGATCGACGGTCACGCCCCGGGCGTATCGGGCTCGGATCTCAACGCCTACATCGCCGCCGGCCCGGCCACCGACCACGAATGCACCTCGGCCGACGAGGCGGTCGAGAAGCTCCGCCGGGGCCTCTGGGTGTTCTTCCGCGAGGCCACCAACGCCCGCAATCTCGACGCGCTGCTCCCCGTGCTCACACCCCGGACCGCGGGCCGGATCTGCTTGTGCACCGACGATCGTCAACCCACCGATCTGCTCGACGACGGTGGGATCGAC
>JANQNV010000322.1 GCA_028279425.1 Longimicrobiales bacterium | reverse complement strand
GTGGCCCATCACCGTGCCGCGATCGAGACCGGTCTCGCGCCCGAAGTAGGGGTGCAGGTCGGAGCCACAGAGGCCGGCCGCCGCCACCTGCACGATGGCGTCGCCCGCCTCCTGCACGACCGGCGTCGGGACATCCGACACCGCCACCTGCTCGATACCCTGGAAGGTGAGTGCCTTCACGTATCCCTCCGTCGCCGTTCCCGTTGACCGACCCCCGAGCAGCACAAACGACCGCTGGCGCCACCCGCGTGCAACCCTGTCCACCTTTAACGTCGTAGGGTGCTGCGACATCCGTTCCTCGAGCGCGGCGCACTTGCGTCGCCCGACCACCCGCGAAGCCCGCCCGCCCATGAACGCCTCCATCCGTGCACTCAACCGATTCGGCCTCGGCGCCCGACTGGGCGAGGCGCGGCGGCTCGACGACCCACGGGGGTGGTTGACACAACAGCTCGCCGGGGGGCCGCCACTCGTGGCTCCGCCTGCCGTGCGCGACTCGATCCCTTCGATCGTGGCGGGGCAGCGGGCGGCGGCCCGATCCGATGACCCGGAGGCGAACCGTCGCGTACGGCGGCGCATCCGGGCACTCGCCCTCGGCGAGGCGACCCAGGCGATGGCCGCGCGACTGACGAGTGAACGCCCCTTCGTGGAACGGTGGGTGTCGTTCTGGTCGAACCACCTCTGTGTGTCGGGGGCCGCGAAGCTTCCCACCCGCCTCCTCGCGGGCTCCTACGAGCGCGAGGTGGTCCGGGCCCACGCCCTCGGACGCTTCGAGGATCTCGTGCTCGCCAGCGCGCGTCACCCCGCGATGACGAGCTACCTCGACAACGCACAGTCCATCGGCCCCTCGTCGACGCTGGCGCGGCTCGCGAATCGCCGCCGCCGCCGCCGGTCCAGTGAGATGCCCCCGATCGGGCTCAACGAGAACTACGCCCGCGAACTGCTCGAGCTGCATACCCTCGGTGTCGACGGAGGGTACGAGCAGGACGACGTTCGCGAGGCGGCTCGGATCCTGACCGGGTGGACCGTGACCGGGCTGCGGGCACCCGGGCGTCCCGGCGAGATCGGCGACGAGGTGGATTTCGTGTTCGAAGACCGGATTCACGAACCCGGCTCCAAGACGGTGCTCGGACGGCGCTACGAGCAGGGGGGCGAGGCCGAGGGAGTCGCGTTGATTCGTGATCTGTGCCGTCACCCGTCCACGGCCACCTTCCTCGCCGGCAAGATCGTCGGGCACTTCGTAGCGGATCAGCCCCCCGCCGCCGCGGTCGAGCGGATCGCTCGCGTGTTTCGCGACTCGGACGGCAACCTACGAGAGGTGGCGCGAGCGGTGATCGACCTGCCCGAGGCCTGGGACCCGGAGCACCGGAAATTCCGCGCGCCGCAGGATTGGGCCGTGGCCATGTTGCGGGTCATCGGTGTCGACGATGTGCCGCCCACCCTCTTCTCGATCCTTCAGGACCTGCGGCAGCCGCTGTGGGCGCCGCCCTCCCCCAAGGGCTACGGAGACACGCTGGTGGAGTGGGCCGATCCCGACGCGCTCATGAACCGCGCCGAGCTCGCTCGCACGGTGGCGACGACGGTGGCGCGGGGAGGCGCTCGAGCCGAGGGATCCATCGATCAGATGATCGAAGTCGTGGAGCGGGACGCCGCCGACCCCTTCGTGGCGCTCGTCCAGGACGCATCGATCCCGATGGACGAACGTGTGGCGCTCGGCTTTGCCGACCCCGCCTTTCAATGGAGGTAGTCATGGACCGCCGATCGTTTCTCGAGCATGCCGGCATGTGTCTCGGCGGGGTCGCCACCTTCGGCTTCCCGACGGTCCGCTTCGCCTCCGTGCCGCAATCGGGGCGCCTGGTCTTCGTGCTCTTGCGAGGCGGGTTCGATGGGCTCGCGGCGCTCGTTCCCTTCGGGGACGGATCCTACGCGAATCTCCGCGGTGCCATGGCTTTCGACCGGGGCGACCTCACCGCGCTCTCCGACGGCTTCGGCCTGGCGCCGGGGTTGGCTGGTCTGAGGAGTTTCTGGGAACGTGACGAACTCGTGGCCCTCCACGCGATGGCCATCCCGTACCGGACGCGTAGCCACTTCGACGGCCAGGCCGTGCTCGAGACGGGGCTGGCGCGCCCCGAGGGGGCGTCCGGGGGGTGGCTGAATCGGCTCCTGCAGGTCCTCGAGGGAGAGCGATCGGGAATCGCGATCGCGGCGGGAATGCCTCGGTCGATGATCGGTGACCATCCCGTATCGACCTGGTCGCCCACCGAGCTCGGCGCGGT
>JANQNV010000298.1 GCA_028279425.1 Longimicrobiales bacterium | reverse complement strand
TTCGAGCTCGGGTCGCACCGAGGGAGGTGCGAACGGCGATCTCGCGCCGCCGACGAACGCCGCGGGACAGGAGCTCGAATCAATCGACAGCTGCTCTTCGAGGCGACGCTGCTGAGCCTCGCCGCCGGGCTGGGTGGGCTCGTGCTGGCGCGGTTGGGACTGGATGCACTCGTCGCCATGATTCCGCCCGGTGTGCCTCTGACCGACGAGGTCACGGTCGACGTCCGCGTGTTGCTCATGGGCTTCGGGCTGTCGGCGGTCGTCGCGCCCCTGGTCGGCCTGCTTCCGGCGCTCCGGGCCTCGGGGGTCGGCGCCTCCGAGACGCTTCGGGCGGGGGGGCGAGGCGCAACGGGGTCCGACACCCGGACCCGATCGGCGCTGGTGGTCGCGCAGGTCGCGATGGCGGTGGTGCTCCTCACGAGCTCGGGCCTGCTGGTGCGAAGCGCCTTGGCGATACAGGCGATCGATCCCGGCTTCGACGCCGACCGGACTCTGATGGCTCGGTTCCACCTCACCGCGCGCGAGCCGGCCGAACGCGCCGCGCTTCAGGCCGCGCTCACCTCGCGACTCGAAGCTCGTCCGGACGTGCGGTCGGTCGCCATCATGGGCCGGTTCTTCATCGAGCGGATCCCGGATCAGACGATCGAGCTGGTCGGCCGAGCGCCGTTGGACCCGTCGCTCCCCCGCCCCAGGCTGACCACCGACGTGGTCTACCCCGGATTCTTCGACAAGCTCGGCGTCCCCCTCCTCCGAGGACGCGGCCTTCAACCCTTCGACCTCGCCAAGGAGTCGACGGCCGTGGTGGTCAACCAGGCCTGGGTCGAGGCCTTCGCCACGGACACCGAACCGATCGGCCAACAACTGCACTGGGGCGGGCAGACCGACGGCGCTCCGCTCGAGGTCGTGGGCGTGGTCGGCAACCTGAGGCGAACCGCACTCGAGGCCCCGGCATATCCACAGATGTTCTTCGCCGCCGCAGACGACGGCATCGATGTGCTGGTCGGTGTCGACGAGGATCCCCTCGCCGCCGGCCCCGCGCTGCGGAGCCTGATCCGCGAACTCGATCCCGGCGCGGCGGTCTCGTATCTCGGGGTGGCGTCGGACCGGTATGACGTCGGGCTGGCACCCCGCCGTGCCCAGACCATGCTCTTCACCATCTTCGCCGCTCTAGCGACCCTCCTCGCCGCCATCGGACTCTTCGCCATCCTGCACGAGTCCGTTGCATCGAGACGACGCGAGATCGGCATCCGGGTCGCCCTCGGGGCGAGTCCCAGCGGCGTCCGAACGATGATCCTACGTCAGGCGGCGGCCTTGTCGCTCGTCGGGCTCGGCATCGGAATCGGCGTCAGCGTGGCATCGTCGGGGCTGACCGCGCGTTTCGTGTACGGCGTGCGCCCGGTGGATCCCGCGACCTTGGCCGCCGTCTCGGGGCTCCTGGCCGTGGTGGCCCTCCTGGCCAGCGCGATCCCCGCCCGCCAAGCGCTGCGGGTGCCGCCCTCGGAATCGCTCGCCGCGGAGTAGCCGGAGAAGCGGCGGAGCCCGGAGCCTACGAAAAGGCGGGGCGGAGGGCCCTCGCCCCCCGCCCGTGGCGATCCGCGCGGACAGGCCTCAGTTACCGCCGCCCATCAGCGTCTTGATGGCCGCTGGCGGCTCGAGGAGCCCGGTATCGACGTCGCCGTATTCCACGCTCGAGATGGTCACGACCTGCTGCTGCCCCATCATGTCCTGCGTCACAGAGGTGGGCACCATGATGTCGCCGAAACGCTCGTAGTCGCCGATTCGCGACACGACCTCGATCTCGCCCATCGGAGATTCCTGTGTCGTAATCGAGGCGATGATCAGGCCCGAGTCCTTCGAGAAGCACTCCGACATGTCGCGTCCCGTCTTGGTGGTGTACTTCACCTCCCAACACGCCTCGCCGTCGTAGTCGCGCTCGGCAACGGTTTCGAACGACTCGAACAGCGACGCGTCACGCACCTCGTAGAGTCGATCGGCCTGCTCGCGCATGGCGTCGAGTTCCGCACCCTCGAGGAGCCGAGCACCCGTCATGGGATCCATCGACCACCCCACGTCGTCGGTGAAGCCCGACAGCATCTCCCCCATCCCGGGGATGGAGATCTGCGTCGTCATCGCCCCGTCCGGACCACGCACGACGAGCACCTCGCCGCTCACGCCCATAGCGGGAATCGAAAACGTACCCGTGGCGCGACTCGCGACCGCGGCGGTCGCCGCCTCACGGCCTCCGATCGCCTCGACGTACCGGTCGATGAGGTCCTGCGCGGCAGGCATGTCCTGGGCGAGCGCGGCCCCCGGGAGCAGAGCCGCGGCAGCGAGGGCGAGAGCGACCCGGCGTACCGGGAGAAGAGAGTTGGTCATGGAAGGGCCCCTTGGGGGTCGAGGAAATCGGAACACGTGGACCGACCGTGACACCAGTATCGGCCGTTCCGGGGTCGAATACGCGCGGCGGGTGAAGAGTGTTCATTCGGCAGACATCCCGACACCATCGGTCACGGCGCCGGAGAGCCTCCGGCGGCCCACGAGACGGCGGCGTCCAGGACGGCATCCCGACCGGCCAGGAGGTCCGTGCGCAGAAGCTCCACCGGAACGTCGGGCTCGACGCCACTCCCCTCGATCCGCTGCCCGTCGGGATCGGTCAGATCCGAGATGACGTGATAGAGCACGTCCTGACTGGGCAGACGGATCGTCATCGCGGGCAGAGCGTATCCGGGCGTCGTCGAACCGAACAGCGTGGCCCGTCCGGTCGACTTCAGGCCGGCGGCGAAAATCTCCGACGTGCTCATGCTCATGCCGTCGATGAGGACCGCCAATCGGCCTGTAAAGGCGTCGCGGAGCTGTCCCTCGGTGTCGACACCCCGTGGCATCGCGACGAAGCGCATCTCGCCCGAGCGCGACTTCACGATCCCCAGATCGGCGCGCTCCGCGAAAAACGACCCGGCCGTCGACATCACCATCCCTCCTACGCCCCCCGTGTTGCCGCGCAGATCGATCACCACACCGGTGCAGTCGGCCACCTCGTCGACGGCGCGATTGAAGTCGGCCACGAGCGGAACCATCCACACGTTGAACTCGATCACGCCCACGCACCCGTCGTCGTGGCGCACGCGCCGGTGGTCCAGGTAGGCCACCATCGAGGGCAGCTGCCCGAACTTCACCACTTCGCCACGAACCGGTCGCCGCTCGATCTCGAGCTCCTGCACCGTCCCATCGCCATCGCGAAGGCGCAGCGCCACGGTGGACCCGACCGGGCCCGAGGTCAGCGCCCCGGCCGCCATCACCGTCTGGGTCCTCAGGCCGACACGCGCCGTTTCCGAGTCCGCCTCGCCGATGACGCGCGTCCAGTCGCTCATCTCGCGATCGCCGATCGCCTCGATGATCCATCCGGGCCGGACTCCGGCCTCACGGGCCGCCCCGTCGAAGGTGCGGAAGACGGTGAGCGCATCGTCCACCCACCGCACCTCTAGCCCCAGATCCCCAGGGTCCGCCGACGCATCGCCCTCGACCTCCTCCTGGTCGATCGAAATCTCGTCGACCGATTCCTGGGGGAGGATGGCGAAGTGGCTCTCCCCGAGCCGCGACAGCATCTCACCCAGGAGATCGCGGAGTTCGCCCCGCGTCCCGAGACCCTCCACCGCGGGGCGGAGCTCGTCTCGCACCCCCGGCCAGTCGATGCCTCGGAAGTCGGGATCGTAGTAGCTGGAGTTGATCCGACTCCACGCCGAATCGAAGGTGGCCAGCGCCAGGTCGGTGGCGATCGGCTCGGCGGCCCGGCTGGGCGTGGCAGGAGGCGTCGCGCCGTCACCGCTGGTCGAGACGCCACCCGCCGAGCATCCGGCGACAGCGACGAACACGAGAAGGCCGGACGAGATGGCGGCCCGGCGTCGCGCGAGACCACGAGACGGGAAACGATCGAACATGGGAAGCGAACCTTCGAGGGAGGGGTGGAGGGCGCCGGGTCGAGTACGAGCCGACGCGTCAGCTTCTTCGGAACGGTCACCCCGGCCGGCTCCCGAGGTTCACACCCCTAACCTCCGCCCCCCCCGAGCGCGGAAGCGAGAAGCAGTACCTGGGTGGCCGTGCGCATCATACCGTCGATGTCGGCCCATTCGGTGGCCAGTCCACGATCCCCCCCGCGCGAGCCGCCCAACCCGATCGCCGGCGTGCCCGCGGCAACCGCGACGTTCATGTTGGAAGAACCGCTCTCCGACATCGACGGTTCGTATCCGAGGTGACGCGAGATGGCCTGGGCCGTACGCACGAGCGGCGATTGGATCGCACCTGGAATCGTCCCGCCCGGCGTCCGCTGAAACGGTTCGAGCCGCAGCTCGAGCCCGGTCTCCTCGGCCACGTCGGAGGCGACGGCGGCGACCGCGGCCTCGATCGATGTGATCGTCGCCGCATCCATCGATCGAATGTCGACCGAAAACCATCCGCTGTCGGGTTTGTGGTTGAAGACCGCTCCGCTCTGGATCATCGCGACGTTCAGACGGGTGCGGCGGTCGTCCGTGCTCGAGGCGGCCGGAAGCGAGAGAACGCGATCGACCGCACGTCCGAGGGCCTGATTGACGTTGGGCATGCCACCGCTGAGCGTGTGCCCAGGTGGGCCCTCCGCCACCACGCGCCACCAATGGATGCCGAGGGCGCCGTAGGAGATGGAGTGGCCGTCGCCGAGCACGTCCACGAACGCCTCTGCCCGTTCACGATACCCGTCGTACAACGACTTCATCCCCTTCAGACCCGTTTCTTCTTCAGCGACGGAGGCAAAGACGAGATCGTGTTCAGGACGAATCCCGGCCGCGAGATAGGCCTCGGCCGCCGCGAGGAGCGCTGCCGTCGTAAGCGAGGTGTTCGTGCCCGGACCGACGACCCGATCCCCATCGACGACGGGAGGCCCGGCAGCCGCGCGCTGATGCTCGGCGACGGTGGCCAGGTCGTCCAGCGTCGACACGAAGACCAGCGCGCGACCCGATCGACCCGGAATCACGCCGATCGCATTGGGGCTGTCGGTGATGCGTACCGAATCGAGGCCGATCTCGCGCATCCGTGCCGCGACCGCCCTCGCCCGCTCGAGCTCTTCACCCGAGGGAGATACGATGGCCCCGATCTCGGCGAGGAACGCCGCCGTTCGGTCGCGCGCGCCATCGAGGTGGTCGAGAGCGGCGCGCACCGCCGGCCGGTCGAGAGCCGCATCCAACTCGGCAGACTGGGCGTACGCGCTTCGGGGTCCGAGGCCGAACACCGCGGCCGCCCCCACACCGAGACAGGTCGCCACCCGTATTGGAATCCACTGTGCACTCATGCCGCCCAGAGTAGGCAGCGCGTGCGCACCTCGCCACCTCCCGACCCGCCGCCTCGGTCAGGGCCGGTCAGCGCCCAACCAGGTCGGGTCCACTCCCGACCCGTTCAGGTCCCGCAAAACGTGACGTAGGGGCCGAAGTCGTCCGGAGCCGGCCCCTCGAATCGTTCGAGACCCTTCCGCCGTTCGAACGGCCGGGTCACGGCATCCAGCAGGTCACGGAACGGGCCCATGTCGGAGTCACGCCATGCGGCGTCGAGCGCCTCCTCGACCCGATGGTTGCGGGGGATGTAGAGCGGATTCGTGCGCTCCATCTCGGCGGCGATCGCGTCTACCGGGACACCCTGCGCGGTCAGCCGCTCGGACCACCGCGCGAGCCAGTCGTCCGCCGCCGAGGGGTTCGGGAGGAGTCGCTGCAGCGAGCGGCGATCCCCGCGGAGTACGTCGGCGAGCGCGCGAAACGTCGAGGTGAAGTCCAGCTCCCGCTCTTCCATCATCTGGAGCAGTGCGTCGATGAGGGGCACATCCGAGGGTCCGGGGTCGGAGATCCCGATTTTGCGCCCCATCGCCTCGAGCCAGCGCGCTCCGAAGACCTCGGTGAAGTCCTCGATCTCCGTGGTCATCCCCTCGATCCAACGGGACTCTTCGTCGGGGCCGACGAACGCCAGAAACGTCTCCCCCAGTCGCGCCAGATTCCACTGGGCGATGCGTGGTTGGTTGCCATAGGCATACCGGCCGTAGCGATCGATCGAACTGAATACGGTCCCGGGCGCGAACCCGTCCATGAAGGCGCAGGGACCGTAGTCGAGGGTTTCGCCCGAGATCGTCATGTTGTCGGTGTTCATCACACCGTGGATGAACCCCACCGACATCCACTGCGCCACGACCGCCGCGTGGCGATCGCGTACCGCGCCGAGAAAGGCGAGCGCTCTCTCCAACCCGCCGTCGGAGTCACTCCCGACGCCGGCGCCGACCTCGGGGTAGTGGCGCTCGATCGCATAGTCGAGCAGCTGCCGCACCCGCTCGCCCTCGCCGCGCGCCGCGAAGAACTGGAAGGTACCCACCCGAAGATGACTCGCCGCCACACGCGTCAGAACCGCTCCCGGCTCGGCCTCCGGCTGGTTGCGTCGAATCCGTTCACCCGTCGTGGTGGCCGCGAGGGCGCGCGACGTGGGAATGCCCATCGCGTGCATCGCCTCACCGACGAGGTATTCCCTCAGTACGGGGCCTAGAAGCGCTTTCCCGTCGCCCCCTCGCGAGAAGGGAGTCCGGCCCGAGCCCTTGAGATGGACATCGCGTCGTCGACCTCGGGAATCGATGAGCTCGCCGAGGAGCATCGCCCGCCCGTCGCCCAGTTGCGGGACGAAGTTGCCGAACTGATGGCCGGCATACGCCTGGGCCAACGGGCGAGCGCCGTCGGGAATCCGACTCCCCGACAACCAGGCCGCCCCCTCCGGCGTGGCAAGGGTGGCCGGGTCGAGG
Organism: Longimicrobiales bacterium; assembly: GCA_028279425.1. Classification (GTDB taxonomy): domain Bacteria; phylum Gemmatimonadota; class Gemmatimonadetes; order Longimicrobiales; family Gaopeijiaceae; genus Gaopeijia. The sequence continues at coordinate 1,450 of JANQNV010000298.1, read as the reverse complement.
CCCAGCTCGGCTGCGAGAGGAGCGTTCACGACCACCGCGCGCGGTGCGGGGACCTCCGTCGCCTGCCACGGCACGTAGAAGCCGTCCAGCTCCGTTGCGAATTCGTGCTCGAAGGGGATCCCTTCGAGGAGACCGCGGGGGAGCTCAGTCACCGGCACCCGCCGCGGGAGTCCCCTCCCGACGAGGCAACACCCACCCCGGACGAATGAAGTGACAGGTGTATCCGTTCGGTATCCGCTCGAGGTAATCCTGATGCTCGGGCTCGGCCTCCCAGAAGTCGCCCGCGGGTGCCACCTCCGTGACGACCTTGCCCGGCCACAATCCCGACGCCTCGACATCCGCGATCGTATCGAGCGCCGTCAGGCGCTGCCCCTCGTCGGCGTAGAAGATCGCGGAGCGATACGAGAGCCCCCGGTCGTTGCCCTGACGATTCCTCGTGGTCGGGTCGTGGATCTGGAAGAAGAACTCGAGCAGGCGGCGGTACGTCAGACGCTCGGGGTCGAAGACCACCTCGATGGCCTCCGCGTGCGTCCCATGGTGGCGGTACGTCGCGTTGGGGACGTCGCCCCCGGAGTACCCGACCCTCGTCGACTCGACTCCGGGAAGCTTCCGGATCAGGTCCTGCATCCCCCAGAAGCATCCCCCGGCTAGCACTGCTCGCTCCCCTGACATTGCGCCCTTCCTGTGACCGGTGTCGTGAACCCTCACTACGAGAACACATGAGGGTTCCCAGGGTTCACGCCGCTCCCCCTTTGACCGCAGCCCTCCCGGTCCGGCATCATTGGATTCGCAGGCGACGCGCCGGGCGTCCGCCTCTGCGCTGAACCACCCGGATCGAGGCCCACGGAGGCGGTGATGTCGGATGATCTAGTCCTGCGGGAGGGTCTACGCGCCGCCGACGCCGAGCAACGCGACCTCGCGGAGGGCGTCCGTCGCCGCGTCGCGCGCAACATGCTCTGGACGGCCCCCTGGATCGGCGCGATTGGCCTGCTCGGGGGCCGCGACCTCCTCTTCGACCCGATCATGGGCGGCATGATCGCCCTCTTCGCGGCCCTCAACGCCCATGCGTGGTGGCGACCCCTGCGCCACACCTACCTGCTGCGCGAAGACCCGACCCCGGCCGTGCTCGCCGCGGGTGGCCTGCCGAACGGCGGCGACGGCGCGGAGGGCTCCCCAGCCCAGCGACGGGCGGCGATTCTGGAGCTGCTCGACGAGTTGGAGAGCACGCCCCGGCCGTTTCCTCGATGGGTTCCCAAGGGCATCGTTGCCGGCATCGTGGCGACCGGCCTCCTGATGGGAGGATTCGCCGGTGTGCTCTTCGGTGAGTGGACCCTGGCCGCCGCCGGGGTCGGGACCGGACTGGGCACCTTCTTGCTGGGGCGTAGCATCACCGCGGCCGAGGCACGCCGCGTCGAGGCCATGACCCTACTCCAGGCCGAGCTCGACGCGC
>JANQNV010000265.1 GCA_028279425.1 Longimicrobiales bacterium | reverse complement strand
CGTCGGCGGCCCCCTCGCCGGCGGCGGCGCCGGGCTCCGTGCGCCCCTCGGCCACGGGCGCGGCGACGGAGGTCGGCATCGGATCCGTCCGGCGCACCGGGACCGGCGCATCGGCATCGCGCCGCGGGGCCTGCCCCCCCTGCCCCACCGAGATCCCCGCGATGCGGGCGACCTCGGGGATCGAGTCCCGGTCGACTCCGGCCTCACCGGGAATGACGAGCAACTGGCCCGGATACAGCCGGTCGGGCCCCGCCACGTCGCCCCGGTTGGCATCGAAGAGGAGGCGCCAGCGGCTCGAGTCGCCGAAATACCGCTCGGCGAGGCTCCACAGCGTGTCTCCATCTCGGACCGTATGGGTCCGAGCTTCCGGCGCCTCGGTGCCCACCGGGGTCTCGGGAGTGGGTTGCGCAGACTGCGCTGAGACACCGGGCACGCCGGCGAGGCCGACCACGCCGACGGCGATGTAGATATGGATGCGCCGCATGCAGCGAGGGGGATGCGGGAATAAACACACGTTTACCCAAGGTAGACCCACTCCCCGAAGCGGGGCAATCGTCGCCTCCGAGCACCGCGGAGCAGCCCGGCGGTCTCGCCGGCCGACGCTGACAGAGCCGCGTCCCATCCCTACCTTGAAACCTCGTTTCGTTCGTCGTTCGCCCGCGAGGCCGCCTCATGATTCTCGTCACCGGAGGAGCCGGGTTCATCGGCTCCAACGTCGTCGCCGCCCTCGATGATCGCGACGTGCGCGTCGCGGTCGTCGACCGTCTCGGGTCGGACGACAAGTGGCGCAACCTCGCATCGCGCGAACTCGACGAGTTGGTCGATCCGTCGGGTCTCGACGAATTCCTCGCGCGCCGGGGGCGCGACGTCGAGGCCATCGTCCACATGGGCGCGATCTCGGCCACGACGGAAACCGACGCCGACCTCATCGTCGAGACCAACGTCCGCCTGTCGCAGCGGATCTGGCGTTGGTGCACGGACCACGCGGTGCCCCTGGTGTACGCCTCCTCCGCCGCGACGTACGGAGACGGCAGCGCCGGCTTCGACGACGACGGTTCGCCCGACGCCCTCGCGCGGCTCCTCCCGCTCAACGCCTACGGGTGGAGCAAACACCTGTTCGATCGCTGGGTGGCTCGTCGGGTCGCCGCGGGCCACACCACCCCGCCGCGCTGGGCCGGGCTGAAGTTCTTCAACGTGTACGGCGCCAACGAGCACCACAAAGGGTCGATGCGCAGCGTGGTGACCAAAGCCTTTCCGGCGGCGCGCGACGGTCGACCCGTCACCCTCTTCCGGTCGCACCACCCCGACTATGAAGACGGCGGTCAGATGCGCGACTTCGTCTACGTGGACGACTGCGTCGACGCCATCCTCTGGCTGCTCGACACCAGCCACCCGTCGGGCCTCTTCAACATCGGCACCGGCCGGGCGCAGACCTGGCTCGAACTGATGCAGGCGCTGTACGGCGCCGTGGGGAAGCCGATGGAGGTGGAGTGGGTCGACACGCCCGCGGAGATTCGCGACCGCTATCAGTACTTCACCGAGGCACGGATGGAACGACTGTCGGCCGCCGGCTATGAAGGGCGGTTCCGCCCGGTCGAAGATGGTGTGGCCGACTACGTGACCCGTTTTCTGCTCCCCGAACGCTACCGCTGATCACATCCGGTCACGCGGGGCCGGCGGCCTCGGACTCGCTCCGGTCCGGTTTCGGGCGCGCTCGGTGGCCTCAGATGCCACCCGGAGCCCGAGCCCCCACCGACACCAGATAGGCGGCAGGGCGTAGATCCTTCGGGTCCTCCGCGGCGCAACGCGTCCACGCCTCGACCGCCTCCTCGGTCTGGCCCAGGCGGTGGAGCACCACTCCCAGACGAAGTCGAGCTCCGGTGAACTCCGGGTTGGCCGCGAGTACGCTCCGCAGCTCACCCAGAGCGGCCTCCGCCTCGCCCATCTCCATCAGCGCCTCGGCGAGCTTGGTGCGCACGTCGAGGAAGCGCGGACGGACCTCGAGCGCCGCTCGATACTGCTCGGCCGCCAGAGCCGGGCGATCGGCCACGAGGTAGAGGTCCCCCAACTTGGCGTGCGTGACCGCGATCTGATTGCCTACATGTGACGGGAACGCCGTCCCATCGCGGGTATCGAGGCGGGACGACTCGTTGAACGCGGCCTGCGCCTCCTCGTGCCGCCCCAGCTCGGTCAACACGATGCCACGATTGAGGTGCGCCTCGGCGTAGGTCGGCGCGAGTCGGATCGCCTCTCGGAAGGCCGCCAGCGCCTCGACGTGCCGCCCGAGCATCGCGAGGCACAGCCCCATGCGATTGTGCACGTCGGCGAAGTCGGGGTGGTCCTGAAGCACCTCCTGGAAGACCTCGAGAGCGCCGTCGTAGTCGTCGGCCTCCCAGGCGATCATTCCCTGAGCGATGCGCTGCTGGACGTTGGGTACGGAAAACGTGGTCATACTTCGACGCTAGTATCGGCGGGCAGGGGCAGCAAGCGAAACCGGACCCGGCGATCGCCCGCCATCAGGTGAGGGGGCGCGCCTGCGCGCCGCCGTGCGTGACCTTGTCGCGGAACCACGGAATCGTGCGCTGAAGGCCCTCTTCCAGGGCGACCCGTGGCTGCCACCCGAGAAGCTCCCTGGCGCGGGAGATGTCGGGGCGTCGCACCTTGGGGTCGTCGACGGGCAGATCGCGGTGCGCGATGGTCGACCGTCCCCCCGTCTCGGCCACGACGAGCTCGGCGAGCTCCAGAATCGTGAATTCGGTCGGGTTGCCCACGTTGACGGGCTCCACCTCGTCGGAATGGAACAGACGTACGATGCCGTCGACCTCGTCGCTGACGAAACAGAACGAACGCGTCTGGGAGCCGTCCCCGTAGACGGTGAGGTCGTCGCCGCGGAGTCCCTGAACGATGAAGTTCGAAACGACCCGCCCGTCGCCCGGTCGCATGCGGGGGCCGTAGGTGTTGAAGATCCGCACGATGCGCGTGTCGACGCCGTGGTGGCGGTGGTAGGCCATCGTCATGGCCTCGGCGAATCGCTTGGCTTCGTCGTAGCACCCCCGCGGGCCGACGGGATTCACATGTCCCCAATACGACTCGGGCTGCGGGTGCAGTTGAGGGTCGCCATACACTTCCGACGTCGAGGCGAGGAGGAAACGGGCCGACTTCCGCAGGGCGATCCCGAGGCAGTGGTGGGTCCCGAGGCTCCCGACCTTCAGCGTCTGGATCGGGATCTCGAGATAGTCGACGGGGCTGGCCGGCGAAGCGAAGTGGAGGATCCCGTCGAGCGGACCGGGAATGTCGATGGGCACCGAGATGTCGTGCTCGATGAACGCGAAGCCATCGCGCCGCCGGAGGAGCTCGACGTTCTCGCGAGACCCGGTGATGAAGTTGTCGAGGCCGATGACCTCGTGCCCATCGTCGAGAAAACGATCGGCCAGGTGAGACCCGAGGAACCCGGCGGCTCCCGTGATGAGGATCCTCATGCAGACTCTCCAGACGCACCGGCGGGGGCGACGGTGCGTCGCCCGATCGAGTGGTACTCGAAACCGCGCTCGGCCATCTCGGCGGGGGGATAGAGGTTGCGCCCATCGAAGATGAGCGGGTGTCGCAGTCGCGCCTTCATGGCGTCGAAGTCCGGACGCCGGTACGGAAGCCACTCGGTGTGGATCACCAGGGCGTCGGCCCCGTCGAGGCAGTCGTAGTTGCGCTCACGCAGCTCGATCCGGTCGCCGAAGATCCGTCTCGCTTCGTGCATGGCCTCCGGATCGTGGGCCACGATGCGTGCGCCGGCGGCGAGGAGTCCCTCGATGGTGAGCAGGGACGGCGCCTCGCGCATGTCGTCGGTGCGGGGCTTGAAGGCGAGGCCCCACACGGCGAAGGTCCGCCCCTCCAGCCGACCGTCGAAGCGTGCGGCCAGCCGCTCCAGAAGAAGCCTCTTCTGCCCCGCATTCACCTCTTCGACGGCTTCGAGGATCGAGGCGGGTGCGCCGAGTTCGTTGCTGGTGCGGATCAGCGCCTTCACGTCTTTCGGGAAGCACGACCCGCCGTACCCGACCCCGGGGAACAGGAAGGCCGGGCCGATGCGTGCGTCGGAGCCGACGCCTCGACGCACGGCGTCGATGTCGGCCCCGGTCACCTCGCACAGGCGCGCGATGGCGTTCATGAAGCTGATGCGCGTCGCCAACATCGCGTTGGCGGCGTACTTCGTGATCTCGGCCGACGGGATGTCCATCACCATGAGGGCGTTCCCGGTGCGGAGGAACGGCCCGTACAGCTCGCGAAGGGCCCGCTCGGCCACCGGGTGGTCGACCCCGACCACCACCCGATCCGGCTTCATGAAATCGTCGATCGCCGCCCCCTCCTTGAGGAACTCCGGATTGGAGCACACGTGGACGGGATGATCGGTCTCGGCCTGGATGGCCTCCCGCACCCGGTCGGCGGTGCCAACGGGAACGGTACTCTTCGTGACGACGACGGTCTCGCCCGACATGGCGCGACCGATCCCGGCCGCGACCGCGAGCACGTGCTGAAGGTCGGCGCTCCCGTCTTCATCGGGAGGGGTGCCCACGGCGATGAAGACCACGCGCGCCGACCGGACCGCGGCGTCGAGATCGGTGGTGAACTCCAATCGCCCCGCCGCGACGTTGCGGCGCACGAGTTCTTCCAGGCCCGGCTCGTAGATCGGAATCTCGCCGCGGAGCAGGCCGGCCACCTTCTCTTCGTCGATGTCGACACACACCACGTGATTCCCGGTCTCGGCCAGGCACGCCCCCGCCACGAGTCCGACGTACCCCGTCCCGACAACGCCTACGTTCATTGCGCAGCATCCCCGAACGGCCGAAGCCGTTCTCTAGATTCGTTTCTCGAGAACCCTCGCGTCTTCCCGAGGGGCGTCGTAGTAGTCTCGGCGCCTTCCCACCTCCACGAAGCCCCGCGACGCGTACAGTCGAGCGGCGATGTCATTGGACTGCCGGACCTCGAGGAACAGGCCACGCACCCCGGCCTCTCGGGCCACCTCGATGACCTGGTCGAGGAGGAAGGCGCCGAGGGACTTGCCTCGCCACTCGGCGTGGATCGCGATGTTGGCGATCTCGCCCTGGTCCACGATACACCAGAGCATCGCATACCCGACCACCCCTGCCTCGGGCAACTCCAGCACGAGGGGCACGGCACTCGGGCGGCCCAGAAGCCTGCGGAAGGTGTCGGCCTGCCAGGGGGTCGTGAAGGCTTCCCGCTCGATGGCGGCGACGCTCTCGACGTCCCCCTCCGCCATCGCGCGGACGCGGGCCGTAGCCATCATGGTGCGGCACCTCCCCTGCGCGTGGCGGTACGGCGCCCCACCGTCATGCCGAAGCGGTGCGTGCGCGCACGGCACCGGTGTCGCGCAGGTAGGTCGGCTCCCACGCCCCCGCCTCGCACGCCACTGGGTCGAGGGTGCGTCGCAGCACCTCCAGCACCCCGTCGGCCGCCGGCACCCCGTGCGGCTCGCCCAGCACCTCGAACCCCCCGGCGCGCAACGCGCTCTCGTGCTTCGCGGCACCGTCACCGACACAGACGACGCCCCGCACCGGAGCGTCCTGCCCGGCCCCCGGGGCGGGCACGAGCTCGGCCAGGGTGGCGAAGGTGGGGGGCGACAGGGTGACCACCCGCTCGCCGGTCACCTCGTACACCGCGGTGAAGAGGCGATCTGCGCGCGCGTCGAAAAGGACCCGACGAGGCAAGGCGTCCCCGGCTGCCGACCCCGAGGGACGGGCCCCATCCGCGCCCTCGGCCCACGGCCCCACCCCCGGAGGCAGGGCCTCCAGAGCGACGGCTGCGGCGGCCAGGCTCGACACCGGGTACACGGGGACCCCGCGGGCATGGGCCACACCGTTGGCCGCCGACGCCGCCACGCGCACGCCGGTGAACGACCCCGGCCCCGTTCCCACGGCTACCCCACTCAACTCGCCCCACGCCAGCCCGGCCTCATCGAGCACCCGCTGCATCGCCTCCGGGAGAAGGGCCGCGTGCCGTCCGCGTTCTGCGAGGAATCGCCGCGCCACGACACGCCCCTCGACCTCGACCGCGACCGACCCGAGGGGCCCCGAGGTCTCGATGGCGAGGACGCTCATGGCACCCCCACGCCGGCACCCGTCGGAAGGTCGGGAAGCGTTGGAGGGGTTCCGACGGCGCGCCCCTCCAGTCGGCGTAGATCCGGCCGATCCGGTACCGCGGTCAACGTCACGTCCCACCGGGACTCGGGCAGATGCCCGTCGGCGCGCGCCGACCACTCGACGACCACGAGAGCCTCGGGGTCCGACACCCACTCGTCCCACCCCAGCTCGATGACCTCGTCGGCCTCCGACAGGCGATACAGATCCATGTGGATGACTCGCCGACCGGGAGAGGGTTCGTACGACAACACCAGATTGTAGGTCGGCGACGGCACCGCCCCGCTCACACCGGCCCCTCGCGCGACCGCCCGCGCGAACACCGACTTTCCGGCCCCGAGCGGGCCCGAGAGACCGAAGAAGGCGGGCACCGGCACCTGCGCGCCCACGGCCCGCCCCCACGCCCGCAGCTGGTCTTCCGAGACCAGGACCGGGCCGATCGACGCGAGTCGGAGACGGCGCGTCGCATCGACCGTCACGACGAGGCCCGCTCCGCCTTGAGCTGGAAGATCTGATCACGAATGAGTCCGGCGCGCTCGAAGTCGAGCGCTTCGGCGGCTTCGGTCATCTCCGCCTCGAGAATCTTGAGGTACGCTTCATGGTCGATCTCGTCGGCGTAGGTGTCCTTCGGCTCGGCCACCTTCATGGGCCGATCCCGGGCATCGGCCACACGGGTGGAAAACTCGATCTGTTCGATGCTCTTGTCGATCGTCGCCGGTATGATCCCGTGCTCCTCGTTGTACGCCATCTGGATCTCGCGGCGTCGGTTGGTCTCATCGAGGCAGTACTGCATCGAGCGCGTAACACGGTCGGCGTACAGGATCGCCATGCCGCTGGCATTCCGGGCCGCCCGCCCGATCGTCTGGATGAGAGAGCGGCCATCGCGCAGGAAGCCCTCCTTGTCGGCGTCGAGGATCGCGACGAGCGACACCTCCGGGAGGTCGAGGCCCTCGCGGAGCAGGTTGATCCCGACGAGCACGTCGATCTTGCCCAGGCGAAGCTGCCGGAGGATGTCCATGCGCTCGATCGCGTCGATGTCGGAGTGCATGTAGCGAACCCGGACCCCCACCGACGCCAGGTACTCGGAGAGGTCCTCCGACATCCGCTTGGTGAGGGTGGTCACCAGCACGCGCTCCCCGACCGCCTCCCGCTCCCGGATCTCCGCCAGCAGGTCGTCGACCTGCCCCTTCACCGGGCGTACGTGCACCTCCGGATCGACGAGGCCCGTCGGTCGGATGATCTGTTCGACCACGACACCGCCGGCCTGCTCGAGCTCCCACCCCCCAGGGGTCGCCGACACGAAGATCGCCTGGTTCACGAGCGACTCCCACTCCTCGAACTTCAGCGGACGGTTGTCGCGTGCCGAGGGAAGCCGGAAGCCGTGGTCGACGAGCGTCGACTTGCGGGCGCGATCCCCATTGTACATCCCCCCGATCTGCGGCACCGAGACATGGCTCTCGTCGACGATCAGGAGGAAGTCCTCGGGGAAGTAGTCGAACAGGCAGGCCGGTCGCTCACCCGGCTCCCGCCCCGACGTGTACAACGAGTAGTTTTCGATCCCGGGGCAGGTCCCGATCTCGAGCATCATCTCGATGTCGAAGTTCGTGCGCTGCTCGATCCGCTGGGCCTCGAGGAGCATACCGGCCGACTGGAAGCGCGCGACCTGCTCGGCGAGTTCCTGCCGGACCAGGGGGATCATCTGGTCGATGGTGCGGCGCCGGGTGACGTAGTGGCTCGCGGGGTAGATCGCCGTCCGGTCCAACTGCGCGATCGACTCGCCGGTGAGGGGATCGAAACGGGTGATCCGCTCCACCTCGTCACCCCACAGCTCGATCCGGATGGCCTGTTCGTCATAGGCCGGAAAGACCTCGACCGTATCGCCGCGCACACGGAAGGTGGCGCGCTCGAACGCGTAGTCGTTGCGCTTGTACTGGATGGCGACCAGCCCCTCGAGGATCGACTTCCGCGGACTGTTCTCCCCCACCTTCACGTGCAGCATCAGCTCTCGATAGTCGCGCGGATTGCCGAGGCCGTAGATGCACGACACCGACGCGACGACGATGACGTCCTCCCGCTCCATCAGCGACGAGGTGGCGCGCAGACGGAGGCGCTCGATGTCCTCGTTGATCGAGGAGTCCTTCTCGATGTAGGTGTCCGTGGAGGGGACGTACGCCTCGGGCTGATAGTAGTCGTAGTAGCTGATGAAGTACTCCACCGCGTTGCGCGGGAAGAGCGACTTCAGCTCGCCGTACAGCTGGGCCGCGAGCGTCTTGTTGTGGCTCATCACGAGGGTCGGGCGCCCGTGCTGCGCGATGACGTGGGCGATCGAGAAGGTCTTCCCGGTACCCGTGGCCCCCAGCAGCACCTGATGCCGATCGGCCCGCTGCAGACCGGCGGAGAGGTCGCGAATGGCTGCCGGTTGATCGCCGGCGGGGTCGTATGCCGACTCGAGCTGGAACAACGTCACGTCAGTTCACCAGATCCGATTCCTGGAAACTCTCCCGCCGCTCGACCCCGAGCACGCCCTTCACCCGGCTGATCGATCGCAGGACCTTCTTGAGGTGATTCAGGTCGCTGACCTCCACCACGAATTCGCCGTTCATCCCGCCGTGGACCGATTTCATGTCGGCGTGCTGGATGTCGGTCCCCGTGTCGGTGATGGCCTTGGCCACATCCGAGAGGAGGCCGCGCCGATCCGTGCCGCGCATGTAGACGCGGACCATGAAACGATCGCCCTTCTCCGCCGCCCACTCGATCTCCATCCGTCGTTCCGGGTCGGGCAGATTGAGGATGTTGGGGCAGTCCACCCTGTGGATCGATACGCCGCGACCGCGGGTCACGTAGCCGATCACGTCGTCGCCGGGCACGGGCTGGCAGCACTGCGAGTAGCGCACCATCAGGTTCTCCATCCCCTGGATGCGCACCCCTTTGTTCGTGCGGATCAGCTTCTCGGTGAGCCGCTGGAGGGCCGTCGGGCTGCGCTTCGTCAGCTCCGCGGGGTCCTGGTCGGGGAAGAGTGCGCGCAGGACCGCCGTGGGCCCCACGTCGCCGCGCCCGAGCGCCGCGTGCACGTGATGGAAGTCGGGATACCCGAGTTCGTCGGCAGCCTGCACCATCTCCTTGTCCGTGGGGCGGCTGAGCCGTGCCTTCTTGAGCTCCCGGTCGAGGAACTCCTTCCCGATTCCCGAGGCGGACTCGAACTCCTGACGCCGAATCCACTGCCGAATGCGACCCCGCGCTCTCGAGGTCTTCACGAAGGCCAGCCAGTCCCGACTCGGCCACTGCCGCGGGTTCGTAATGATCTCGACCGTGTCGCCGTTGCGAAGCTCGCGAGAGAGGGGGGCGATGCGCCCGTTCACCTTGGCGCCCGCACAGTGGAGCCCCACCTCGGTGTGCACCGCAAAGGCGAAGTCGATCGGCGTCGCCCCGGTCGGCACCTGCTTGACCTCGCCCTTCGGGGTGAAGACGAAGATTTCGCCCTGGAAGAGATCCATGCGGAGGAATTCCATGAACTCCTCCGGCTCGTTCGTGTCCTGCTGCCACTCCAGCACCTGACGGAACCACGTCAGCGCCTCGTCCACCTCGTCGCGCCCCTGCACCTGCCCTTCCTTGTACTTCCAGTGCGCCGCGATGCCGTACTCGGCCGTGCGATGCATCTCCTCGGTGCGGATCTGGATCTCGTAGCGACGGCCCGCCGGTCCCACCACGGTCGTGTGCAGAGACCGATACATGTTCGACTTGGGCGTGGCGATGTAGTCGTGGAATCGCTCCTGGACGGGCGCCCAGCGGGAGTGGATCACACCGAGCGCGCCGTAGCAGTTCTGGATCGAGTCGGTGATGATGCGCACCGCCATCAGGTCGTAGATCTCTTCGAAGGGTAGCCCCTGCTTGCCCATCTTGTTGTAGATCGACCAGAGGTGCTTCGGGCGTCCCGTCACCTCGGCGGGAATACCGTGCCGATCGAGTTCCTGCTCGAGGGGCACCTTCAACTCGATGATGTGGCGCTCACGCTCGTGCCGGCGCTGCTGGATCTTGCGGGTGAGTTCCTCGTACGGTTCGGGCTCGAGGAATTTGAAGGCGAGATCCTCGAGCTCCCACTTGATCGAGAAGATCCCGAGACGATGCGCCAGGGGGCCGTAGATCTCCCGCGTTTCGCGCGCGATGCGCCGACGCTTGGAGTCGGGAAGGTGCTCCAGGGTGCGCATGTTGTGGAGGCGATCGGCGAGTTTGATCAGGATCACCCTCGCGTCCTCGGCCATCGAGAGGAGAAGCTTGCGATAGTTCTCCACCTGCTGCTCGGTGTGCGACCGGAAGCGCACCTTGCCGATCTTCGTGACCCCGTCGACGAGGTTGGCCACCTCGACCCCGAACCGCTCCTCCAGCTCGGGCAGCGTCAACGCCGTGTCTTCGACGACGTCGTGCACGAGCCCGGCCACGATGGTCGCGGTATCCAGGCGCAGGCCCGCGAGGATCGTGGCGACCTCCACCGTGTGCGTGACGAAGTCCTCGCCCGAGGCTCGCACCTGCCCCGCATGACATTCTACCGCCAGCTCATACGCCTTCCGAACCAGATCGACGTCGATCCGGTCGGCATATGCCTCCAGCGCCCGAGCCAGCGGCCTGGGCACCCCCCGAATGGTCGGGGTCGGAGTGAGGTCTGCGGAATGGAGTGGCATGACGAACCGCCCACGTGGCGATCAAATCAGGAAGGGAGCGAACAGCCCGGCCGCCCGAAGCACTTCTTGTATTTCTTGCCGCTGCCGCACGGGCACGGGTCGTTTCGCCCCGGTTGGTTGGTCGCCGTCACCGGGGTGGCCTTCCGGTCCGACCCGCCTCCCTTGTTCGTCGCCAATCGACTCACGTCGCGCGTCGGCCCCACGGCACCGGCCGGACCCGCCGCCGGGCCATCGCCGGAGTCCGCCCGAGCCCGAGCGGCGATACCGGTGTCCTCGACGCGGGGTCGCGCCGGCGCACGCCCTGCCGGGCGCCCCGACGGCGCCGGAGGTGCGCCCTCGCCCGGACCGCTCAGCGTCATCCGCTGCGGAGGCGGCATCGGACGCGGAGGTTGGGCAGTCACCTGGGCTCGGAAGAAGTTCCGCGTCACCGTGCTTCTGAGGTCGCGCATGAGGTCCACGAACATGTCGAAGGCCTCCTTCTTGTACTCCACGAGTGGGTCCTTTTGGCCCCATCCGCGGAAACCGATCGACGCCTTGAGGTGGTCGAGATCGTAGAGATGATCCTTCCATTTGTCGTCGATGGTCGAGAGCAGGATGTAGCTCATCACCCGCTCGCCGAGTTCGCCGAAACCCTCGATCTTGCGATGGAAGTGGTCGCGCATCGAGGCGAGGGAGGTGTCGAGCACCTCCTCCTGGTCGAACTCGTGGTCCGGATCCTCCTCTTCCGGGAGGTCGTCGACGACGACGAAGTAGTCCATCAGGAGCCGCTTGCGCAGACCCGCCAACTCCCAGTGCTCGGGTGAACCGTCGAGGGGCAGGTACTCGTCGACGAGGCCGCGCACCGTGGCCTCGATCATCTCCCAGAGCTCCCCTCGCAGATCCTCGCCACCTTGGAGCGCGAAGAGACGGAGGTCGTAGACCACCTCGCGCTGCTGGTTCATGACGTCGTCGTAGTCGAGCAGCCGCTTACGCGCCTCGAAGTTGTTGCCCTCGACCCGCTTCTGTGCGCGCTCGATCGACTTGGTCACCAAACCGTGGGTGATCACCTCACCCTCCTCGGCCCCCATCTTCTCCATCGCGTTCGCAATGCGCTCCATCCCGCCGAAGAGGCGCATGAGGTCGTCTTCGAGCGAGAGGAAGAACTGAGTGGCCCCCGGGTCGCCCTGACGACCGGCCCGGCCGCGGAGCTGTCGGTCGATACGCCGCGACTCGTGTCGCTCCGACCCGATGATGTGCAGGCCGCCGTCCTCGATCAGCGTCTCACCGCTGCGGGCCTCGATCTTCTGGTCGTAGCGGGTCGGGTCGACCGCCTGCACCTCGTGGAGGTCGAGCTCGTGGCCCTTGGCCCAGCCCACCGTGCGGTCGTCCTTGACCCCATCGCCGAGTTTGATGTCGGTCCCGCGGCCGGCCATGTTCGTTGCGATCGTGACCGCGCCCGGACGGCCCGCCTCGGCGACGATCTCACTCTCGCGCTGGTGCTGCTTGGCGTTGAGCACGTTGTGTGTGAGTCCGCGTCGCTTGAGCATGCGCGACAGCGTTTCCGACACCTCCACGTTGGTGGTGCCCACCAGCACCGGAAGGTCGAGCTTCTGGAGACGCTCGATCTCGTCCAGGATCGCGTTGTACTTTTCGCGCTTGGTCCGGAAGATCAGGTCGTTGCGGTCGTCCCGAACGACTGGGCGGTTCGTCGGGATGACCATCACGTCGAGATCGTAGATCTGATGGAACTCGTTCTCCTCGGTCTCCGCGGTTCCAGTCATCCCCGAGAGCTTGTCGTACATCCGGAAGTAGTTCTGGATCGTGATCGTGGCGAGCGTCTGCGTCTCTCCCTTGATCTCGACCCCTTCCTTCGCCTCGACGGCCTGGTGGAGCCCGTCGCTCCAGCGCCGGCCGGCCATCTGCCGCCCCGTGAACTCGTCGACGATGACGATGCTGCCGTCCTCGCCGAGAATGTACTTCTCGTCCTTCTGGTAGAGGGCGTAGGCCTTCAGGAGTTGATGGATGACGTGGAGTTTCTGGTTCTTGGCCGCGTAGGCCTCCTCCATCTCCGACAGCTTCTCGCGGCGCTCGTCGACGGTGAGCGACTCGTCGCTTTCGATCTCGCCGATCTCCTCCGAGAGGTCGGGCACGACGAAGGCCTCGGGATCGTTCGGCGACAGCTCGTCCAGCCCCGCCTCCGACAGGTGCACGTTGTGCCCCTTCTCGTCCATCGCGAAAAGGAGCATTTCGTCGATGTCGTGCAGGCGCTTCTCGCGCATGTAGTCGGCCTCGACCTTCTGCACGAGCGTCTGTAGCGACGGATCCTCGGCGAACATCTTGAGCAGTCGCTTGTGGCGCGGCGTACCGCGCTTCACCGCGAGAAGTTTCTCTCCTGCCTCGAACGTGTTGCCCTCCGCGAGGTCGGCTTCCGCCCCGGCCACGAGGTCGTTCGTGAGCCGTACCTGCTTGTTGAAGAGCGACTTGACGAGTGGATTGTACTGCTTGAAGGGGGTCGACGTGTCCCGCCCGACCGGCCCCGAAATGATGAGGGGCGTCCGCGCCTCGTCGATGAGGATCGAGTCGACCTCGTCGATGATGGCGTAGTGATGGCCCCGCTGCACACGCTGCTCCAGCGTGTGCACCATGTTGTCGCGGAGGTAGTCGAAGCCGTACTCGTTGTTGGTGCCGTACGTGATGTCGGCCGCATACGCCGCGCGGCGCTCAGGCGAGCCGGGGGTGTACTTGTCGATCACGTCGACGGTCAGCCCCAGGAAGCCGTAGATCGCACTCATCCACTCGGCGTCGCGTGTGGCGAGATACGAATTGACGGTCACGAGGTGCGCGCCGCGCCCGGCGAGGGCGTTGAGGTAGAGCGGCATGGTCGCGACGAGGGTCTTCCCTTCCCCGGTCTGCATCTCGGCCACCTTGCCGTTGTGCAGGGCGATTCCCCCGATGAGCTGCACGTCGTAGGGGATCATGTTCCACACCGCCGACGTCCCGGCGAAGTGCACCTCCTGCCCCTCGAGCCGGCGGCACGCCTCCTTCACGACGGCGAAGGCCTCGGGCAGCAACTCCTGCAGCGCGTCTTCGACGGCGTCGAGCGACGCCTGCTCCAACTCGCCCAGCTCGACCGACAGCTGCTCGCGCTCCGCCGGCTCCTCCGACGCCCCCTTGCGAGCGCGCAGGTCGGCGATCTCCGCGTCGAGATCCGCCGTACGCTCCCGGATCCTCTCCCGGAACTCCTCCGTCTTGCCCCGCAGCTCATCCTCGCTGAGCGACGCGAGGCCGGCGTAGATGCGGTTGATCTCGTCGACGACCGGCTGAAGCTTCTTCACTTCCCGGTCGTGGCGGTTTCCCATGATCGATTTGACGAGCGACTTCAGCATGACGAGTACAGTCCGTTCGATTCGATGAATGCGTGTACGGTGTCGGGTACCATGTGCCGTACACTCCTGCCGGCGGCGACGCGCCTCCGCACCGACGACGACGAGATGTCGATGCGAGTCACCGGTACTTCTACCCAGGGAAGGTCCGGGTGCGACCCCGCATCTTCGGGCCGAACGCCGTCGCGCGCCATCACCGCGATCCGCGCGAGGTCGGCGATGCCCTCCGGGTCCTTCCAAGCCACGAAGTCCCGCCACTGATCGGCCCCGATCAGGAGCGTCCATCGCACCCCCGGCTCTCGGGCGGTCAGGGCGCGCAGCGTATCGACCATGTACGACGGAGCCGGTCGTTCGACCTCGACGCGCGAGACGTCGAAGTCGGGTGCGCCCTCGGTCGCCCGCGCCACCATGGCGAGCCGGGTCTCGGCCGGCGACGAGTCACCTTCTGCCTTGAAGGGCGACCGGCGCGCCGGCACGAACCACACGGCATCCAGCCCCAACTGCTCCATCGCCTCGCGGGCCACGATGAGGTGCCCGACGTGCGGAGGATCGAAACTCCCGCCGAAGACCCCGATCTCGCGTGGCTCAGCCACCCCCCGACGAGCCCTCCCCGTCTCCGCCGTGGGCTCGCGCCTGGGGGGAGTCGGGGTATTCCGAGAGCAGTCGCGTCGTCGCCGCTTCGACCTCATCTTCGTAGCCGATCTCGGTGTAGGCCTCGATGATGCCCGCCAACGCCGCCGGTGCCCACTCGGTCTCGGGGTAGTCCGCCAGCAGCCGCTGCCACACCAGGATGGCGGCGTCCAGGATGCCCCGATCCAGGTAATAGGCACCGTTGTCGTAGCCCTTCTTCGCCAACTTGGCGCGCATTTCGCGCGCGATGCTGGACGCCTGCTCCGCAGCCTCGTGGCCCGCCCAGTCCGACGCGACCGTCTGGCAGACCTGAACGGCCTGCTCGGTGAACGTCTGATCGCGCTGCGTGATCGGAGAGAGCGCCTCGTTGGAGCGGCACACGCCCAGAGCGGCCTCCGGCGCACGTGGGTGCGCGGGATAGCGGTCGATGAAGCGGGTGAATTCGGACTGCGCCAGGATGTACTGCTCATCCAGGAAGTAGGCCTCGGCCAGCATCATCTGCGCTTCGGCCGCCTGCTCGAACCCCGACGATCCCAGCACGAGACGCTCGAGCGTCGCCGTGGCGTCGCCGTACTTCTCGGCCGCGAACTCCGACCGAGCCATCTCGAAGAGTTCCGAGGCCGTGAGCCCCTGCCAGCGGGGGGCCGACGAACATCCGGCCAGACCGAGCGCACACAGCGCCGTCGCAAGAAGCGAGACCCGAGAGGGATGGGAGGGCGTCACGCAGCGAGCAGTAGGTTTGAGAAGAGGGGACGGCATCCGTCGAAGATACCCGAATGACGGGCAGTTGTTCAGGCCCCGAAGTACCCTCGAATGCCGTCCACCACCCGGTCGAGGCGCTCGGTCCCGAGTTCCGGGAAGATGGGGAGGCTGAGCACGTCCGAGCAGAGGTGCTCGCAGACCGGCACCTGCCCCTCCCGGTACCCCAGTTCGGCGAAACACGCCTGGAGGTGAAGCGGCACGGGATAGTAGATCCCCGAGCCGATCTCGAGCTTGGCGAGGTGCGCCCGGAGCTCGTCGCGCCGACGCACCCGGATCGTGTACTGATTGTAGACGTGGAAGTTGCCGTCCATCACCTCGGGAACGAGCACCTCGGCGACGTCGGCCAGTCCGGCCTCGTAGTGGCAGGCGTTCTCGCGCCGGGCGTCGGTCCATTCGTCGAGGTGGGGCAGCTTGACCCGCAGGACGGCGGCCTGGAGCGCGTCGAGGCGTGAGTTCGTGCCGACCATTTCGTGGTGGTACATCTGGCGACCGCCGTGCACCCGCAGCTTGGCGACGCGCTCGAGCAGCTCACCGTCGAGGCCGGTGACCATCCCCCCGTCGCCGAAGGCACCGAGGTTTTTCGTCGGGAAGAACGAGAACGCCGCAACCGGCGCCGAACCACCCGCCATGACCGGCAGGCCGTCGGGTCCACGCTGACGCGCGCCGATCGCCTGGGCGGCGTCCTCGAGAACGACGATGCCATGGCGTTCCGCCCACGCAGCGATGTCTCCCATCGGAGCCATCTGCCCGAACAGGTGGACCGGGATCGCGGCCCGAGTGCGCTCCGTCCGGGCGGCGTCGAGCGTCTCGACCGTCACATTGAAGGTGCGGGGATCGACGTCGCAGAACACCGGCCGAAACCCCGCATTCCAGACCGCACCCGCCGTCGCGAAGAAGGTGAAGGCGGGAATGATCACCTCGTCGCCCGGCTTTGGCTCCATCGCCATCAAGGGAAGCAGAAGGGCGTCGGTACCGCTCGCGACGCCTACGGCGTGGGGCACGTTGAGGTACTCGGCGAGGTCGCGCTCGAGCGCCTCCACCTCCGGGCCCATGACGAAGCGCTGAGACGCGACGACACGGGCGATCGCATCATCGATGTCGCGCTGGATGGTGGCGTACTGGGCGGTCAGATCGAGAAGGGGTACGGTCACGCGGTCGGCTCCGGGCGAACCCGGCCTCTCAGTAGCAACGGTTGGAACTGCGGAGCGACGACAGGCCGCGCCCGAAGTTGATCGCGTCGTAGCGTTCGTGCGCTTGTACGGCCAGCGGGGTGGCCCCACCGGGCTCGAGCCGACGGACCTCCGAAAAGGCGTCCATGGCCCCGGAGCAGTCGCCGAGCATCGCGAGGACCTCCCCGCGCAGGAACCACGCCTGGCTCATGCGGTGCTGTGGTTGGCCGACGTCGATGGCGCGGGCCACGAGACGGTTGGCCTCTTCGAGCTGAGCGACGCCCCCGGCCGTCCCCCCCCGGGGAACGAGCTCCTGCGCCAGATCCAAGCCGCAGGTGCCGATGTGCCAGTCCGCCTCACCGCGCTCGGCGCGCGGGGCTT
This sequence comes from Longimicrobiales bacterium, assembly GCA_028279425.1. Lineage (GTDB taxonomy): Bacteria > Gemmatimonadota > Gemmatimonadetes > Longimicrobiales > Gaopeijiaceae > Gaopeijia. The sequence goes on along the minus strand of JANQNV010000265.1, from coordinate 19,065 downwards.
CGTCACGGAAGCGCTCGAAGAACAGGAGCGCCTGTCGGCAGTCCCCCGTCTCTTCGTAGGCCTCACCGATCTCGAACAGGATGCGCGGCGCGCTGTCGGCCTCGACGAGCACCCGTTGGTAGAGGGGGAGGGCCCGCCCGTATTCACCGTTTCGGAAGTAGAATCGGGCCAGTGGAAGCGCCATGTCGCCGAGTCCGAGGCCCGGCCGAAGCTCGAGGGCCTGCCGAACCGCCGTGGCCATCCGGAAGCGGTCGTTGCCTGCCTCGGCCTCCCGGGCGAGGTGCATGAGGTCGGCTGCGCCCTGGTCTGCGAAGCGGTCGTCGGCCGCCGCCGCGAGACGGTAGTACTCCGCCGCCGGGTCGACACGCCCCAGGAGCGTGAAGGTGTGCGCGACCCGCGCCAGGACTTCGGGCGAGTCGTCGCCCTGCCGTACGGCGAGCTGGTACTCCGCGAGCGCTTCTTCCAGGGAGTCGGCCGCAAAGGCGAGATCGCCTCTCACGACGGCCGACTCCTCCGCCGGCCCCCCGCAGGCGGCCGCACACACGACGAAGGCGAAGGCGATGGAACGTCGGATCATCGAGTAGATCGAAGGCTGGAATCGGGATGACTGCGGTGTTACCCCGCCCAGGCCTCCGAGAGCCCCTTACTCCTCACATTTGACGATCCAGCCCTGCGGATGCGAGCGCTGATCCGATGGAAGCACGGCGCCGGTGACGTTGCGGGTGTCGACCACGAGTCGCGACTTCTCGATCACCCGGCCGTAGTCCACATCGGTGTGGTCGGTCACGATCAACACTGCGTCGGCGGCCTCCAGCTCCTCGTCGGTCAGGGGACTCGACTCGAGATCGATGCCCTCGTGGACGAGGGTCGGGACGAAGGCGTCGTGATACCGGAGGTCCGCGCCGTCCTCCCGGAGGAGGCGTAGGATGTCGAGCGCCGGCGATTCCCGGACGTCTTCGATGTCTCGCTTGTAGGCCACTCCGAGCACTAGGACGCGGGACCCGCGCACCGGCTTCGTCACCGAGTTGAGCGCATGCCGCACCTTGCCGAGCACGAAGTACGGCATCTCACCGTTGACCTCCGAGGCGAGTTCGATGAAGCGGGTGCGGTAGTTCAACTCCTTCATCCGCCAGGCAAGGTAATGAGGATCGACCGGGATACAGTGCCCGCCCAGCCCGGGGCCCGGCGTGAACTTCATGAAGCCGAACGGCTTGGTACCCGCGGCATCGATCACCTCCCACACGTCGACGCCCAGTCGATCGGCGATGAGTGCGGTCTCGTTGACCAACCCGATGTTCACGGCCCGAAAGGTGTTCTCGAGAATCTTGGTCAGCTCCGCGGCCTCGGTCGACGACACCGGCACCATCGTGTCGATGAAGCGCTCGTAGAGCGCGGCGCCCGCCCGCGTGCAGGCGGGGGTGATTCCACCGATCACCTTCGGGGTGTTCTTCGTCTGCCAGGTCGGGTTGCCGGGGTCGACACGCTCGGGTGAGAAACAGAGGAAAAAATCCTCACCGACGGTCAGCCCGGTCTCCTCCAGCATCGGAAGCACGAGTTCCCGCGTGGTCCCGGGGTAGGTGGTCGATTCCAGAATGACCAGCTGCCCGGGTCGGAGAGCAGCCTTCACTCCCCCGGCCGCAGACACGATGTACGACACGTCGGGATCGCGCGTCTTCGACAGCGGGGTGGGGACGCAGATCGAGATCGCGTCGCACTCGGCCAACCTCGACATATCGGCCGTCGCCGATACGAGCCCCTTGTCTACGAGCGCCTTGACCGACTCGGCCGGGACGTCCTGAATGTGGCTGTGGCCGTCGTTGACCAGGTCGACCACACTCGGATTCACATCGAAGCCGAGCACACGCAGCCCGGCCTCGGCGATCTCCACCACCAGCGGAAGCCCGACATAGCCCAGGCCGACCACACCGATGAGGGGATCACCCTCCGCGAAGCGTGATTCGATCCCTTCGGCGGCGTGAGTCGAAGGCGTTGGATTCGGCAAGACGGACTCCTTGGGAAGCATGATTCGGAATCGAAAATGTCGGCAAAAATTGCGGATTTGAAGGGATCCGCCGCAAGCCCCGCGGGGTACCTTCGCACCCCGTCCAAGACCCTCGCGGAACGCCCCGGATGACGAACACCACCTCTGTGCCGCCCTCGGGCATCGGACGTCCCCTCGACTTCACCTACCCGACGAATCGGGTCGTTCTGGCACTCGTCCCCGTGGGGGGACTTCTCGGCCTCTGGCTTACGGGCGGTTCCCCGATCGCCGGCTTCATGACGGGCGCCGCATCCGTGTTCCTCGGATGGGCACTCGCACGCGAACTGGCTCCCGATCACCCGCTGGCCGCCTTCGGAGCATCGGCTCTTTCGCTCCTGAGCTTGATAGTATGGCCCGAACCCTCTCTTGCTGCGGGCTTTACGACGCTTCTCCTCACGCGAATCGTCAACCGTACGGTCGGTCTACCGGCCACGCTCGTCGACGGTCTCGTCGTGGTCGCCGCGACCCTCTACACCGCGTGGGCCCTCGTGGCCCCCACCCTGCTCGCCGTCGCAGGATGCACGTGGATCGCAGATCGCCTTCTGGAACCGAAGGGGCCGCGGCGCCACACCTTCTTCGGGCTCGGGAGCCTGGTTGCAGCAGCCGTGGGCCTCGCGCTCCGTACCAACCCACCGGTGACCGTCTCCATCTGGCTGACTGGAGCCATCCTCATCGCCTTCGGCGCCGCGGCCCTCCGGCTCGGCCCGGTGCGGACGCGGGCCGACCTCACCGACCGGCTGCTGTCGCGGCGCCGCATCCAGGTCGGGATGGTCGTGGCGTGGGCTCTGGCCGCGGCGGCGCTGGTCCCCGGAGGAGCGCCTGCACCGTCGCTCGGGATCGTGTGGGGATCCATGGCGGCTCTCGCGCCGGTGCTCCTCCTGGCGAGCGCGGGGCGCACGGGCGACGAAACGGGTGGGATCGCTCGACGCGCCCCGTCGAGCCCTTGATGCGCACCGGCCCCCGACGCAGGCAGCGCCGGGGGCCGGTGGCATTCGGGATGGGCGACGGCTCCGAGGCCCGCGTCGCTCAGTCGCCGGCGCCAGCCCCTTCGGCACCCGCCGCCTCCTCCCCACCGGCCGGGGCCGCTTCCGGAGCGCCTCCCTCCGCCTGCATCTCCAGCACCTCGAGGAAGTGCGTCGCGAACTCGACCATGAGACGATCGTTGTCGGTGATGTCCCCCGCCTCGGCCCACGCCGACACGATGCTGTCGTTCATCGCGACCACGCTGCCCACGATGTTCACCGACTGCTGGACGGGCGGCACCGCTTCACCCGCCGCAATCAGTTCGTCGCTGAGGCGCGCGAGGAACGGCGTGCGAGGAAGGTCGACGAAGAAGGCCTTCCCGCCCACCGGCGACGCGACATTCAGTCCGTCGAGCCGGACCGTCTGACCCACGTAGTTGCCCGCCCCGGTCTCGAGCGCGCTGGCCTCGATGAGGGTCCCGGCCATCATTTCCTCGACCACCGGCTCCTCGTCTTCGACGATCTCCGGGGGGGCGGTGGGCTCGGCCGTGATCGAGAGCCAGTACATGAAGCCCGCCAGGAGAACGAATGCTCCGAGCATGAGGGGCACCGTGAGGTTCGTGGCGCCCCGTCGTGCACTGATCTGAGCCATGGTCGCGTTCCTTTCGCCGTTGGAGTGGAGGTGAGGAGGCACCAACCTAATCCACCAACTCGATGAGCGACATGTCGGCTGCGTCGCCCTTCCGCGCACCCAGCTTCAGAATCCGCGTGTAGCCGCCCGGACGGTCGGCGAACCGAGGTCCGATCTCGTCGAAAAGGCGGCCGAGCACGGCGCGATCGCCGATCTTCGCTCCCGCCAGACGGCGGGCGTGGAGGTCGCCCCGACGAGCCAGCGTGATCAAGCGCTCGGCGTACGGGCGGAGCTCCTTGGCCTTCGCCGTCGTCGTCTCGATGCGCCCGTGCGTGAAGAGGCTCTGCGCCATGTTGCGCAGCGTGGCCCGGCGGTGACTCGCCGTGCGGGAGAGCTTTCTACCCTTCTTGCGATGACGCATCGTCTTCTTCCGAAAATCAGGTCAGGGACTCCGAGGGGGATGCCGCGCTCAATCGGCGTCGACGGTCTCCACCTCTTCCTCTTCTTCGACGAAATACAGCTGGCCGTCTTCCCCTTCGTCGAGCTTCATGCCGAAACGAAGCCCGTGCTCCTCGAGGAAGTCGGAAATCTCCTTGAGAGACTTCTTCCCGAAGTTCTCGATCCCGAGCATGGCATCCTCGGAGCGCTGCACCAGGTCGCCCAGGGTGCGGATGTTCTCCTTCTGGAGCGAGTTCCGCGAGCGTACGCTGAGTTCGGCCAGATCTTCGATCGGGCGGGAAAACAGATCCTGGAGGCGCTCCGGCACGGCGACGGCTCCGGGAGGCGCGGGCTGCGGAATGCCGCCCTCGCCGAAGTACAGCATGTACTCGAGGTGCTTGCGCACGAGACCCGAGGCGTATCGCACCGCGTCTTCGGGGCTGACGGACCCGTCGGTCTCCACGTGCAGGGTCAACCGATCGAAGTCCGTACGCTGACCCACGCGCGTCTCTTCGACCGAGAAGTTCGCCCGGCGCACCGGATTGTAGACCGCGTCGATTCGCACGAGGTCGACCGGCGCACCGCGGGGAAGCTCATGCTGGTCGGAGAGGACGAATCCACGACCCTTGTTCACATACAGCTCGATGTTGAGCTCGCGCTCGTCCTGGAGCGTCATGATGTGATGATCGGGATCGAGTACCGTCACCCCCGACGGAGCCTGGATCAGCTCTGCGATCACGGCTCCTGGACCCACGGCCTTGATCTCCAGCGTGGCCTCTTCGACGTCGTCGGCGAGGGTCACGACCAGAGACTTCAGATTCTGAATGACCTGGTGGACGTCTTCGACGACCCCCTGGATCGTCTGGTGCTCGTGCACCACACCGTCGATCCGGAAGCCCCACACCGCCGATCCACGGAGCGACGACAGGAGAACCCGGCGAACGGAGTTCCCGAGCGTGTGCCCGAAGCCGCGCTCGAGCGGCTCCACGATGAACCGAGCGAAACGGCCGTCTTCCGACGTCTCCGCGGCTTCCACACGCTCCGGAAGTACCAGTCCGGTCAGATCGATCTCCACAAACTCCTCCTCGTGCCTGAGCACCGGAAACACTTTCGAGCAAGACGGCCGCCGGGACCCCGAACGGAGCCCCGGCGGCCCATCCTGCGATCTACTTCGAGTACAACTCGACGATCAGCTGTTCCTGCACCGCCATCGGTACGTCCTGGCGCGTCGGGCGACGCGTCACGCGACCGAGCCGGTTCTTTTCGTCGAGCGTGAGCCACTCGACGAGCGAGGGGCGGGTCCGCGCCTCGAGGCTCGCCTGAATCGGCATGAGATCCTTCGACTTCGACTTCACCGCGATCTCGTCGCCGGGACGAACCTGGTAGCTCGGGATGTCGACGTGACGCCCGTTCACCTCGACGTGGCGATGACGCACGAGCTGCCGAGCCGCGTTGCGTGACGCCGCGAAGCCCATCCGGAACACCACGTTGTCGAGGCGCGTCTCGAGCAGGATGAGCAGATTCTCACCGGTCACCCCCTGCTGGCGGTTCGCGTGCTCGAAGAGCGAGCGGAACTGCTTCTCGTGCAGCCCGTAGATGCGCTTGACCTTCTGCTTCTCACGCAGCTGGTTGGCGTATTCGGACTGCTTGCGGCGGCGAGCCTGTGCCGGGCCATGCTGGCCCGGAGGATACGTGCGCCGATCGACGGGGCACTTCTCCGTGTAGCACTTCTGACCCTTCAAGAAGAGCTTCTGCCCTTCCCTGCGACAAAGCTTGCAGACCGGTCCAGTGTAGCGAGCCATCGATGTCCCCTCAGACCCGGCGCTTCTTGGGCGGCCGGCATCCGTTGTGCGGAAGAGGCGTCACATCCTGGATCGAGCTGATGTGAAGCCCGGCGGAAGCCAGAGCCTGGATGGCGGATTCCCGTCCCGACCCGGGCCCCTGGACCCGGACGGACACGCGACGAACGCCGAGCGTCACGGCCTCGCGACCGGCCTGCTCCGCTGCGACCGTGGCGGCGAAGGGCGTCGACTTCTTCGACCCCTTGAAGCCGGCCTTGCCCGCCGATCCCCACACGACCGCATTGCCGCGAGAGTCGGTGATGGTGATCAGCGTGTTGTTGAACGTCGCCTGAATGTGCGCGACGCCGTCGGCCTCTACGACCTTCTTCGTGCGCTTGGCGCGGGTCGGCTTGCCCTTGGCCACGATAGGATTTCCTCTTCAGTCCTGGCGAATGTCTACTTCTTCGGAGCCTTCTTCTTACCGGCGATCGGACGACGACCACCCTTGTGCGTGCGGGCGTTCGTGTGCGTCCGCTGTCCTCGCACCGGGAGCCCCCGGCGATGGCGAAGCCCGCGGTAACACCCGATGTCCATGAGACGCTTGATGTTCATCGAGATCTCGGTACGCAGGGCGCCTTCGACCTTGAACGTCTCGATGTGGCGACGAATCCGATTCACGTCGTCGTCACCCAGTTCCTGGGTGCGGGCGTTGGGGTCGATCCCCGTGGCCTCGAGAATCTCGAGAGCGCGGGAGTTCCCGATCCCGAAGATGTACGTGAGAGCGACTTGAATGCGCTTCCCACGGGGGAGGTCGACACCGGCGATACGAGCCATGGATTATCCCTGCCGCTGCTTATGCTTCGGGTTTCGGCTGCAGATGATGCGAACCACTCCGCGGCGACGAATCACCTTGCAGTAGTCACAGATCGGCTTGACGCTGCTACGAACCTTCATTGTGCACCCCACATGCGAATCTGGCAGAGCTTGATATGATAACCAGGGCTGGTGGACGATTCAAGGCGTCGACAGGCCCGTATTCGCGCCCGCCTGTGCCTGGATTCCGGCGCCCGTCAGGATCCTCGGTCCGGTCTCGGTGACGGCCACCGTATGCTCGAAGTGCGCGGAACGACTTCCGTCGGCGGTCACCACCGTCCAACGGTCGTCGAGCGTGCGGATCCGATCCGTGCCGAGCGACAACATCGGCTCGATGGCGAGCACCATGCCTGCGCGGAGGGGCGGCCCGTACCCGGGGCGCCCGACATTGGGTACCTGTGGCTCCTCGTGCACGTCCCGACCCACCCCATGGCCCACCAGGTCGCGAACGATCCCCAGACCTGTGCCCTTCACCGACTGGACGACCGCAGCACCGATGTCGCCTACGTGATGGCCGACCACGGCGGCGGCGACCGCAGCATCCAGGGCGGCCTCGGTGTGGCGCAACAGCGCCTCTACCGCAGCGTCCACGCGCCCCACGGGAAAGGTCCACGCCGAGTCGGAGCACCAGCCGTCGAGCTTCACTCCGACGTCGACCGAGACGATGTCCCCTTCCGAGAGGCGTCGGTCCGGCTTCGGAATGCCGTGCACGATCTCCTCGTTGACCGAGATACACACGGCGCCCGGGAAACCGTAGAGGCCCTGAAACGCAGGGATCGCCCCCTCGTGCGAACGGATGAAGTCTTCGCTGATCCGGTCGAGTTCGCCGGTCGACACCCCGGGCACCACCCTCTCGGCGAGAAGAGCGAAGAGCGAGCCGATGATCGACCCGCCGCGCCCGATCGACGCGATTTCGGCGTCGCTGCGAAGATGGATCACGAGTCGTCGTCCAGCGCCGCAGCGAGCGCCTGCTGGACGTCGTCGACCGGCTGATCACCCTCGATGTAGCGCACCGGCGCCCCCGCGTCCTCGTAGAAGGCGATGAGCGGCTCGGTCAGCTCGCGGTACACCTCGAGGCGGTTGCGAACCGTTTCGGGGTTGTCGTCGGCACGGTGGGTCAGCTGCGAAGCGCATCGGTCGCAGACGTTTTCCTGCGCCGGCGGATTGAAGTGCACGTTGAAGACCGCGCCACACTCCGTGCAGCTCCGCCGTCCCGCGAGGCGCTTCACGAGCACCTCGTCGTCTGCGCGGAGCACCATCACCCGGCCGACGTCACGGCCGAGCTCGCCGAGCACCTGGTCGAGTGCCTCCGCCTGCGCGACCGTGCGCGGGAAGCCGTCGAAGACGACGCCGGGGCCCGACGCGGTCGCGAGCGCCTCGCGCACCATCCCGATGATCACGGAGTCCGGCACGAGCTCGCCCCGGTCCATGTATCCCTGGGCTTCCTTGCCGAGCGGCGTACCCTCGCGGCGAGCCCTGCGCAGGAGATCGCCGGTCGAGAGGTGGCGGAGCCCGGTGCGCTCACAGAGGATCACGCCCTGGGTACCCTTCCCGACGCCAGGGGGACCGAGCAGAATGACGATCATCGCCCGCCCCTACATGTAGCGCTGACGACCGCGCATCTTCACCCGACCCTTCTTCATGAAGCCGTCGTAGTGGCGAACCAGCAGGAGCTGCTGGATCTGTTGCACGGTGTCGAGCCCGACGCCGACGACGATCAGGAGGCTCGTGCCTCCGAAGATGAACGTCGTGATGCCGAAGATGTCGAAGATCCAGAACGGCAGAAGCGCGATCAGCGCGAGGTAGATCGAACCCGGCAACGTCACCCGGGTCAGGACCCGGTCGATGTACTCCGCCGTACGAGCACCCGGCTTCACACCGGGCACGAACGCCCCCTGCTTCTTCAGGTTCTCCGCGAGATCCACCGGGTTGAAGATGATCGCAGTGTAGAAGTACGTGAAGAACAGAATCAGGAGCCCGTACGTCGTGTAGTAGATCCAGTTGTTCGGCTGGAAGATGTCGGACAGCGAGTTCAGGAACGCGAACGAGCTGAAGGCGGCGATCGTACCCGGCACGATGATGAACGACTGGGCGAAGATGATCGGCATCACGCCCGCCGAGTTCACGCGCAGCGGGATGAAGCTCTTCTGTCCCTCCTGGATCCGACCCCGCCCCACGACCTTGCGCGGGATCTGAACCGGGATCTTCCGCGCGGCCATCGTCATCGCGACGACACCGGCGCTCACCGCGATGATCACCGCGACCAGGGCGGCGAGGGCGAAGGGCCCGATCTCCCCGAGGCGGAACGACTCCCAGGTGCGAACCATCTCGCTCGGCAGACCCTGGATGATGCTGAAGAAGATCAGCAGACTCATCCCGTTGCCCACGCCCCGATCCGTGATCTGCTCACCGAGCCACATCACGAACACGGCACCCACGGTGAGCATGAGCACCGTGGTGAACACGAACATGATGCCCGGCGACCGCACCGCATCGGGGAAGCTCTGGAGGAACGCCGCGTAGCCGTATCCCTGCATGGCCGCCAGGGCGACGGTGGTGTAGCGGGTCCACTGGGTGAGCTTCTTCCGGCCGTCGTCTCCGTCCTTCTGCAGCTTCTCGACCGTCGGGAAGACGGCGGCGAGGAGCTGGAACATGATCGACGCCGAGATATACGGCATGATGCCGAGCGCGAAGATCGTCGCACGGCTCAGTCCGCCCCCGGTGAACATGTCGTAGACGCCGAACAGGGTCCCCTGAAGCTGACCGAACTGCTCCTGCAGCGCGGTCACGTCGAGGCCCGGAACCGCGATGTGGGCACCGATCCGGTAGATCAGGAGCATGAAGACCGTGAAGGTCAGCTTCTCACGGACCTCGGGAGATCGCCACAGCTTCGCGAGCCAGTTGTCCATCGCGAACTACGCCTGATCCGCGGCGCCGAGCACCGTAGCGGAACCGCCCGCGGCCTCGATCTTCGCGCGGGCGCTCTTGCTGAAGGCGTGCGCGGTCACCTGCACGGCCGTCGAGAGCTCGCCGTCACCCAGGATCTTGATCGGTTGCCGGAGCGAGCGGACCAGCCCGGCGTCACGAAGGGCCCGACCATCCACGGCACCCCCGAGCGCATCGAGCGATCCAACGTTGACCACCTGATACTCGACCCGATTGAAGTTCGTGAAGCCGCGCTTGGGGATCCGGCGGTGGAGCGGCATCTGCCCACCCTCGAATCCGGCCGGGATCCCTCCGCCCGAGCGAGCCTTCTGACCCTTCTCACCGCGCCCCGACGTCTTGCCGGTGCCCGAACCGGGCCCGCGGCCGACGCGCTTGCGGTTCTTGCGAGAGCCGGGTACCGGGCTCAGGTCATGCAATTCAGCCATGATTCCCCCTTACTCCTCGATCTCTTCGACCGAGACGAGGTAGCTCACCTGGCGAAGCATCCCGCGAATCGCGGGCGTGTCGTCGTGGACTACACTCTGCTGATGGCGACGGATCCCGAGGGCCTCGAGCGTGCGACGGTGCTTCGTCTGTCGCCCGATCCCACTGCGGACCTGCGTGATGTGGAGCTTCTTCGATTCAGCCATGACGGGCCACTCCCAGCTCTTCGACCGAAATCCCCCGTTCCGCCGCAGCCTGCTCGGCCGTGACGAGGTGCGTCAGCCCCTGCATGGTTGCGCGGGCGACGTTGATCGGGTTGTTCGTTCCCAGACTCTTGGTGAGCACATCGGTCACCCCGGCGGCCTCGAGCACGGCGCGGACCGCCCCGCCCGCGATGACGCCCGTACCGGGCGCCGCCGGACGCAGGAGCACCTGCCCCGCTCCCCATTGACCGAGGATGCCGTGCGGAATGGTCCCGTTGACGACCGGCACCTTCACCATACTCCGCCGAGCCCGATCGAGGGCCTTGCGGATGGCCTCCGACACCTCGTTCGCCTTGGCGAGCGAAATCCCGACGTTGCCGGCCTGGTCGCCGACCGCCACGAGGGCCGAGAAGGAGAAGCGCCGCCCACCCTTCACCACCTTCGCGACGCGATTGATGTGGATGACGTTCTCGACCAGGTTCGAATCCCGGTCCCGGCTCTGCTTTCTGTCTCTGGCCATCAGAACTTCAGACCTCCCTCGCGGGCACCGTCGGCGAACGCCTTGACCCGGCCGTGGTACTTGTATCCACCGCGGTCGAACACCACGGATTCGATTCCAGCTTCCTTGGCGCGCTCACCGAGGAGCTTCCCCGCGGTGAAGGCGTGCTCGACCTTCCGGTTGTCGCCCTCGGCCTCGAACGCGCGGAGGTCGGGGTGAAGGGTGCTGAGACCGAGCAACGTGCGTCCGGCCTCGTCGTCGACGAGCTGCCCCTCGATGTTCTTGAGCGACCGGAAAATCACGAGCCGAGGGCGTGCGGCCGTGCCCGAGATCCGATTCCGGATGCTGCGGTGGCGGCGCTGCCGCGACGTGCTGCGGCTCTTCTTCTGCTTCGCAAACGAACTCATGATCAGGCCCCTGCCGTCTTTCCGGCCTTGCGGCGGATCTGTTCACCCTGGTAGCGGACACCCTTGCCCTTGTAGGGCTCCGGCGGGCGGAAGCCGCGAATGACTGCGGCCGCCTGACCCACCGCCTGCTTGTCGGCCCCCTTCACGACGATCGTGGTCTGGTTGGGCGTCTCGATCGAGACCCCCTCCGGCGGATCGTACGTGACGGGGTGCGAGAAGCCGAGGCTGAGGCCGAGCGACTTCCCCTTCATCTCGGCGCGGTACCCCACGCCCACGATTTCCAGCGTGCGGGAGAACCCCTCCGTGACCCCCTCCACCATGTTGGCCACGAGCGATCGCGTCAGCCCGTGGAGCGCCTTGTGGCGGGGAAGATCCGACGGGCGCGTCACACGCACCTCGGACTCGTCGATCTCGAGGGTCATGTCCGGGTGGACGTCCATGGTGAGTTCACCCTTGGAGCCCTTCACCCGGAGCGTGCGCCCATCGAGCGACACGTCGACGCCCTTCGGGCGCGCAACCGGCTGCTTTCCAATTCGCGACATCGTTCTTCTCCGCTACCAGACGAGCGCCATGAGCTCGCCACCGACGCCTTCCTGACGCGCACTCCGGTCGGACATGAGTCCGCGAGAGGTCGACAGGATCGCCATGCCGAGACCGTTGCGCACCCGCGGGATGTCGGCGACCCCCACGTAGTGCCGACGACCCGGTCGGGAGACGCGCTCGAGGTGCCGAATGACCGGCCCGTCCTCGTGATACTTCAGGTATACGCGGAGCAGTCCAAAGCCTCCGTCGTTCAACACCTTGTAGTCGAACACGAAGGAGTGCTCCTTGAGCAGCTTCGCGACCTCGACCTTCAGCTTCGAGACAGGCATGTCGGCCCAGCGGTGGCCGGCCGAACCGGCGTTGCGCAGGCGCGTCAGCATGTCTGCGATCGGATCCGTCATCATACGGCTATCTGCCCCTTACCAGCTTGACTTCCGAAGTTTCCCATGAAGGCGCGGGCGCGACCGCACCCGTCCTCCAACGATCCCTCACCATTCCGGCCCGCGCATGCGGCGGGCGCCCACTGCGTTCGCTCACGCACCGTTCGCCCCGATGATGACGGGCTCTTCTCCGCGGAACGGGAATCCCATCTCCCGCAACAGCGCGAGCGCCTCGTCGTCCTTGTCGGTGCTCGTCACGACGGAGATGTCCATCCCGTGGATCTTGTTCACCCGATCGTAGTCGATCTCGGGAAACATGATCTGTTCCTTGACGCCCATCGTGTAGTTGCCGCGCCCATCGAACGATCGCGTGCTGAGCCCGCGGAAGTCCCGGATGCGGGGGATCGCGACCGAAACGAGGCGATCGAGGAACTCGAACATGCGCCGGCTGCGCAGCGTCACCGCCGCGCCGACCGGCATACCCTCGCGCAGCTGGAAGTTCGAGATCGACCGACGCGCCCGGGTCACCACGGCCTTCTGACCGGAGATGAGCCCGAGCTCCTCCACGACCGACTCGAGGAGCTTCTGGTTCTTGCTGGCCTCACCCACGCCCACGTTCAGCTTCACCTTCGTGATGGTGGGGACCTGATTCGGGTTCGTGTACCCGAACAGCTCCGTCATCCGCGGCCGGACGTGGCTGTTGTAGTGCTCGAGAAGTCTAGGTTGTGCTTCCATGGCTCTCATGTCGTGGGACCGCATCCCACGTAGTGTGTGGCGGTCGCGCAGGTGGACGATTCACACCCGCGTTCGCGCGTGAGCGGCGACGATCCCGTCGTCAGACGGCACGGGGGATCGGGTTGCCGGACTTGACGGCGATGCGCTCCTTCGTGCCGTCCTCTTCGAGGCGGGTGCGAACGCGGCTGGCTTCCCCCGACGTCGGGTCCACGAGCATCACGTTCGACAGGTGGATCGGTGCCTCCAGGGTGATGATTCCCCCATCCGGGTTCGACTGAGAGGGACGCATGTGCTTCTTGCGCATGTTGACCCCCTCGACGATCACGGACGACGAGTCGGCCAGCACCCGCAGCACCGTGCCCTCCTGGTCCCGGCTGTTGCCCCGGATCACCCGGACCCGGTCACCTCGCGTAATCTTGATCTTTCGCTGCCGGGCAGCGGGCTTCTTGTGCTTCATCAGAGCACCTCTGGGGCGAGCGAGACGATCTTCATGTAGCGCTTCTCGCGAAGCTCACGGCCCACTGGGCCGAAAATGCGCGTCCCGCGCGGCTCCCCATTCTGGTTGAGAATGACGGCGGCATTGTCGTCGAAGCGGATGTAGGTCCCGTCGCGCCGACGCATCTCCTTGCTCGTGCGCACGACGACGGCCTTCACGACATCGCCCTTCTTCACGGCGGCATTCGGGATGGCGTCCTTGACGGTCGCGACGATCACGTCGCCCACGCGGGCGTACCGGCGCTTCGAACCCCCGAGCACGCGGATGCAGAGCGCGGACTTGGCGCCACTGTTGTCGGCGATGCGGAGGACGGATTCTTGCTGGATCATGTCGGTTCTCCGATCACTCGGGCCGCTCGACGAGCTCGACCACACGCCAGCGCTTGGTCCGCGACAGCGGGCGAGTCTCGACGATCCGCACGGTGTCACCCACCCGATACTGGTTGGTCTCGTCGTGCGCGTGGTACTTCTTCGTGCGCTTCACCTGCTTCCCATACAGCGGGTGCGGGAACCGGCGCTCGACGCTCACGGTCACGGTCTTTTCCTGCTTGTCGCTGGTCACCACGCCGAGCCGCGTCTTGCGACGGGCGCGCTCGTTGGCTTCCGAACCGGCAGACTGGATTTCTGTCTCTTCCATGGGACGCTCGGTCAGTCGTTGCCCGCGAGCTCGCGCTCGCGAAGAATGGTCTTGAGTCGGGCGATGTCTCGCCGGATCTCACGGAGGATCCGCGGATTCTCGAGCTCCATCGTGGCGTTGCGGAAGCGGAGCCGGAACTGCTCCTCCTTCAGCTCGCCAAGACGGGCATCGATCTCCGAATTCTCCCAGTCTCGAATCTCTTCGGCCTTCATCTCTATCTCCGTCAGGTGCCGATCTGGCGCTCGCGCACCAGGAACCGCGTCTTGAGGGGCAGCTTGGCGGAAGCGAGCTCCATCGCGCGCCGGGCCACGGCCTCGGGCACGCCCTCGAGCTCGAACATGACCCGCCCGGGCTTCACCACGGCGACCCACTTCTCGGGGTTCCCCTTCCCTTTCCCCATCCGCGTCTCGGCCGGCTTCTGGGTGATCGGCTTATCGGGGAAGATCCGGATCCAGACCTTACCACCACGCTTGATGTGGCGGGTCATGGCGACACGAGCGGCCTCGATCTGGCGATTCGTGATCCAGCCACACTCGGTGGCCTGCAGACCGAACTCGCCGAACGACACCTTGCTTCCGCGGTGCGACTTGCCCCGCATCCGCCCTTTGTGGGTCTTCCGGTACTTGACTCTCTTCGGCGACAGCATCGTTCTATCCCGGTTTAGGCGCCGGTGGAGTAGGTGCGGCCGCGCCGCTCCTCAACCACTTCGCCTTTGAAGATCCAGCACTTCACGCCGATGGTGCCGTAGGTCGTGAAGGCATCGAGCTGAGCGTAATCGATGTCGGCGCGCAGGGTGTGCAACGGCACGCGCCCCTCGTTGTAGCCCTCGGTTCGCGCGATCTCAGCACCCCCCAGCCGACCGGAGCACTGGATCTTGATTCCCTCGGCACCCGCACGCATGGCGCTCTGCACCGCCCGCTTCATGGCCCGGCGGAACGAAACTCGCTGACGGAGCTGGTGGGCGACGTTGTCGGCCACCAGGCGCGCGTTGATCTCGGGCCGCTTGATCTCTTCGACGTTGACCGAGATTTCGCTGTTGGTCAGCACGGCGAGCTCGTCGCGCAGCTTGTCGACCTCCGCGCCCCGCTTTCCGATCACCACGCCCGGCCGCGCCGTGTGGATCGTCACGACGATCTTGCTCGGCTTGCGCTCGATCTCGACGTCGGCCAGCGCGGCGTGCGACAGCCGGCGGAAGAGATACTTCCGGATGGTGTCGTCTTCCTTGAGCAGCCGAGGGAAGTCGCGCTCAGCGTACCAACGCGACCTCCAGTCCTTGACGATACCGAGGCGGAACCCGGTCGGGTGCGTCTTCTGTCCCATAAAATCAGGCGTCCTTGCTTTCGACGACCACGGTGATGTGGCTCGTACGCTTGCGAATCGGGGCGGCACGGCCCATCGCGGCGGCGCGGAAGCGGCGCAGCGTGGGACCCTCGTTCACGAAGGCTTCGCGAACGACCATGTCGTCGACGTCGACCCTCTCGCCCTGGTCCTCCGCCCGATTCTGGGCGTTCGCCACGGCTGACCGGAGCGTCTTGGACACCGGCTCGGCGGCCGACTTCTTCGAGAACTGGAGGATCGCGTAGGCGTCGTTGACGCTCTTTCCGCGGATCTGGTCCACGACGAGGCGAACCTTGCGCGGACTCATGCGCACGAACCGCGCGATTGCCCTGGCTTCCATCACATTGGTCTCCTGAACCACGATCAGCGCTTGGACCGCTTGTCGGCCAGCTTCCCCCCGTGACCCCGGAACAACCGGGTCGGGGCGAACTCGCCGAGCTTGTGGCCCACCATGTTCTCCGTGATGTACACGGGGATGAACTTGTTGCCGTTGTGCACCGCGACGGTGTGCCCCACGAACTCGGGCGAGATGGTGGACGCGCGCGCCCAGGTCTTCACGACCTTCTTCTCGTTCCGCGAGTTCATGACCTCCACCTTCAGGAGGAGCTTGTCATCGATGTACGGGCCCTTCTTGATGCTACGCGCCATGTCGATCCGTCCTCGAGGGTTGGCAGCCGTCAGCTCTTCGTGGCCTTGCCGCGCTTGCGGCCGCGCACGATGAACTTGTTCGACTTCTTCTTCTTGTGCCGGGTCTTCTTGCCGTCGGGCGTGCCCCAGGGCGACACCGGCGGACGGCCTCCCGACGTACGGCCTTCTCCACCACCCAGCGGGTGGTCGACAGGGTTCATGGCCACGCCGCGAACCTTGGGACGGCGGCCGCGCCAGCGCGTGGCTCCCGCCTTGCCCACCGAGGTGAGCTCGTGGTCGACGTTACCGATCTGGCCGATCGTTGCCATGCATCGCTTGTGTACGCGGCGCATCTCGGTCGAGGGCAGACGAAGGGTGACGTAGTCGCCCTCCTTCGCCACGATCTGCACACCGGCCCCGGCCGAACGGGCCATTTGGCCACCCTTCTGCGGCTTCAGCTCCACATTGTGCACCGTGGTACCCAGCGGGATCCGCTCCAACGGCAGGGCGTTGCCCGGCTTGATGTCGGACTCGGGCCCGGCCATGACCGGGTCGCCCACCTTGGTGCCGCGCACGTGCAGGATGTAGCGCTTCTCGCCATCGGCGTAGGTGATCAACGCGATGTTGGCGGTGCGATTGGGGTCGTACTCGATCGCGGTGATCCGCCCCGGCACGCCGAACTTGTCACGCTTGAAGTCGATGCGCCGGTACTTCCGCTTGTGGCCCCCACCCCGGCGCCGGACCGTGATCCGCCCGTGGTGGTTGCGACCGCTCGAGCGCTTCTTCGATTCCACGAGCGACTTCTCGGGACCCTCGCGGGTGATCTCCGACCCGGTGAGCGTCGACCGGAAGCGCGTACCCGGGGTCATCGGCTTGAATTTCTTGATCGCCATCGTTCAGCCCCTCAACCGACTTCGTAGAACTCGATGTGGTCACCCTCGGCGAGGGTCACCATGGCCTTCTTGAAGGACGGACGGCGGCCGATGTTACGGTTGCGGCTCATCCGGCCCATCATGGCCCGGCGCGCCTTGCCCGCGTAGACCATCGTGCGCACGTCGGTCACCTTGACGTCCCACAGCTTCTCGACGGCGTGCCCGATCTCGATTTTGTTGGCCGCCTTCGACACCACGAAGGTGTAGACGTTCGACTCCTCGATCGCCCGGGCGCTCTTTTCGGTGATGACCGGTTGAACGATCACATCACGTGGATCACGCATCGTCCTTCTCCTCATCGTCTTCGGCGACCGGCTCTTCCGCAGCGGCAGGCGCATCGGCCGCCTCGGCGACCGGCTCGTCGGCGACCGGCTCTTCCGCATCGGCCGCCTCGGCGACCGGCTCCTCGTCGGCGACCTCCTCAGGGGCAGGCTCCTCGACCACGGGGGGCGCGGCCGTCGGCTCTTCGGCCTTCGGAGCAGCAGCCTCGGCCGGAGCAGCGGTCTCGATCCCGTCGATCGCCTCGCGCTCGATGACGACCGTGTCGGCCCAGAGGATGTCGTAGACGGACTCGGTCCCGAACACCCTCACCTCGACCTCCGGGAGATTCCGGCCGGAGAGGTAGACGTTCTGCTTCTGGCCGTCGGTCAACACGAGCACCTTCGTACCGCCGAGCTCGATCGCAGCGAGGTAGTCGCGCAGCTGCGAGGTCTTCGGAAGATCCATCTCGAACCCGTCGACGAGCACCACCCGCTCGGCCTCGGCCCGGGCGTTGAACGCCGAGCGGCGAGCGAGCGCGCGGACCTTGCGCGGCACCTTCTGATTCCACGAGTGGGGGATCGCCGGGAAGGCGCGGCCTCCACCGGTCCACTGGGCCGCGCGGATCGTGCCCTGGCGGGCGCGACCCGTGCCCTTCTGGCGCCACGGCTTGCGGCTTCCGCCCGATACCGCACTGCGGTTCTTGCCGGCGTGCGTGCCCTGCCGCTGGTTCGCGAGGTACGCCTTCACCACCTGATGAAGGACCCCTTCGTTGACGACGCCGTCGAAGAGCACGTCCGGGAGAGCCCGGGCCCGCCCCTTCTTGCCGTCCGTCTTATAGTAGCGTGCTTTGTACATGGGTCACTTCGTGATGAGAACGTAGCTGTCACGCGAGCCTGGAACACCGCCCTTGATGAAGAGCAGATTCCGATCGCCGTCGACCTTGACCACGGTCAAATTGCGGATGGTGGTCCGAGCTCCCCCCATCTGACCGGGCAGCTTCTTGCCCTTGATCACGCGGGAGGGGTCGGTACCCGGCCCGAGCGAACCCGGGTTGCGGGACATCGGGTGACCGTGCCCGCCCGGGCGACCCGCGAAGCCATACCGCTTCACGACGCCCTGGAAGCCGCGGCCCTTCGAGGTCCCCGTGACCTTGACCCGGTCACCGGCTTCGAACTGCTCGACGGTCAGCGTCTGACCGAGCTCGTAGCTCTCGCCGTTGGCGGGAAGCTCCCGGAGAATCCGGGGCGCAGCCTCGAGGCCGGCGGCAGCGACGTGCCCGAGCTCGGCCTTCGAAGCACGCTTCGCCTTCTGCGCCCCGAAGCCGAGCTGCACGGCCTGATACCCATCCGTCTCGTCGGTCTTGATCTGTGTGACGGGACACGGTCCGGCCTCGATGACGGTCACGGGCACCTGGGCTCCGTTCTCGTCGAAGACGCGCGTCATCCCGACCTTCCTTCCAATGATTCCGGCCATCGTCAATCGACCTTGATCTCGACGTCCACGCCGGCCGGCAGGTCGAGCTTCGTCAGGGCATCGATCGTCTGCGGACGGCTGTCCACGATGTCGATCAGACGCTTGTGCGTACGAAGTTCGAACTGCTCCCGGCTCTTCTTATCGACATGGGGAGACTTGAGCACCGTCCACCGCTCGCGGCGGGTGGGGAGCGGGATCGGTCCCCGCACGCTCGCCCCCGTCTTCTGAGCCGTTCGCACGATGTCGGCCGCGGTTTGATCCACGACCCAGTGATCGAACGCCTTCAGTCGAATTCGAATCCTGTCGGCCATTTCAGTTCAGTCCTCTGGTCCGGAGACCGTGACTACTCGATGATCTCGGTGACGACGCCGGCGCCGACGGTGCGACCGCCTTCGCGAATCGCGAACCGCAGCTCCGTGTCCATGGCGATCGGCGTGATC